>NZ_JBHNZK010000002.1:0-485023 GCF_042464845.1 Pedobacter sp. BG31
ACCAGAGCCGATGGTACTGCGGTAACACGTGGGAGAGTAGGTCGGTGCCAGATCTTAAAGAGAAGCCCTTCAGCAGTAATGTTGAAGGGCTTTCTTGTTTTAAGAGCAGAGGGCATAGGGCACAGCGGTTTCCCGGCACTAAGGGGTTAAGCAGCTAAGCTTTGTTTCCCGCAGATTACACCGATCTCCGCAGATAGCATTCCGCCATCCATTTTAGATTCTTCCGTCTTTTACAATTTAAACGGCCTGTGAACTTTTCCGGACCATTAAAGGGTTAAGCAGCTAAGCTTCGTTTCCCGCAGATTACACCGATCTCCGCAGAGACCATTCCATCATCCATTTTACATCTTCCATTATATCGCAGGTTAATTAGCCCTGATGGGAGCGGCATCCCTTTTGGCTAAGAAAAATTGTTAAAAAAATAAGTTTTCCAAAAGGATAGAGCGCACAGCAGGACGGGACCCAACCTACAAGCACAGGAAACTGCGCTCCAAAAAAATCAGATGCTCTTCCCTAATCAGGAATCAGGAAAAGTTAAGTTTTGTTCCCGCAGATTGCACGGATTTCGCAGAAAGCATTCCATCATCCATTTTACATCTTCCATATTTCACGTTATGTTCCTGATTAAACAGCCCCGATGGGTGCGGCATACCTTTTGGGCTGGAGATTAAAATTATTTCTCTTAAGGTTGCCAATTGTGGTTAAATTTAAAACTGATTAATACTAAATATGTTTAATATCACAAGGTTTGCCGCAATATTTGGTTATCTTTGTTTTTATTAAAAATATAATCATAAATAATGAGTTTTTTTGCAGATAAAAGAAGGGAAGTAATGGTGCATATCGAAACGTATATGCTCGAGATGATGGATACCTATCTTAAACCAATTGATACGAACTGGCAACCGTCTGATTTCCTTCCTGACTCTACGAGCGAAACATTTTATCAAGATATCAGAATTTTACGGGATAATGCAAAGGACCTTTCTTACGATCTTGTAGCGGTATTGATTGGCGATACGATTACTGAAGAAGCTTTGCCTACTTACGAATCGTGGTTATCAATGGTGCAGGGGCCGAGTATGAAAGAAGATGGTGGCTGGATGAAATGGAACAGACACTGGACTGCTGAAGAGAACCGCCATGGTGATTTATTGAATAAATATTTATACTTGTCTGGTCGCGTAGATATGCGCCAGATGGAAATCTCTACACAATACCTGATTGCCGATGGTTTCGATATTGGTACTGGTCATGACCCTTATCGCAACTTTATTTATACCTCTTTTCAGGAGATGGCAACCAATATTTCTCACCGAAGGGTAGCTTCTTTAGCCAAAAAAGATGGTGATACTTTATTATCGAGAATGTGTGGCGTAATCGCTTCTGATGAGGCGAGGCACGCCAAAGCTTATAAGGATTTTATGAACCGTATTTTCGAGGTTGATCCTAATGAAGCCATGCTGGCTTTTGAAGACATGATGCGTAAAAAAATTGTCATGCCTGCACATTTCTTACGTGAGGTAGGTTTAAAAATAGGTCAAACATTTGGCCACTTTACAGATGCTGCGCAACGTTTAGGTGTTTACACGGCGATTGATTATGTTGAAATCATGCAGCAGTTAATCGAGGATTGGAAAATTGAAGGCATGCGTGATTTAAATGAAGCAGGTGAAAAAGCACGTGATTACATTATGGCATTGCCTTCGCGTTTATTACGTGTTGCAGAACGTATGAAAAATCCAACGATTGATTATAAATTTAGCTGGATTGCCGGATAGTCGGTTGAAAAAAATATGTGGAGTCCCCCGATGCAAATCGAGGGATTTTTTTTGGCTTATTCCCTTACATATTTCTTCTGTATTGGCCACCCACTTCGTAAAGGGCATTGCTAATCTGGCCTAATGAGCATATTTTACACACTTCCATAAGTTGCTCAAAAATATTATCACCTGCTATGGATGATTTTTGAAGCTGTTTTAACAAATCCGCTGAACGGCCTTCATTACGGTTGTGAAATTGTTGTAATGCAGCAATCTGGTATTGTTTTTCATCCTCCGTTGCACGAATTACCTCTCCCGGAACAATGGTAGGCGAACCATTTTTATTGAGAAAGGTATTTACACCCACTATCGGGTATTCACCTGTATGTTTGAGCGTTTCGTAATACAAACTTTCTTCCTGGATTTTTCCACGTTGATACATTGTCTCCATTGCGCCCAAAACACCACCACGATCATTGATTCGTTTAAATTCGGATAGAACAGCTTCTTCAACCAGATCAGTCAATTCTTCAATAATGAAAGCGCCTTGTAGTGGATTTTCATTTTTAGCCAGACCCAATTCTCTGTTAATGATCAACTGGATGGCCATGGCTCTCCTTACCGATTCTTCCGTTGGGGTGGTGATGGCTTCGTCGTAGGCATTAGTATGAAGGGAATTGCAATTGTCGTAGATGGCGTAAAGTGCCTGTAGCGTAGTTCTGATGTCGTTAAAATCGATTTCCTGAGCATGTAATGAACGGCCGGAAGTTTGAATGTGGTATTTAAGCTTTTGCGAACGGTCGTTTCCTTTGTATTTGTTTTTGATGGCTTTAGCCCAGATTCTTCTGGCTACGCGGCCTATAACGGCGTACTCAGGATCGATACCATTGGAGAAGAAGAAAGACAGGTTAGGCGCAAAGTCATCAATATGCATGCCCCTGCTTAAATAATATTCAACAAAAGTAAATCCATTACTTAAGGTAAATGCCAGCTGAGAAATCGGATTGGCACCCGCTTCTGCAATGTGATAGCCGGAAATAGATACCGAGTAGAAATTTCTCACTTTCTCATCGATAAAGTATTTCTGAATGTCGCCCATCATCCTTAAAGCAAACTCTGTAGAAAAGATACAGGTATTTTGCGCCTGATCTTCTTTTAAAATATCGGCCTGAACCGTTCCCCGTACCGAACTGATGGCTTTAGCTTTAATAGTGGCATAAACATCGGCAGGAAGAACCTGATCGCCAGTAACACCCAAAAGCATTAAACCTAAGCCGTTATTTCCTTCAGGTAATGCGCCATTGTAAGATGGTCTTTCTATATTTTTGGCTTTATATATTGAAACAATTTTAGCCTCTACTTCTTCTGTCAGACCATTTTCAATAATGTATTTTTCGCATTGCTGATCAATCGCCGCATTCATGAAAAAACCTAATAACATTGGTGCCGGGCCATTAATAGTCATTGAAACTGATGTGGAAGGTGCACATAGGTCAAAACCGGAATATAGTTTTTTGGCATCATCCAAAGTAGCAATGCTTACACCGGAATTACCGATTTTACCGTAAATATCGGGGCGGATATGCGGATCTTCTCCATAGAGTGTAACGGAATCAAAAGCGGTAGATAAGCGATGTGCCGGTTGACCTAACGATACATAATGAAAACGTTTATTTGTTCGTTCAGGGCCGCCTTCTCCGGCAAACATTCTGGTAGGGTCTTCACCGTCTCTTTTTAAAGGAAAAACGCCTGCCGCATAGGGGAATTCACCCGGAAGGTTTTCGGTTAACAACCATCTTAAAATATCGCCCCAGTCTTCATATCTTGGCAGAGATACCTTTGGGATATTTAGTTTTGAAAGTGATTCGTAAAATAAAGGCTGTTTAATTTCTTTATCGCGGACTTTATAAATGAAAAACTCCTTTTTGTATGCTTTTTTGGTTTCTGGCCATTGGCGCAATAGGCGTTTGCATTCGCCATCTAATTGCTCTTCGAAGAATTCATAGCTTGCCTTTAGGTTTTTTGATATCTCATTCTGAGAATCTTTTTCTAAAGATAGTGGATTAGTCTCTCCCAATAAGTCTATTACCCCTTTAAGCTGGTACATTTTACGTGCGATGGTAACCTGTTTCTCTACCCAATCATTGTATGTTTGGCTTGCCTCTGCAATTTCTGCTAAATACCTGATCCGATCTGGAGGAATAATGTAAATTTTCTCTGACTGATCGGAGGTTAATTCCATTTTGGCCTTAAAATCAGTTCCGGTTTTTAATTTAATCTGATCCATCAAAGCGACGAACAGGTTATTCATTCCCGGATCATTAAATTGGGAAGCCATGGTACCATACACTGGAATTTCATTGTCTTTAGCATCGAAAATGTTATGGTTGCGCTTATATTGTTTACGCACATCCCTTAGTGCATCCAAAGCCCCTCGTTTATCAAATTTGTTAATCGCTACCAGATCAGCAAAATCTAGCATATCGATTTTTTCGAGTTGTGTAGCTGCCCCAAATTCAGGCGTCATCACATACAATGAAACATCACAGTGTTCGGTAATTTCGGTGTCCGACTGGCCAATGCCAGAGGTTTCTACAATAATCAGATCATAACCTGCAGCCTTACAGATGTCGATACTTTCCTGTACGTTTTTTGATAAAGCCAGGTTGGCCTGTCGGGTTGCCAATGAGCGCATGTAAACTCTTGAATTATTAATCGCATTCATACGGATGCGGTCGCCAAGTAAGGCACCTCCTGTTTTTCTCTTTGAAGGATCGACCGAAATGATAGCCAGGGTTTTATCTTTTACTTCAACCAGGAATCGACGGACCAATTCATCAACCAAGGATGATTTTCCTGCACCACCGGTTCCGGTAATACCTACAACAGGAGCATTGTTATTCTGGGATAAACGCTTTAATTCGTCAACAAATTTTTGAGCAGCTTCAGGATCATTTTCTGCAACAGTAATGGCACCAGCTATAGCTTTGATATCTTCCGTGGAGATGCTTTTGAGATCATTGCCAATGTCTGTTTTGGTTACAAAATCAGTTTGTATCAGCATATCATTAATCATGCCTTGCAGACCCATTTTACGTCCATCATCAGGAGAGTAGATTCTGGTAATTCCGTAGGCTTGTAATTCTTCAATCTCTGAAGGTAGAATCACGCCGCCGCCACCTGCAAATATCTTAATATGACCCGATCCTCTTTCCTGTAAAAGATCATACATATATTTAAAATATTCAATATGTCCGCCCTGATAGGAGGTCATCGCAATACCCTGTACATCTTCCTGAATGGCACAGTTCACCACCTCATCAACCGAACGGTTGTGGCCAAGATGGATAACCTCAGCTCCTGATGACTGCAGGATACGGCGCATGATGTTAATGGTGGCATCGTGTCCGTCGAAAAGGGACGCAGCGGTTACAAAACGGATTTTATTTTTAGGTTTATAGATTTCTACTGGTTGCATACTATGGGATTTAAAGGACTGGCATGCTCGGGTAACCAATCCTTGTTTCCAAATATATTTGGTATGCAAATGTACTAAATTATGCTGCTTAAAGCACGAATACCCTATACCGTTATGGCTTTTGGTTCAGCTATAAATTTTGTCCAAACTGAAGTAAATAACCATTATTGTCATAAATAGCAAACTCTCTCATACCGTAGTCGAAATCTTCCGGCGGATAACAGATTTCACAATGATCTTTTAAACTTTCCCAAAGAACAGTTACTTCATTTGTTTTGATGTAAAGCGAACCGCTCATGATGGATTTATGAATATTGCGATGTTTGTTAGGGGTGCAAAACATGACTTCTATTTCATCTTTTTTCAGGCTTAACCAGCTCAGATCATCAAGTTTTGCTGTACAGTTAAACTTTAAAATTTCTGTATAGAATTTTAATGTCGCAGGCATATCATGCGATTCGAGCATAGGTGTTAGTTTGATAGCGGTGTACGTTGCCATAATCAAAAATAATAAAAAATGCAATTTTTACCATATGAGACCATATAAGCTTTAGTTCGATTGATAGTTATTTATAATGATCAATTTTTGCTTCTTGCCCAAAGCTATCGTCATGCTGAATTTATTTCAGCATCTTTCCTTAATGAGACCCTGAAATGAATTCAGGGTGACGACGCTAGTTTAAATAAATACCGTTAGAACAAAAAAACTATGCTGGTGGGCATAGTTTTTAAGTATTATTTATTGGTGATTTCATTGATCGGTTCACCTACTGTTCCATTCGGGGTTTGGATATGCAGTAGAGCCGCTAATGTTGGTGCAATATCTGTCATGTAATGCATTTGGTTTGTTGCGCCCGGCTTAATTCCCCATCCCATAAATACCAAAGGAATGTGCGAGTCGTAAGGATTCCAGTTACCATGTGTGGTTCCCGTGCTGCCACCATTAAACCAGTTTGGTTGTAAAACATAATAAATATCGCCACTTCTACGGGCATTGTATCCGTTGGTAATCATTTTCTTCTGGATCTCCTGAAGTGTTGCCTGCGATACTTTCGCAATATCTACCGCATTCTGAAAACCATCCTGTCTTTTTAAGAATTCAACCGAGGCGGATTTAATCACATCGAAGCTGATATCTGCTTTGTCTGTCTTGTCATGATCGAAGATGATCTGGTTATTCATCGATTTTAATACGACATTGTCTAACTTAAATTTATCGTTTAAATAGGTATTTAATTTACTTGCAATTTCTCTGTCGCTCGCCACACCGGCAGGTAGCTTATTCTCTTGCATAAAGCCAGGTACATGTGCAGCGCCATGGTCGGCCGTTAGAAATACAGTATAATTTCCTTTACCTACCTTTTTATCCAGATAGTTGAAAAACTCTTCGAAATCTTTATCCAAACGTAAGTAAGTATCTTCAGCTTCAATAGAGTTTGGTCCGTAAGCATGACCAATATAGTCGGTAGAAGAACAGCTTACTGCTAAAAAGTCGGTGATGTTGTCTTGCCCCAGGTCTTCGGAAAGAATAGCGAGTTTGGCTAAATCTAAAGTGATGGTATTGCCATAAGGTGTACTTCTGATGGCATCGAAATTTTTATCAATGTTTTGTGTTAGCTGGTGTGGAAATGTACTTGATTTACCTTCATATGCATTCTCATCTTTTGTGCTGTTTACATAGGTATTGATCGGATATAGCGTTTCCCAGTTTTTTGCATAAAACTTGTTCGCGAGTTTCAGTTTGTTATAATCGGCAATCCAGCCCGGAACCTCTTTCATATAATAGGTACTGGTAATCCAGTTTCCGGTACTACCCTGGTACCAATACGCTGCATTTGCGGCGTGACCAGCCGGAAGGATGGAACCTCTGTCTTTCAAAGAAATACCGATTACTTTCCCTTTAAAGTTTGTAGCCAGTCTCAACTCATCAGTAATGGTTGTGGTGAGCATATTTTTTGGCGACATATTGCCTTCTGATGAAGGTGTACTGCCCACTGTAGAAACCGAAGAATCTTCTGTGCAGTAAACATTTTTTCTGGTTTCAGGATCGTACCAATCATTACCGATAATACCATTAACAGCTGGAACTGAACCCGTGTAGATGCAAGTGTGACCACATGCAGTATATGTCGGTGTATAGGGAATAAAGGTGTTTTCAACAGAAAAACCTTCGTTGATCAGCCTTTTAAAACCACCATTAGTGTAGCGGTTATAATAGCGGTATAAATAATCCCAGCGCATTTGGTCGACCACCAGACCTACCACCAATTTTGGACGTGCAACCTCCGCAGGAAATGCTTTGGCAGATGTTGTGCTTGTTTTTTTGGTTTGGGCGGATGAAAATGAGATCGAAAAAATAGAAACGGTAAAGATTAAACGGAATATTTTATTCATTATGCTTTAGTTAAAGGGCTAAAGTAATGAATTTAGATAAAGCTACTTTGAAGTTAATGTAAAGATTTTATATCGCTTCGGCCACTACAAACGTGCTTCCACCAATAAAAACCAGATCTTTAGGGCTTGCCGATTGAATAGCAGTTGCTTTTGCTTCAAGAACTGATGTAAAACTTTTTCCTGTTAAGCCAAATGCAGCAGCCTGTTCTTTTAAGCGATCTGCATCTAAACCGCGTTCTAAAGCGGGTTTGCAGAAATAATAAGTTGCATTTTTTGGCATTAACAACAATACTTTCGAAATGTCTTTATCGTTAACCATGCCGAAAACAATGTGCAGGTTCTGGTAGGGCGTTTGGGCAATATTTTTAACCACCTCAGTAATGCCAGCTTCGTTGTGCCCCGTATCGCAGATTACCAAAGGGGTTCTGCTTAAAGTTTGCCAACGTCCCTGTAAACCAGTTTGCTTTTTAACCTGGCTGATGCCGCTGTAAACACTTTGCTGATCGGTTTTAATTTCGGTTTTCTCGTTCAGCACAGTCAAGGTTTGGAGAACGGATAATATATTTTTATGCTGATAAATTCCGGTAAGATCACTTTGAAGATCTTTATATTTGATTTCTCTTCCCTGATAAACGGATACGGAAAGTTTATTGTTTTTGACTTTAAGATCCTGTGTGGTTAGTACCTGGTCGGCAAAAACAATCGGCGCGTGTTCAGTGTTGGCTTTTTTAATGAAAACTGGCGCAGATTCTTCTTGCGTTTCGCCAATCACCACTGGGATACTCTTTTTGATGATGCCTGCTTTTTCTTGTGCAATTTCTGCAAGGGTATTCCCGAGCATATTCATATGATCGAGGCTGATATTGGTGATGACTGAAATTTCCGGGGTGATGATATTAGTAGAATCCAGCCTCCCGCCCAAACCCACTTCAATTACCGCTACATCTACCTGATGTTTTGCAAAATGATCGAACGCCATAGCAACAGTTACTTCAAAAAAGGAAGGTTCGGTTTTTTCGATGAGTTTTTGCTGTTCTTTTACGAATGATACCACTTCAGTTTTGCTGATCATTTTTCCGTTGATGCGAATGCGCTCACGGAAATCTTTCAGATGGGGTGAAGTATACAATCCCGTTTTATATCCCTGGGCCTGTAATACGGAGGCGAGCATGTGGGATGTTGAACCCTTCCCGTTTGTTCCGGCCACATGGATGCTTTTAAATTTATATTGAGGATTATCCAGCGCTTCGCAAAGGATGATGGTATTCGTTAAATCTTTTTTAAATGCTGCTGCGCCAACGCGGGTAAACATCGGAAGTTTACTGTATAAAAAATTAAGCGTTTGTTGGTAGTTCATAATATACGTCAAATATAGGTTGACTGGCGTAATTATGAAATGAAATGAGAAAGATTTTATTGAAGCAATTTCAAACGTTTAAGAGGATTGTGTATTGGATAAACTTAGGGTTCAGCTCTTATATACCGACAATAAACAATACTTTATTTTATAATCTCTTATATTCGCCTATTATTTTAATGGTCTCAATAGTGATTAATAAATTTAGTCTATTTCTTTTAGTGCTCTTAGCCTGTAGTTTCAATCTTGCTGCACAAACATTTTATGTTAGTTCTTATAACTATAATAAAGGTGGAAGCGATATTTATAAAGTAGATATTACTGCCGAAGGGGTAAAATCCACGAAAATGATAGATTGTTCACCTCGCGATCAGTATTTTTCGATCGCCATGAATAAAAACAAATTATTTTGGTTAAATGGTTCTCAAATCTATGTTGCCGACGTGAAAGAAAATAGTATTGAAAATTGCAAGCTCCTATTTTCAGGTATGTCTGGTTCAAATTCGCTGACACTCGGGGCTGATAATAAGTTATATTATTGCTCTAGTTACTTGTTCAGTACCGACATTAATACAGGGAAATCAGAAGCTTTGGTTTACTCAATTACTTTGCCAGCGGAGATGTCTGTTTTTATAAAAAAGACCTTTACATGGCCGCGTACCAGGGCATAGTAAAAATTGATATTAAAGAGCCGAATAAAAGTGTGCTCCATATTCCGCTACCTCCAAATATATCTCTTTACGGAATCGTTAGTGTTTCAACTGGTGTTCGAAAAAATACGGTTTATGGATTAACAAATGTGGGTGCAGAAACTAATATTATCGAATTCGATATGGAAAACCGAAAAATGGTTGGCGTTGTAGGAACCCTTCCTTATAACATTCTCGATGCTGCCAGTATGGTTGAAGATGGTAGTATTATAGGGATAGAATTAGATCGGCTAGATATCAATCAAGATTGTGCTTCGGGAAATACTGCAAATGTGGATGTAATAACAGCTCCGCATCTAGAGGATTTTACCTATACCTTAAATGGAGTTACCAATTCAACAGGCAAATTTGTTGGCTTATCTAAAGGTCAATATACACTTTCCATCAGTTCCGCATCTGATTCATATACCACAACTGTTGATGTCCCGGAGGTTAATCTGATAAAACCTATTTACAATTGGCAGATCAAGAATCAGCTTTGTGAAACGCCGGGTGAGATCACTTTTAGTTCCTCTGAACAAAACAGCAACTATCAGATCAAATACGATGGAAAGTTATATCCGATAAATAGTACCATCACCAATTTATCAGGTGGGAGACCATATCACTTTGAAATCGTAAACAAGTATGGTTGTAAAGTTGATGAACAGGATATTGTTGTTGGACGGGATAAATGTAAAATCAAATTTGATAAGGTTAATATAGTGCAACAGTGTGACGCTTTTCATCAGGGTATTATCAGCGTTTCAACAAAACCACATAGCGCGGCTTATACCTATACATTAAACAATACAACTAGTAATTCGACCGGTATATTTAAGAGTTTAGCTACTGGTTCTTACATGGTCAAAATTACTTCTGATGAAGATGTGTTTGAAACTACTGTAAATGTACCAGATTATAAACAGTTGCAACCAGACTTTTCTTTTACAAAGATTAATCCTGCCTGTACCAATAAGGGAGCTATTCAATTTAACGATTTCTCTGGCAGTGATAATTATAAGATCAAATTCAAAAATGATATTTTTCCCTATGATTATAATTTTCCTAATCTGGAAGTAGGAAATTACAATTTTACTGTGCTAAGTAAAGAGGGCTGTCTAATTGAAGAGTATGATGTAGAATTGGTTTATGAACCTTGCCCAATCATCATCAGTAATGTTGAAATTACTCCAGAATGTAACGTTTTGGGTAAAGGTTTTATCAGGATTGATTGTCCGCCGATCCCAGAGACCTATACTTTTACGCTCAATGGTTCGGTTTCTAATAGCACAGGTGTTTTTAATCTGCTTAATCCAGGTAGTTATAACATTGAGGTTAAAGCATCAGGTGGGGCACCTGCAGTATATAGAACTGTAATAGTTCCAGATTACTCTTTAACAAAGCCTGGTATTGTTGTTAATGCAAAAAATCCTGTTTGTGATTTAACCGGTGAAATTTCCTTTTTGATTGGTAATCATTCGGCTGACTATAACATCAGGTACAATGGTGTCATTTATCCGGGTAATTATACTTTTTCTGGATTATATGAAGGCAATCATACCTTTTCGATCTTGAAACTTAATGGTTGTATAGTAGATGAGCTAAGTGTTGCTTTAGAAACAGAGGCTTGTAATGATATTTCATTTCCAACAGCATTTAGTCCTAACTCCGACAATGTAAATGATAGCTTTAAAGCGAGAGAAGGAAGCAGGGCTTATAATTTCCAGCTGCAGATTTTCGACAGGAGAGGAGTGATTATATTTTCTTCGAATAAACTCTACGATGCATGGAATGGCGATTACAAGGGAGCGCCTCTTCCGGTTGGTGTTTATTTCTGGATGGCATCATTTACGACACAAGAAAACAAGAAAATAACTAAAAAAGGCTCGGTTACATTGGTGCGATAGTACTTGAAATCTATTTTCTGTGAGACTAAGAATATGGAGGCTGATGGGTAAGGAAGTTGCCATCTGACTTATAGTTTAGATGATACTCATGCATCATTAATCGTTAAGAAATCCTATCAAGCTTTTGAACAAATATAGTCTGTCAGATAGTGATATCTGACAGCACAATAAAAATTATTTAACTTTAAAATTAAACATCACAATTCCGGTTTGTACATCTGGAGCGGATTCCAGTTTGTTTAAACTTGCACCCAATACAGCCTGCTCGCATTTTCTCCAGAGGGCTAAATCAGATAAGGTTGTACCTTTAGCTCCGGCGCGTGCCTGTACAACTTTGCCATTTTTGTCTACGCGGATCTGGACGGCAATTTTTCCTGCGCTCTGTCCATCATCTTGTATTCTGGGGATATCGATAAATTTTCTGCTGGCTAAAGATAGCTGTACGTTCCCATTTCCCGAGCCACCTTCACCATAATTTGATGCTAACGGATCGCCATCTTTATCACCCTGGTTGCCTGGCGTTTTTCCGGTGCCGTCTCCTTGTCCCTGACCGGTATTTTTCTTGCCTTTGTAAAGTGCATTCTGGTTAATTACCGGCTTAGCAGGTTTATCTTCTGTAACAGGCGTAGGTGCAGTTGTTGTAGCTTTTGTGGGTTTGGTATTTACGGCAATGGCATCTTCGGTATTCTGTGTCTGTACCTCTTTATCACTGCTTTCGGTAGCGGTATTTGGTGTAACCTTCTCTTCAGGTGTTACCTTTTCAGGCGCTTTACCATTCGCATTTGGATCCGCAGATGGTTCTTCAATGCTGGTATAATCATCGCCCATACCTTCTGCCGAAGTTCCGTAATTTACCACCATGCCGCCCATACCTACTTCTTCAGGTGGTTGGAATGAACCAATCACAATAAAAAAGCTGATCAATAACAAAAATCCCATAATACCACTTGCTATAGCAATGGCCTTTGGATAATTGTTTTCCTCCTGAGGTACGTTGTGTGCTTTGTAGTTCATTATTTTTTAGGTTCAACGGCTACAACAAGTTTCAATTTCAGTTTATTGGCAATATCGTTCACCACAAATCCATCCTGATAAGTTACATTGCGCGATACATATAAAAGTATGGTCATATCTGGTGCCAGCTTTTGATATGATGCCAGGGTAGGCTCTAATTCCTCAATGCTCACCGGTTTCTTTTCAACGAAATATTTTAAATTTTCGTCTATTGTAACGGTAACTGCTTTTTTGGCGGTAGATTGCTGTCCGCTTGATGATTGTGGCAACAATAATTTTACTACTGTAGGATTGACTACTGCAGAGGCCAATAAGAAAAACAGCATCAGGAAGAACATAATATCGTTCAACGCTGAAGTATGTACTTCTACCGATCCTTTTGTTCTTTTGCGTAAATTCATTATTTGCCCGGTTCTTCTAGTAAATCAATAAAATCAATTGCATCGGTCTCCATTTTAAGAATGATTTTTTCAACCATAATA
The DNA here is from genome assembly GCF_042464845.1 of Pedobacter sp. BG31. Lineage (NCBI taxonomy): Bacteria > Pseudomonadati > Bacteroidota > Sphingobacteriia > Sphingobacteriales > Sphingobacteriaceae > Pedobacter > Pedobacter sp. BG31. The sequence goes on from NZ_JBHNZK010000002.1 coordinate 13,088, forward strand.
TTTAAGATATGATAGAGTACATAAGCAATAATCCCGATAATTAATCCGGTTGCAGAGGTAATCATTTTGGTATATAAACCACCGGAAATTGTTCCGATTTCAATTGCTCCCTTAATCGATACCTGGTGGAAAATGGTAATTACCCCCACAATTGTACCTACGAAACCGAGCATTGGCGCAATACCTGCAACAATACCCAGGATACTGATGTTTTTCTCTAATTTAGAAACTTCTAATTTACCCACATTTTCAATTGCGCCTTCAATATCCTTAATCGGGCGGCCAATGCGTTTTAAACCTTTTTGCAACATGCGCGAAAGAGGGGAGTTGTTATTTCTTAAAAGCGACATGGCGCCATCTAAATTTCCGGATTGGATATAAGACCGGGTTTGCGCCATAAGGTTAGCCTCATCTTTTGTGGCTTTTTTAATGGTTAAATAACGTTCAACAAAAATAATCAAAGCCAAAAAAGCCAAAAAAGCCAACGGAATCATTACCCATCCGCCTTTAAAAAGCAGATCGATAAAATGGAGTTCTTGCTGTGGTTGTGTTAATGTTTGGTTAATTGCATTTGCTGTGTCTTGCAATGCTTGTGTGGTGTCCTGAATTAATAAAGTTATCATTATGGTTGTGTGTTGTGTTTTTGTTGTACGAAATACCCTTTGCCTTTAAGTTTTTTCTCTAAAATATCTTTTTGCTCTTTAGCTTCTTTTTCTGTGCTGAAGCTTGCTATACTCACCTTTTTTAAACGGCCCGGAACAGATGCTATTTCAGCCTTTAAACCAATTTTTTCCATTTGTTTGATAAAAACAAGCGCCTTTTTTTCTGATTGGAAAGATGCTGCGATAACATAGAACGTAGAAGGACCAGTGTTTGGTACAACTTTGTTTCCTTTAGGCGTTTCGATAGCTGGCTTAGCCACAGGTTTAACCACTTCTTTTTTAACGGTATCTGTTTTTTGCTGAACCTGATTAGCCTTTAATATACTATCGGTTTTGGCTATTGAATCCTGTTTCGCTTTCAAAGTATCCACTGAAACCTTAGGCGAATCAATAATTACTTGTGCAGGTTTCTCAGTACCGGTTGTTTCTCCTGTAAATAACTCGGGCTTAATCAAAAAGGTTATTGCCGCAACCACAAGCAAAGCCACAATTGCAATTGTAATCATTAACCAGGCAGACATACCTTGCCTAGCTTCATTGCTGTGTTCGAGCGGGTCATGGCCAAAACGGTTTGGATGCTCAGCATGCTGTTCTTTTATAAAGGCTGGTGCCTCAATTACGGGCTCTTCTTTTTTAATTTCCTCTTCTAAATTAATATATGTTTTTGGCTCATCCGTTTCTGGCCTCAATGAAAAACGGCCCGAATAATCTTGTGGGGGTAGAATCGGTTCAGGGCCTGCTGCTTCTGCATTTTTTTCTGCTTCTGGGGTATGCCCAAAACGGTCAGGATTTTCCTCATGCTGTTCTGCTATCGATGCAGGAACACCAACCTGGTTAACGTCTTCAACCGGGCGGGGTACGCCGGTATCTTTTACCTGTTGGGTTTTATTCGTTTGACTATCTTCAACGGCACGGTGCTCAGCAGCAATATTTTCTAGCTCTGATTCTGGTGCATGGCCGAAACGGTTGGGATGTTCCTCGTGTTGCGCTATAACTGATTCAGGGACCTCTACTTCCCTGATAAACTTTATCGTTTCTTCGGTTTCAGCAGGTTCTTGCGTTTCACTGGTCTGCCGATCAGCAGCAATACTTTCTACTTCCGGTTCTGGTGTATGGCCAAAACGGTTTGGATGTTCTTCATGCTGTTCTTTAATAAATTCAGGTGCTTCAGTAATTGCTGATGTATCGGTTCTTGTATGTTTTAAAGTGTTTTTAAGATCGTCTTTTACTTCATCCAGTTCTACATTTTCGATTACAGGAGCCTGGTATGACTTATTCTCAAAAGGAGATGGTGCAACTGGCGCCTCCGCAATTTCGTCATAAACCTCTTCCTCTTCGTTCTTTGGTAAATCTGTTTTTACCTCTTCAACGATCGTTTCTTCCAGCGGTGGAAGTCCGTAAAATTCCGAACCATAATTCATGTCTTTAACTGGTTCAAAAGCTAAACCTTGTTCAGTAAAAAATAAGCGTCCGGTATTTTTAAGTTCGGCCTCGTGGTCTACTTCAAGTTTTTCATTTACTACTTCAACAAACTTTGCAATGCGATTAAGGGCATCTTCATTTGTAATATTGAGTTTAGTTGAAATAAAGTTAGCCAAAGCTTCCTGTTCGGTTACTTCTTCGGAAAACCGGAGCGTATAGCCTGGAGGCAAAAACGTTTGCTTTTCCTTATCGTATCTTCCAGGGTATTTTTTCTTATAAAAGGTGCCCAAGCCGGTAATACCAACTTCTTTGCGTTGCTGCAAGAGTGCCAACAGGTATGATAAGATATCCATTCGGGTAAAATTAAGCGTTTTAAATTAAAAATTATATTTTACCTTCAAATAGTGTCTGTGGATGCTATTATACATCCTATTTTAAAAGGGGACAAAAACCGGTACAGATTGTTGTTTCAACTATGAAGAAACTACAGTCCTTTAAACGTATAGCTGTATCCGTGCAAAGATAACGGTTGCAAAGATAGAAATGGTATGCGAGTAAGCAAATGACAAGATCAATATAATCGGGTTAATGCCTAATGTTGTGATGTAATGATAATAAAAAAAGCAGGAGAACCGAGGCTATCCTGCTCAAATGTTGTTTGTAGCGGTAAAAATTATCAGGTTAAACATCACAGCGCATACAAATATTAATCATGTAAATCGCATCCTTGCTCAAAAGTATCTCACATGTTTTTTTTCTTTTCGATGATTAATTGCTTTAATAGCCAGGTATATACCCAGGAATAGAAGTAATGCTGAAACAAGCAATCCGGTTGCTACGGGAAGAAACAGGCTGGCGGCAGCAAAAAAATCGCTCCAGTTTATAAGCGGATAATAAAAGTAAGTGAGCATTAAAAAAGCTGCTAAAGTTAAAAAGGAGCAGATGTAAAGGGTTATTACGGTTGTTTTGGTTCTCATATTTTGGTAATGGTTGGAAGATCTAAATAAGGGTTTTGTGGAATTTGAACGAGATGGTATCCATTTTTCTTGAGGAGCGCTATTGTACACTCATCCGGCAACTGTTTAAAAATAACGGTGGCTAATACCTGCGAGGGCATGGTTTTTATCCTGACAAGAACATCAAGGATAAACTTCTTTAATCTGATAAAGAAAAACTTTTTACTATAGCGCTCGGTTGATACCAGATCTGCTCCTTTAAACCAGTAATTTGGATTAATCTTTTTAAAGCCGATTAGAGGCAGGCCTAAACCAGCTGCTAACTTTTCAAATTCTCTTTCTGAAACCTTATAAACAAAATTTCCGACCGGCTCAAATGAAAAGCGGTTATTCCATAATTTATTTAAAAAATGCGCATTCCGGTTCAGAAGATTGCTTAACATCAATAGCAGTGGCATCTTGATTACCGGATCTTGTGGCTCTATAACGATTACGCCATGTTTGGCTACCCTGATCATTTCGTACATGGAAGCATAGGGCCTTGGAAAGTGGTGATAGGATTCTTTACAAAGTACAAAATCAAAACTATTGTCTTCTTGTGTAAGTTTTTCTGCATTCTCCGCAGCACAGGCATCAATAATCCCTCTTTTTAGTGCAATATTTAGAAAATCTGTATTGAGATCGGTTGCCAATACACTATTGTCTGAGCTAAGGATGTATTGCGCATCAAATCCATAAGCATCACCTATGGTAAGCCAACGTTGTTTCTTTTTTGCTAAAAGCGGATCAATACAGTTAAAGAATAGTTTTTGAAGCCAATAAGCTATATTATTTTTGCCGGTGGCCATGGCTCGTTCATAAAAAACGGTTTTAGCACTTTCAGATGGGAAATGTGTGTTATACCATTCATCATGTCTATTGTAGCTTTCGGTATGGCGCATATAACAGGTTTTATAAACTTATACGAAGGCATTGTTATAAACGCTTGGTCGAAAATAAAATAGCGTAGCAAAAAATAAATTAATTTTAACCCAGCGTTTTTCATATTCACCTCGTAATCCTCTTACAACACGATGAAGAAAAACCGCTTACCGAACCAAATGGATGAACCTTTTTTCTAAGCAAGATACTAAACTGATCAAAGGCTGTAAAGCTAATGAGCGGCAAGCACAGGAGGGGCTCTATAAACTTTACTATGCCGATATGCTGCGTATATGTTTCCGTTATTTAAAATCTGATGATTTGGCACAAGATGCACTAAACACCGGCTTTTTGAAGATTTTTCAGCACATCCAAACCTTCGATGCAAAAAAAGGAGAATTTGGAGCCTGGATCAGAACGGTAATGGTGAGATCATGCATCGATATTGGCAGAAGAGAAGCCAAGTTTAATGAAACCGTTAGTCCGGATGAAATAGAAGAAATCTTTATTCAACCCTCAGTATTAGATAAACTTTTTGTTGAAGATCTCCTCAAATTGATACGCTTATTGCCAGCCGCTACGCAGCTGGTTTTTAACCTTTCGGTTATAGATGGCTATTCGCATAAGGAGATAGGGGAACATTTGAATATTACCGAGAGCACCTCAAGGTGGCATCTCTCTGAAGCGAAGAAACAGTTGAGGGAAATGTTAGCGTCCTCAGCCATTGATAAACCAACTGAAAAAACGAAAAAGAAATGAAAAATTCAGCATGGTATCATAAACTCTGGCGCGATAAATTTGATGGTTTGCCTGTCAAGGATGATGCTGATGCCTCATGGACAGGTATGCAGAAACTGCTCAATGAAAAAATGCCGATCGGTACGGGTGGTAGCCACGGACCACATTTATCAACAGGCACCAAACTATTAAAAGTAGTTAAAATAATAGGATATACCTTCTCTGTAGCTGCTGCAGCCTCCACTGTGGGCTACTTCGCACTTAAAAAATCGGACAATAAGCAGAATGAAATAGAAAAGAAGGTTAAATCGGTCTTTTCGGATTCGATGCTTGTGGATAGCAATAAGGTATTAAATTATAATGAAATAGCTGACAGTACGATAATCAGAGATAGCCTCAATGGTGCAGAGGACTCATTAAATGCAGGTGTGGAGCAAAATAAATTTGTTGGCGATGATGCTTCGGAGCTGCAAAAACCGGCCGGGCAAATGGAAAACAGCGCTTCAATAACCATGAAAGCAAATGAAGTTACTCCTTTAAACAACAAATATTTCGTTGCAAAAGAGTCTAATCGGGTCGAATCAATTGAAGATTTAAATAAGATAAGCCTGAAATCCAGTTCAAAAGTGGAAGTCATCAGCAATACTGATCAAAAGGAGGACAGCTTATTTGGGAAAAGCGGCAAATTATTATCGTGGCCAAAGCGATATCAACAAGGAGTTACATCCTATATTGATCTTCCCCTAAAAATTCAGCATATAGCAATACCGGTAGTTAAAGCTCATGATTTTCAACATTCATCAGGGAATCAAGATGACAGAACACGGCATTACGGTAAAAAAGTTGAACGTATTGCTAATGGTAAAAATCAAAAGGAAACAAATATCAGCTTGCCTAAAATCAGAACGAATAAAACCAAACAAAACGGTTCTATTGATCCAAAGTATAGTTATGGTTTAACGTCCGGGATGAATGTGCAAAAAGGAAATAATAGTTTTTATATAGGTGTATTTGGTTCCTATGCATTCAATAAAAACTGGCAACTTACAGTTGGTTTAAATGCCAACAGTAACCAAAAAATTGCAGGGGAATTTACACGTCCGAGTTATTACCGACCAGACTCGGTACCACCGCTTATCATTGCTACAACTCGAAAATTGATTACAATGGATATTCCATTAGTTGCTGCGTATAAGTTATCAAAGCATATCGATTTGAAAGCTGGTCCGATAGTTAGTTTTGTAGGCAAGCAATCTATAGGAATCACCAAATTAAATCCAATAGTCAATCCGCGCGATACGTTATACCATAGCAAGCAAATCGACTCTATCTTAGTTAATACCAATACCGTAAACAATAGGGTAAACATCGGAATTACAGGGGGCATCAGCATCCATATTAAACGATTTGATGTTAATGGCAGCTACCAATGGTTAACCCCATACAAGCTAAGTAATAGTTTGGGTTCTTTTAAACAGCGTAATCATTTTTTTAGGATTGGAGTAGGGTACACGTTTCGGTAAACACGTTAAAAATAGGCTTGGTGTGTGGTTTTACAAGGGGAGAAGTAGCTGCCAGTCAGATTTTTATACATTGAAATATTGAGCTGCAGTAAAAAAATCAAATAATTCAAAATATCTGCCTTAACTTGCTTGTCTCTAGCTTCGTCCTAATAGTTCCTTTTGTTTTACATAACGAATAATCGTCTACTAAAAATAAACAAATACACTTGATATATTATATTTTGATGAATTTTTAGTGAGGCATGTTAAGGATTATAAGTAATTTTTATATTTGGTTTTAACTTATACTAACTAGATGGTACGCTCAAATGAAAAAAATATACAGTAAAACCCAATCCTCAATTTCCAGAATGCATCCGGATAAACTCATTAAAGAAGGATGAAGTTTACGCACGAACAGATTTTAAAGTTTGCTCCCGATGATGCATCTGTAAAAGCAGGGAAAGCATTAGCTACGCCATCGAAATGGGTAGTTACGGCTGCTCACGAAAAAGCACTTTGGGGTGATTGTCAGGGGAGTGGTAAAACACCGTATAAAACCATTATCGATTTAGTTAATCTTGCTTTTAAGTGTTCTTGTCCCAGCAGGAAATTTCCTTGTAAACACGGCTTGGGGCTACTTTTTCTATATGTTTCTCATTCATCTGTTTTTTCCTGTGAAGAGAATATGGCGCCACATGTAGAAGAGTGGATCAATAAACGTTCTGCGAAACAGGAAGAAAAAAAACCTAAAGAAGATGCAGTAGTAGATGAGAAAGCCCAGCAAAAGAGAATAGAGGCGAGGACTAAAAAAGTTGATTCAGGTATCGAGGAACTTAGGTTGTGGATTAAAGATTTAGTGCGTAGCGGTATCATGCATATTCCACAGAATGCCTATGATTTTAACAAGAATATAGTTGCAAGGATGGTAGATGCACAGGCTGGTGGTTTAGCTAATAACCTTAAAAGATTGAATAATATTAATTTTTACAAAGAGGGTTGGCAAAAAGTACTGGTCAAATCGCTAAGCAAAACTTACCTGCTTACAGAGGCCTATAAAAATCAGCAACTGCTTCCGGAAGATCTTAAACAGGAAGTAAGGTCGCTGGTTGGGTGGAATATATCAAAAGAGGAAATACTGGCGAACACAGGTATAACTGACGATTGGTGTGTACTATCGATTGACACTACCGAAGATAATAATCTGAAAACGGAGAAAATCTGGCTTTACGGTGAAAAAACCAAGTGTTATGCACTTATTATTAATTTCTATACTACGATTCAGGCTAATGCCAATAATTTAATACCGGGAGATGTTGTTCATGCAGCGCTTGCATTTTATCCTTCGCCCACACCTTTAAGAGCCTTATTTAAAGGTGAAGTTAAAAAAGAAAATGTTCTGTTCTTTCCAGAAACGCAAAGTAATATTGCGGATCTTTTCAGGCACGTTTCGGATTTATTAGCCATCAATCCGTTTGCAGAAGAAATTCCTTTTTTACTATCCTCTGTAAAGCTCGTTTTTGAAAACGAAACATGGTTTTTAGTTGATTCGGATCAGAAACTCATTTTATTGAGTAATTCTGAAGATGAATGTTGGCTAATCCTTTCCATCACCAAGGGTAATTCTTTCTTATGCTTTGGTATTTATCACAATGAGCAGTTCAACTTAGCTTCAGTTTTTATAAATTATAAACATTACCCGATAAAATGAGCGATCAGAAAATTATAAAAACAGCCCTTTTAGGCACTGATAAAGTGACGTTTGATCCAATTCCCGATTTAGTCGGAATAGGTAACCGAATTATAGCCGGGCAGGTAGATAAGGAAGATGCTTTTTTGAAAAATGCTGCGGTAAATTTCCTGTATCACGAATCAGGTAGGATTCCTGATGTTTATAGCGGTGCTCAGCAAGGTTGTCCGGATGAAGAAAAAACCGAAGTAGATGCATTTACTGGTTTTCAGATCAAATCAGCACTCCAGTTAAAAGACGATGTGTTATTTTATTACTTGGTTTACCGAACCAATCAGGCCAATAAAATATTTAGTGCAGATCTGGTTACCATTGCTTTAAATAAAGCTTTATTACAGAAAAGGAAAGCTGAAGCAGTCTTAAAAGCCTGTGGTGAGACGGGAAAGTGGCTGGCAGGCATCAATAAAAACTGGGCGGAACTTTTTGATTCCGTTTCGTCAGGGCAGGATTGGGAAACAGGTAACCTGGAATGGCGCCTAAACTATTTTGCGGGTTTAAGAGCAGAGGCGCCATCAGACGCTTTGGCGTTATTAGCTGATCTGCAACAGGAAAACGCAAATGTAAGAGCCGAATTTATCGCTTTATTGGAAATCAATCTTTCCATCAACGATGAAACTTTTTTAATGTCAGTTTTAAACGATAAGAGCAAAAAAGTAAGAGATATTGCTGTTTACCTGCTTAAATTAGTGCCAGGTACCGCAGTAAATCAGCTATTTTTAAACTATCTTATCAATAGCCTTTCCGTTAAAGAAGAACGGGTAATGCTTATTGCAAAGAAAAAGGTTTTGACTATTGATCCTGGGGTTACACCGGGTGATGAATTGTTTAAATATGGTTTGGAGAAAATCAGTTCACAAAAAGGTATTGATGACGCTGTTTTTTGGGTGGCCCAGATTTTTGAGTTTATCGATATCGGGACGCTGGCTTCAAAATTTAACCTTTCGGTAGAAGATTGGCTGAAACTGGTATTAGGCGATCAAAATGCTGAGGTTTTTAAACCTTTTCTGAAAAATACAGCAATTCATTTTAAAGATGGGTTATTAAGTAAAAAACTGCTTGAATCAGGCATTGAGAATGGAATCGAACTGCTAAAGTATGTTAATCCTAAAGAGCGGACGACTTTTATTAAAGAACTACTCGAAACTGATTTCAACAGGGTATTGGATTTGCTTTTGGAAAGTTATGATATTATAGAAAAGGTTATTGCAGAACGGATTTTTAAAAAACTATCTGATAATCCTTATGCAATCCACACCAACGTTTACCAAAAGCTGGCTTTATCAATGCCTGATAGCCTGTTACCACTCATGAAAAAATTCGAAACACCGGCTTCAGACCATTATCAGGCAAAATATTTCAGTAACCAGGTAGTAGCGATGGTTCGCTATATCGAGTTGAGGCAAACACTAAAATTTTAAAATCTAATTAGCGTGGAGAATAACGTATTAAGACAAGCTGCCGAACAACAGTTTAAGCAGGAAATTGAAGAATTAAAAAAGCAAGATAAACATGTAAAACCCGTAAACTGGCAGTTATCGCCACATGCCGTGATCGATTATTTAATGGGCAAAAAACTGGGGAATGGTTTTGAGGTAACCCCAAAATATATTGGTAACAGAAGGCTGATGGAAATCGCTGTAGCGACGTTAACTACCGATAGGGCTTTATTGTTATATGGTTTACCAGGTACGGCCAAATCATGGGTTTCAGAACACATTACTGCTGCGATTACCGGCGATTCTAATCTGGTGATACAAGGTACGGCAGGTACCAGTGAGGAAGCGGTACGTTATGGCTGGAATTATGCCATGTTATTATCAGCAGGTCCGGTTAAAGAAGCCATTGTAGAAACACCTGTAATGCGTGCAATGAAAGAAGGCAAGATTGTACGTATTGAGGAGCTTACCAGAATTGCAGCCGATGTTCAGGATTCACTGATTACCATTCTGTCCGAAAAAATGTTACCCATACCCGAACTAAATACGCGGGTGCAGGCGGTGCAGGGTTTTAACGTAATTGCAACCGCAAATAACCGGGATAAAGGAGTAAATGAACTCTCAAGCGCACTAAAAAGACGTTTTAATACGGTTATTTTACCTGTACCTACTTCAATTGAGGAAGAAGTTAATATTGTTGAACAAAGGGTGGCCAGTTTTAGCACGTCAATTAACCTGCCTGTTCAAAAATCGATAACCGAAGAGATCAGGAGGATCGTAACCATTTTTAGGGAACTCCGTAACGGTGTTTCGCTTGATGGTAAAACCAAACTGAAATCGCCGTCAGGCACGCTAAGTACGGCAGAAGCCATTTCCGTAATGAATAATGGATTGGCATTGGCCTATCATTTCGGCGACGGATCTTTAAAAGCTGATGATATTGCCAGCGGCATTATCGGTTCGGTAATCAAAGATCCTGTACAAGATAAAATTGTGATGCAGGAATACATGGAAACCGTTCTGAAACAAAAAGACGGATGGAAAGACATTTATAGGGCTTGTAGAGATATCGTTTAATATGTCTGTTCATCTTTTAGGAATCAGGCACCATGGCCCCGGATCTGCCCGCCATGTTCTGGAAGCACTGCAAAACCTCAGGCCCGATGTGATATTGGTTGAAGGTCCACCAGAGGGAGAGGCTATTTTAAAGTGGGTGGGCGATCAGGAAATGAAACCGCCGGTTGCCTTATTGGCTTATGTGCCTGATAATCCGAAACAATCCGTGTTTTATCCTTTTGCAGAATTTTCGCCAGAGTGGCAGGCCATTGTTTATGGTTTGAAAAATAAAATTCCGGTAAGGTTTATCGATATGCCCCTTACCCATAAACTGGTAGAAGTGCCTGCAGAGGAATCGCCCGAAAATGCTACACCTGATATAGGTATGGCAGATGAAGTAGCGGACTTTATTCCTGTTACTAAAAATCCGTTATCCCATCTGGCTGAGATTGCTGGTTTCGATGATCAGGAAGAGTGGTGGGAACATCATTTCGAGATTGCAAAGCAACCCGAGGATGTTTTTGCATCAATAGGAGAGGCTATAGGCGCATTAAGGGAGGGGCTAACAGAGAATAACAAGGTTGAAAAAATCCGTGAGGCATTTATGCGTAGAGGCATCAGGCAGGCAGAACGTGAAATGTATAGTTCAATTACGGTAATATGTGGAGCCTGGCATGTACCTGCCTTGCAGAATATGCCCAAACAAAAGGATGATGATGCACTGTTAAAAAATTTGCCTAAAACTAAAATCGAAACTACATGGATTCCCTGGACGAATGACCGCCTTGCTTTCGAAAGTGGGTATGGTGCTGGTTTGGATTCGCCTGGCTGGTACAAGCATATCTGGAACAACCAAAATGATGATGGCACAAGGTGGTTAACTTATAGTGCCAATGTTTTCAGGAGTAACAAAATCGACATCTCTTCCGCACACATTATTGAGGCTGTAAGGCTGGCTAATACCCTGGCAGCATTAAGAAATCTAAGCAAAGCTGGCTTAAAAGAACTCAATGAAGCCACCCAAACAGTAATGTGTATGGGCGATGATATTCAGATGCAACTAATCAGATCGGAACTGATTATCGGTAACGATATGGGATCTGTACCAGCGGGAATTCCACAGGTACCCCTGCAGAAAGATTTTGAACAACAGGTTAAAAGCCTGCGCCTAAAAGTAATCAACGAAGAAAAAATACTTAATTTAGATTTAAGGGAAACAAATGGTCTGCAAAAAAGTATCCTGTTCCATCGCTTGCTGATATTGGATATTAAATGGGCAAAGCAAAGATATATTTCGGGTAAAGGTACTTTTAAGGAAGAGTGGCTATTGCTCTGGTATCCCGAGCTGTCCATAGCACTACTCGAAAAAGCGCCTTGGGGCAATACGGTTGAATCGGCCTGTAACCATTACCTGAAACATATTTCATCTAACTGTGGACACCTTGCCCAGATCACTGAACTGGTAAGCAAAGTACTACCTGCTGATCTTCACGAAGGTGTACAAATATTGTTGACGAGGATGGATGAACTGGCTGCGATGACATCAGATATCGCCATGCTAATGGATGCATTTATCCCATTAACGGAAGTAAGCCGCTATGGCAACGTTCGTAAAACTGATCAGGAAACCATAGGTGCTATTCTACAATCGATCTTTTTTCGTTTAAATGCAGGTTTGCCATCGAGCTGTTTCGGAATTGATGAAGAGCAGTCTGTTCTTGTTGCAGATAAGATCAAAGCTGTAAACAAAGCGATTTTGTTTTTGGACGATGAGATGATGAAAAACGCTTGGCTCGAAACCCTTGCCACAGTATTAAAACAAAAAAATGTGGTACCGCTGGTTCATGGGACCTGCTGTAAACTATTGTACGATTCAAAAGTAATTGGTAAAGAGGAAACTGCCCTGGAATTTAGCAGGGCACTTTCTGGGGGTAATGATCCATCATATTCTGCCTTGTGGATAGAAGGCTTTTTAAAAGATGCAGCAACGGTTTTAGTCTTTGACCACGAAATTTGGGAAATTCTGAATAACTGGTTATCGGAAGTAAGTGCTGAAGTATTTTTAGAGGTTGTTCCACTGTTGAGAAGAACCTTTGCCACTTATACCCCATCCGAAAAAAATAGTATTGCACAAAAGGTTAAGCAGGCACCGACGTTAGGCAGAAGCTTTACTCAGAAGGATGAAGTTGATGTAGCGCGGGCGGAAATGGTTTTGCCTGTACTCGAAAAAATACTTGGTTTTTAAACTTAAGCTATGCAAGAAGAACTAGAAAAAAGATGGAGATTGATATTGGGCGGGCAAACCCGGCAGGAGCTGGATGTACTGCTCACAAAGCAGGAAACCGGCATCGACAATACTTTGGAGGCTTTATATAACTCAGATCGGAAAGGTGGCTTAGGACCTTCATCGCCAAATGTTTCGAGATGGCTGGGTGATATCCGTGAATACTTTCCACAAACTGTAGTAAAAGTAATGCAGCAAGATGCTATTAAACGGATTAATCTTACTTCTATGCTCAACGAGCCAGAGATACTCGGAACACTTATGCCTGACGTTCATTTGGTGGCAAACTTAATGACTTTAGGCCGGGCTATTCCTCAAAAAACAAAGGCAACGGCACGTTTAGTGGTTCAAAAAGTAGTTGATGAGCTGATGCAGAAATTAATGACGCCAACCCAACAGGCCATCATTGGGAGTCTTAACCGTTCAGCGAGGAACAGAAGGCCCAAACATAACGAGATCAACTGGGCCGAAACCATTAAACGGAACCTTAAACATTACCAACCTGAATATAAAACCATTATTCCTGAAATCCGAATCGGTTATGGACGGAAACGGAAATCGATGAAAGACATTGTGCTCTGTTTGGATCAAAGTGGATCGATGGGAACCTCTGTAGTTTATTCAGGGATTTTTGGCGCCGTAATGGCTTCAATTCCGGCAATTAATACCAAAATGGTGGTTTTTGATACCGAAGTTGCTGATTTAACCGAGGAGCTACATGATCCGGTTGATCTGCTTTTTGGTGTTCAGCTCGGAGGAGGTACCGATATCAATAAGGCATTAACCTATTGTGCTCAGATAATAACAAAGCCGTTGGATACGGTATTGATACTGATTACCGATTTATACGAAGGCGGGAATTTGGAAGCAATGAAAAATATGGCTGCACAGCTGGTTAACAATGGGGTACAACTGATTACACTTTTGGCGCTTAATGATGATGGCTCAACAGCTTTTGATCACCACAATGCCGAATTTCTATCGTCGCTGGGCGTACCTGTTTTTGCCTGTACGCCTGATCTGTTTCCCGAATTAATGGCAGCGGCGTTGAATAAACAAGACATTAATCAATGGGCTGGCGATCATGATATTAAAGTACATGCCAAATAAAACCCTAAAAAAAAATGCCTTCCCGATTTGGAAAGGCATTTTTTGTACGCTTAAATAGCTGCTTAAAAAGAATAAGTCAATCCGCCGAAAATATTAAATCCGTTTGCCTGGTAATATAAATACCTGCTGTAGTTGTTGTTTAAAATATTGTTTGCTTTAGCAAAAACAGAGAATTTTTTATTGATCCTGTAATCTGCACCAAGGCCTAAATCTACATATCCTTTAACGGTCTCAATAAGTTCTATGCCCGGGTTCGGAATTACATATTGTGAAGCAGGAACCGGCGCACCTGTATATACTTTAGCTTTTACATCATCCTGAATGACTACACCAGCATTAAAGCTTAGTTTTTTGTTGAAAGTATACATAAAGTTCGAACTCACTTTTAAGCCCGGCTTAAACCAGGAGTAGGTTTCAGAAGCCGGCTTCCAATCGTCCAGGTTTAATTTTCCGGTCCATTTTAAAGCATCGCTTACCTGAACTGAAATTTCGCCTTCCAGACCAGTTAATTTTGTTTTTCCGAAATCGTAAATGACATCGAACTTATTAAAGTCGGTGAAGTTGTTTACAAACAAAGGCATATCATCAAACTGTTTTACATAGATACGGGCTTTGTAACCAAAGCCAGGTCCGCCTGTACCTTTAACACCCGCGCTGAAACTTAATTTTTCTACAGTATTTTTAACCAGGATATTACTGTTTAGCCATGGGTTTTCATCGGTAAAGTTTTTTAATGAGTTTCTGTTTACATCTCCTTTAACTTCGCCAAAAACCTGTAAATAATCAGGAATCAGCGTAAAGTCGGCCGTAACCGCGGGGAATACCTTCGTGCTGCTATAGGCACCAAATTCCTGAACGAAGTTAACGCCTGCGGTAATTTTAGCCCCCTTAACCTGTAAGCGGATATAAGGGTTTAAACGCAGCAAATTGTTGCCAACACTCGTTAAAGCATCTTTCGTGTTTCCAAATTCAGTTGACGCAGCTAAGCCAAGGTTTAAAGAATTAATACGCTTGTTAACATAACCGTTTAAACTCAGGTAATTTTCTTTAGCGCTAAATTTATCGTTCCAGATATAGCCATTGGCTTTTAAGGCGTAGCTAAAAGCATCTTCGTCCTCGGTGAAGTTTTTCACCAATTCGCCTTCTAATTCGATGGTCGTTAATGCCTGTTTATCCGGATTGGGATTTAGCGTAGGCCTGCTGTTGTCGATCCCATAAAAATAAGTGCCGTTACGCTCAAAATTAATGCGCCCACTTACTGTATTCTCATCCAAAATACTGCGACCAAAAACGCTTAACTGTTGGTTGCTACTGTTCTGTTTATTTAACTTTCCTTCCTGACTGAAGTGTTTAAAATAGCCACCAACCTGTAACCCTTCATCTTTGCCAGTGTTGAAATATGCTTCTCCTAAAAGAGTAGCCAAAGAACCAAATCCACCTTTAACATAATTGTTCACTAAAATGCTTTCTTTTTCTTCGGCAAGTGCCTGGGCCTGCAATTTTTGGATATCACTGTTTAGCGCCAGCTTTTTATCCATAATGCTGTAGTTTAATTTAGCCTTATATGTTTTAACGTCATCCAAATTTGGGCTTCGTCTCAACTTTACCGCTTCGGCCAAAATGGGTTTGTATGGGCGCACTACCTCAATCTCTTCATTTACTACGCCTTTTTCCTCTGCTTTTTTATCCTGGGCCTGTGCGGTCATTAAGCCGGCAGCTACAAAAAACAGCGAACTATATATATATTTAATCGATTTCATAATTGCTACTTCTTCTTGTTTAGTTTTTCTAGTTTTTCTTTGGCTGTCGGAATGATATCGTCCTTGCCTTCGTAATTATCAATAATACTGAGAAGTGTACTTTTTGCCTGTAAATTGTCTTTAAGGGCTACATAATTATCGGATAAAAGGATAAAAGCTTTCGCTACCCAATAATCGTAAGCGGCCATATTGTTAATCAGGTCAAAACAGGTTTTAGATGAAGTTTTGAAATCACCTTTGTTGTATTCCAATAAAGCTAAATTGTACTTGGCTTCAGCAGCAGCAACAGTTTTGGTTTTGGCCACTACATTCTTAAACTCTTTTATGGCAGTTGTAGTGTCGCCTTTTAGTAAGTAAGCTTTACCGGAGTATAAGCCGGAACTGTTTTTTTCTTCTTCCGATGCTTTTTCTGATTCTTTAGTCAGCTGCGCATACTTAAGCATGTCATCAGGCATGTTTAAGGCAGTATAAGCCTTTAACAAGTTATTGATGGCAAAACTATAATGCGATTTATAATCGGTAGTTGTTTCCAGTCTTTTAAGGTAAACAATGGCTTCATTGTATTTTTTCTGGTTTAAAAACAGTTGCGAGATACTAACCAATGAACGCTCCGTATAATCGCTCGTCCAGTCGTTTAAGATAAATTCGTAATCAGAAATGGCTTCATCCGGGCGACCTAATTTAACCAATGATTCAGCTCTGATAAATTTGGCTTCCTTTTCATGTATCGCTTTAGGGAATTTATCAAAATAAGCATTTATCGCTTGGAAAGCGCCATTCGCATCTCCCTTTAGGTAGGTATTGTTAGCTGCAGCAAATACAATGTTATCCTGCTCTGCGCCAGAGTAATTTCCAAGTGGAGTAGTGGCGGCATACGCAATAAAGCCATCCGCATCGCCACGGTCTACATAAATATTTTTAATTGATTCCATTGCCTGTTTAGCTTCATCGGCAGTTGGATAATCACGGATTACTTTTTTAAACGATTCTAAAGCAGCATCATCCTGATCCTGATTATATTGAACCAGGCCAATGGTAACCAGTGCTTTAGCTACGTAGCTGCTTCGTGGATATTTGGCAACCAAAGCTACAAGGTCAGATTTGGATTTATCAAAATCACCTTTATTGAAATAGGTATAGGCTGTTTCGAAACCGGCATCATCCGCGTAGTTTGAGTTTGGAAAAGCCTTCAATAAGTTTTGCATGGTTGCAATTTTCGCATCATACTGATTTTCCAATCCCTGGATCATTCCTTTCTGGAAAGTAGCATAATCCTCGGAAGTGGTATGTCTGTTGATGATCTTATTGTAATTCGCCATCGCGTCACCATAATTCTTATTAACGAAATACGAATCGGCTAACCGGATAGTGGCATCATCAATGGTTTTTTGATCTTTATCGTTTCCTGCAAGGAATTTTTCGAAATAATTGGCCGCCTTGCTGTATTTTTCATCTTCAAAAGCTGCATAAGCTAAAGCATAGTTGGCAAAATTGTATACACCTGTCTTATCGGCATCCGGCATTTTCAGGAATTTCTCGAAAGTGCTAACTGCTTCTCCATACTTACGCAGTTCGTACATCGATTCTGCTTTCCAATACGTGTTTAAAGCATAAATTTCATTGTCTTCCGGAAATTTGTCGGAACGTAAAAACATGGATAAGGCATTTGGGAAAGCCCTTTCGTTGTAAAACTCCAATCCTCTGAAGTAAGTAACCTTTTGATAGGCTTCTTTAGCCTCCAGGTTTTTATCAGGAATAGGTTCTAAAATGTCTACAGCGGCCTGATAATTTTTAGTGGTTAATAAAACCTCGCCCAATAAAGTTTTCGCTTCGTTTATTTTACGCGATTTTGGAAACGTTTTTAAGAAACCCTGTGTAGCTTCCAGGGCCTGCTGGTGAAATTCTAACTCATAGCTTAATTTAGCGTAGTTTAACCAGGCTTCTTCCTGTATACTTTTATCGAAACTCAAGCGTGAAGCCCTGAAAAAGGCACTTTGTGCTTTCTGTTTATTTCCCAGCTGGATAAAAGCCTTACCTAACGTATGCATACCGTTTTGCAGGTAAATATCATCGTTATTCAGTTTTTCTAAAACGGTAACCGCTTCTTTGTACTTTTTATTCTGGAACAAACTGTATCCATATTGATAAATAAAAAGGTTGTTTTTGGTTTCGCTTTTATCTTTTGCATAATATTCTGCAAAATATTTTTCCGCATTTCTGAATTCAGATTTTGCAAAATAAGATGCCGCAACCAGGCTCAGCATCTCTGGTTCAAATTGTTGTTTTGTTTTTTGAATGGCTTCCAGCGCATAGCTGATCACATCATCGTAACGCTCATCCAGGTAGTACATCGATGTGATATAATATGGATAACTTGCCTCATAAGTAGGTGAGCCCTTCAGCTTTTCGAAGTTGGCCAATGCCGTTTTATACTCTTTATTTAAGTAATTGATGTACGCGAAGTAGTAGGTGGCACTTTCCTGAAAATCACCTTCCTCTTTTTTTACTTTTTCGAATAAAGGCTCTGCCTTATCATAGTCTTTAAGTTCAAAATAGGCATAACCCTGCTTAAATTGGTATTCATTTCTTTGTTTGCCCGAAAGAGTAGAAGGATCGGTTTTTTCAAACCACTCTAACGCTTTTTTGTAGTTTTTTTGATTGAAATAAGTTTTTCCAACGTAGAAATAAGCCAGTTTGGTATTCGGATTTAACGGATAATCGCGGATGAATGCCTGAAACAGACTCTCAGCATCGGCATTGGTCAGTTCCAATGCACAAACAGCTGCATAAAACTTTGCGTTTTCCTTAAGTAACGACAGTTCGGCATTGCTTTCTGTCTGGGTAGAAGGTTTATAACGTTGCAGCTCAACGAGTTTAAATTGTTGCGCAGCTGCCGTATATTTTTCTTTGTCTAATAATTCTAAGCCCGTTTGATAGTTTTTGTTGAGGTTTTGCACCGCACTAACTTGCGCATAAGTGCTAAAACTTCCTGCTAAAATTAGCGGAATTAGTAAGTATTTTTTCTGCATCGGTTTCAAATATGGTTGGTACTAAATTAGAAATAGTATCAGAGCTTATCAACAGAAGTAATTAACATCTGTTAATAACACAAATTAACGACGGGATTCTTGGTTTGGTATTAAAGGGCGATCGAATGTGGAAAAGTTAGGTTCAATCGTCATTAGTTCATTCGTGATTGATATCGCCGCATCCGGCAGCGGTTCAGTGGCCGATTGGCATTGGTTTATTATTCCCTCCATCAAATCTGTGTGGAAATCGCGTAGAAGGTTAATTGGTTAGTTGTTTAAATCGGTTAATTGCAGGAAAAAATAGACTCCCGACTCAGGACTCCAAACTAACAACTCCAAACTAATTATCCCTGACTGGCTAGCAGATACAAAACGGCCATTCGGACGGCCACCCCATTCTCTACCTGTTCCAAAATGATCGATTGTTTACTGTCGGCCACATCGCTGGTGATTTCCACACCTCTGTTTATCGGACCAGGGTGCATTACGATGATTTCTTTATCAAGGTTATCTAAGATCTGTTTATTTAAGCCATACATCATGGCATACTCTCTTAAAGATGGAAAATATTTTATATCCTGGCGCTCCAGCTGGATACGCAACATGTTGGCCACATCACACCAGTTCAGTGCTTTAATCAGATTATGTTCAACTTTTACGCCAAGTTGATGGATATGTTTGGGGATTAAGGTTGTAGGGCCACAAACCATCACCTCTGCACCTAAGCGCTGCAGGCAAAGAATGTTGGATATCGCAACACGAGAGTGCAGAATATCCCCTACGATAACCACTTTTTTGCCCGCAACATCGCCCAATTTCTGACGGATAGAGAAGGCGTCGAGTAAGGCCTGGGTCGGGTGTTCATGCGCGCCATCTCCTGCATTTACAATCTGGGCCTTTACATGTTTACTTAAAAACTGACCTGCCCCGGCATAAGGATGACGCATCACTACCATATCAACTTTCATGGATAAGATATTATTTACCGTATCGATGAGGGTTTCTCCTTTACTTACCGATGATGAGGAGGCTGCAAAATTAATCACATCGGCCGAAAGTCTTTTTTCAGCAAGTTCGAAAGAAAGTTTGGTGCGGGTAGAGTTTTCGAAAAAGATATTGGCAATCGTAATATCACGAAGTGAAGGAACCTTTTTGATCGGGCGGTTAATCACTTCCTTGAAATTATCTGCAGTTTCGAAAATCAATTCGATATCATTCCGGTTAATATCTTTAATGCCTAAAAGATGTCGGGTTGATAATTTTTCTGCTGCCATTTTTTATTTATTGTTTTTCTCTGTTTTATTATTTGGTTTTAATTGTCAGATAGCGCTTCCATGCCAAATATTCCTATTGTAAGGTATTTAGGCTCATTTTGGCAGGGGCGGTTCTGATATTAAAATCACTTTATCTTCACTTCCTTCGCTGGCCCAGGTTACTTTTACCTGTTGTGAGTTTAAGCTATCTACCTGATGGCCAATGTAATCAGGTTCTATAGGTAAGTGTCTGCTAAACCTCCGGTCTATTAAAACCAAGAGCTCCACTTTCTCGGGGCGGCCATAAGCAAGCAGGGCGTCGAGCGCTGCCCTAATGGTTCTGCCTGTCCAAAGTACATCATCAATCAGGATTACTTTTTTGCCTTCAATAATGAAATCCATCGAGTTGCTGCTCGCGGTAACCAATCCGTCTTTTCGTCGGAAATCATCTCTAAAGAAAGTAATGTCAAGGTTTCCCTTTAAAATTTTCTTGTTTTTTAAGATCTGTTGAAGATCCTGATGAATGCGGTCAGCCAAAAAGATACCTCTTGGCTGGATGCCAATTAAAACGGTATTTGCGAAATCGTCGTGGTTTTCAATTAATTGATGGCAGAGCCTCTTAATTGTAATCTGAATTTTTTGTCCGTCAAGAAGTGTTTTCTTTTGCATTGAAGAAGGATTGGGCAAATATATAAAAATGTTTTAAGCTAAGAAAGTTGAACATTGATTGTTTTAACGATTCTGCGGCTAAAATGTTCGTTATCAAAAAGTAAAAGGAAAAAATAAATTTATGTGGATAGAAATGGTAAATTACAAAAAGGATGAAGTTAGTGCGACAGGAGTAATTCGATTTAAGTTTTAAACTTTCTGCTTTTCGCTTAAATTTTGATCGGAGTTATGGCTGTTTTTGCATTTAAAACATTATTTTTATAGTCTATGATCCGGCAACCTGTAATCTTTTTTGATGGCGTTTGTAACTTGTGCAATTCATCTGTACAGTTTGTTATTGCGCATGATCAAAAGAACCAATTTAAATTTTCGGCGTTACAGGGTGATTATGCCAAAGAAATGCTGCCAAAATTTAATGCAGATCCAGAAACGTTGAATAGCATTCTATTGCTGGAGGATGAAAAGCTCTATACCAAATCATCAGCGGCACTGCGCGTGGCCCGCAAAATGAATGGATTAATTCCGTTGCTCTATACATTTATCATCGTTCCCAAATTCATTCGTGATTGGGTTTACGACAGGATAGCTAAAAACCGTTACAAGTGGTGGGGAAAGCAGGAGAGTTGTTGGGTGCCAACGCCCGAATTGAAAGGTAAGTTTATTGCTTAATTTGATTGATTGTTTTTCTTTCCGCGCGGCGACCACAGCCACACCGATAACACAATTAGTGGGATACAGATGCTTAACGAAATGATAATAAGGATCGGGCGCTGTTTAACCATATCTGCTTCCTGAGAAAGGAAAACATATATTGCTTCTTTAATGGCAAATAGGGTAATGATGGTACAAAGGACAGCAAATAGTTTACGCATAATTTTGTTTTGAATGCAAAGATTGCATAAATTTTTAAAAACAGGAAAGATGCTGGCCTAAATCAGCATGAATGAACAGTCAACAAAAAAAGTCAGCCGGATTACTCCAGGCTGACCTGTGTTTACCAAATATACAAAACTTACTCGGCTGTTTTAACCGGAGTTAAATTTTCTAATTCTTCTTCAGAGAATAACCTGTAATGTATTTTGAAGGTTTTCTGCATTGGAGTTTCTAAAGAAAAACCACCTACGCCGAAACCATCGAGCACATCTAACGTAAAGTGCGAAAATTTCCAGTATTCAAAAAGATCCCTGTCTACCCAAAATTCGCAGCCTTCTACTTCACCCAAACAAACATCGCGCATCCGCAGGTAATAACCACCTTTTTCAAAACATTGCGGCTGTGTGCCTTCGCAACATCCGCCGGCCTGGTAAAACATGAGTTCACCATGCTTTTCTTTAAGTGCGGCAATCAATTCTTTGGCTTTTTCTGTACTGTCTATTCGGGCTACCATGATGTTAATTTTAATAATGGATTTTTAGAAGCAAAGATTTTTTAAGGTTGGCGGTTCATGGTCAGGTAGCTAATAGCCGTGGTGCTTATCGCATGTCTTTTAATTTGCAAGCCATTGTAATAAACGGATAGGCTATGAACTAACAAACCATCAACTATGATCTTTTACATAATTCAATGAACCACCAACTATGATCCAATTAAAAGAAACCCAGTTTGTTTTTATCGTAAGAAATCAACATGTTTTTAGTCTGGCGATAATGACCCAACATCATTTTATGATTTTCCCTGCCTACACCTGATTGCTTGTAGCCGCCAAAAGGAGCGCCTGCAGGATAAGCATGATATTGGTTCACCCAAACACGTCCGGCCTGAATGGCACGGGGAACCTGGTAAAGTTCATGGGCATCGCGTGTCCATACCCCTGCGCCTAAACCATATAAAGTATCGTTTGCAATCTCAATGGCTTCTTCAACGGTTTTAAAGGTCGTTACCGCCAACACCGGACCAAAGATCTCTTCCTGGAAAATCCGCATTTTATTATGACCCTTAAAAATCGTTGGTTTTATATAATAACCGCCACCCAGTTCGCCGGGTAGTTCATTTACCCCTCCACCAGTTAATACTTCTGCACCTTCTTCTTTACCTAATTTGATGTACTGCGCAATTTTTTCATATTGGATTTTCGAAGCCTGCGCCCCCATCATCACCGTTCTATCCAGCGGATTACCAATTTTTATTGCTTCGGTTCTTTCGATTACTCTTGCAATAAATTTTTCGTAAATATCTTCCTGAATTAATAAACGCGAGGGACAGGTGCAAATTTCGCCCTGATTTAAGGCAAACATCACCGCACCTTCCACTGCCTTATCTAGAAAAGCATCATCTTCTGCCATTATCGAGCTAAAAAAGATATTTGGCGATTTTCCACCAAGTTCAAGGGTAACGGGGATGATATTTTCAGTAGCATATTGCATCACTAATCTTCCGGTAGGGGTAGAACCTGTAAATGCTGCTTTTGAAATTTTAGGATTAGTTACCAATGCCCGGCCAAGTTCTGATCCGAAGCCGTTTACCACGTTAACCACACCCGGAGGTAGTAGATCACCGATTAACTCCATTAAAACCATAATCGAAACAGGTGTGCTTTCTGCAGGTTTTAATACCACACAGTTACCTGCCGCCAGCGCAGGGGCCAGTTTCCAGATACCCATTAACAAAGGGAAGTTCCAGGGAATAATTTGTGCCACTACACCAATCGGCTCATGTACGATTAAGGAAACTGTATTTTGATCAAGTTCTGACAACGAACCCTCTTCTGCACGGATCACACCGGCAAAATACCTGAAATGGTCTATGCCAAGTGGTAAATCAGCAGCTAAAGTTTCCCTAACCGCTTTTCCATTGTCGATGGTTTCGACAGTGGCCAGGTATTCGAGGTTATCCTCCATCCTTTGGGCAATCTTATTTAAGATAATGCTTCTTTCGGTAGAAGAGGTTTTGCTCCAGGTTTTAAAAGCCTCATGTGCAGCATCAACGGCTAATTCTAAATCTTCTTTTGTAGAATGGGCCGCCTTGGTAAAAACCTGACCGTCAATCGGCGATATATTATCAAAATACGCACCTTTAACCGGTGCTACAAATTTTCCCCCTATATAGTTATCGTAGTGGGATTTGAATGAAGGTTTCTCAATTAAATTTTCCATAATTATTATTGATAATTAAATTTTAAAAACCATTCTGAGCGGGTTTGATATAGGGTTTTTAATGGTATGGCTCATCATGATTTTACGGTAATAAGATTTGGCTGATACAAACCTAATGGCAAATTGAGTGGTACAGATAGGATAATCGAATCAATTGATAGCATTATTGTTTCAGGTTTTGTAACCATTTTATAACCCGACCTGCTTTACGGGTTAGCCAGTGGAAATGATGGTATATTGCCGGATAACAGGGCTTTCATATGACCGTTTGAAAAGTTGGAAATCATTATATTTGATTATAGTAATAGTCTAACCAAATTATTTCGGTTTATGCAACATACATTAGATCAGGTAAAACTCAGTACTACAGAAACCTTGCAGACACTGGTAGAGAACAGAACCTCTTATACCTTAGAGCGCTGTGAATTAAATGTTTTCGAAACTTATACCCAATCTTATAAGGTTCCCCTCACTTTTAACGATTTTGTTATTACGAGTATGCTGAGGGGTAAAAAAGTGATGCATTTGTTTGATAAAGAGGGATTTGATTATTTTCCGGGTCAGACCGTTATTGTTCCTCCATCGGTTACGATGGAGATTGATTTTCCGGAAGCCACTAATCAAAATCCTACGCAATGTATTGCCCTGGCTATTGACCAGGAACAGATCCAAAAAACGATTGCTTATTTAAACGAGTTTTTCCCAAAGGAGGGAAGTAACGAAAAATGGTTGTTGAACTATGATGAATACCATTTTTACAACAATGAAGAAATTGCCTGCCTCATTAATAAAGTCATCCGGATTTGCGCCGAACGTAGCAAGGAAAAAGATGTGCTGGCCGACTTAACCTTAAAAGAATTGCTGGTGCGCATTATGCAGACTCAAAATCTTAAAACCGTCAGCGATGAAGGTTATAACATCAATCAAAATCCATTGGCCTTTGTACTGAACTATATTAAAACTAACCTGAACGAGAAGATCAGCATCAATAGCTTGAGCGATAAGGCCTGTATGAGCAAGGCCACGTTTTACCGCTTGTTTAAACGCGAGCTGGGCATTAGTCCCAACGATTTTATCCTGGCAGAGAAAATTAACAAAGCCAAAATCTTGCTTACTCGGCCTGGTGCAAAAGTGGCTTCGATAAGCTATGAACTCGGTTTTAACGACGCCAATTATTTTATCAGGACATTTAAAAAGATTGTAGGCATCACACCGGGCACTTATCAGGTACAGGTAGCAAAACAGATCATCCACTAATTTTCAAGATACCTTTTAGAATAGGTAATTCCCATTAAATCGTATCGTTTAAACTGCGTTTTTAATCTTTCCTGAAAATCCGGATAATTACGTTTATCTTTTGGACTCCACAAAATTTCGCTCAGGGCATCTAACCTTGGGAAAAGCTGATATTGTACTTTAGCAGGTGTGGTGATGTATTCGGTCCATAAACAGCCCTGCGCACCCCAAATGTATTTTGCCTGTTCGGCATTTAATTCAGTAGGTATGGGTTCATAATTGTAAACATCAATCAGGGGCGAAAACTTATTTGCAGCCAGGCTATCTTCTTTTACGAACTGCCTGTGGTTAAAATACACGGTATTTTCTGGCGTCATGATGGCTTTATGGTTTTGCCTGGCCGCCTCAATGCCTCCTTTCTCTCCCTGCCAGCTCATCACCACCGCATTTGGTGCCAGGCCTCCCTGTAAAATCTCGTTCCAGCCAATAATGGTTTTACCTTTGCTGTTTACAAATTTCCCCATCCTGCGGATAAAATAACTTTGCAGTTCACTCTCGGTTTTTAAGCCGTTGGCTTTCATGATCTGTTGAGAAACAGCTGATTGTTTCCACCATACTTTAGCGGCTTCATCGCCGCCAATGTGGATATAAGGAGAGGGGAATAAATCCATCACCTCTGTTAAAACATTTTCTAAAAACTTAAAGGTAGTGTCAGAAGCCTGCAGTACATTGTTGTATTTGTTCATCATGCCCCAGGTTTCGGCTACGGTGTACTTTTTGTTGGGTTCGGTGCCTAATTCCGGATAGGCTGCCAGTAAAGCCATGCTGTGCGCCGGCATCTCAATTTCCGGGATAATGGTGATGTAACGTTTAGCCGCATAATCTACCACTTCTTTAATCTGTTCCTGGGTATAAAAACCACCATGTCGTATGCCGTCAGTTTTAATTACAGCATCTTTTGGTGTGATTTTAATTTCGTTGGGCAGTACCTGATATTTAATATTTTCGTTGCCTTTTCCTGGCCATAAGCCAATAATACTACCATTGCGCCAGGCACCGATTTCGGTTAGTTTAGGATATTTTTTGATTTCAATCCGCCAGCCATGGTCATCGGTTAAATGCCAGTGGAAATAATTCATTTTATGCAGTGCTAAATAATCAATGTACTGTTTTACAAAGGCAACATCAAAAAAATGACGGCTTACATCAAGGTGCATGCCGCGGTAGGCGAAGCGGGGATAATCAACAATTGAAACCGATTTTATACTTAATTTTTCTACTTTTGAGGTAGGTAAAAGTTGTATTAATGATTGTATACCGTAAAATACCCCGGGTTTTGAGGCGCCGATAATAGAAACTCCATCATCTAAAGTGTTTAGAAAATAAGCATCATCAAATTCACTGACACGTGTATTTAAAATTAAGCTAATGAAATTTTTAGTTGGGGTAACACTTGTTGTGTTTAGCTTCAGATTATAATACTGTTGAATATAATTAATTAGAAAATTAGCTGAACTCAATAATGATGAATCAACTACAACAATTTGCGTTTTTGAATCTATTGTAAATGATTTTTTATTTGCTTCAACTTTAATATAAACTGGTTGCGGAATAATATTCACTTCCTGAGCAATAAGTTTGGAGGAAATAATCGTCAGAAACAAAAAGATAATTTTTTTCATGCTGAAAAGGCTGGGTTAAGCTTTTCAAAAGTAGTGATAATAGGAGGGATGTACAGAATAAGTAGAGGAGAATGGATTATTTTGTTACATAACAGTAATGACGTCATTTCGACTGAAGTGCAACGCAGTCGAGAAATCTGTCTCTATAGATCTCTCCGTTTCGCTGGGCTTCAGTCGAGATGACGTTTCGAGGTAACTTCGTCACTACTAAACGATTTATTAAGAAAATCCCCGAACTCCGTGTTTCCGTCGCTACTATAGGTTGTAGGGTAAAAAATAATCCTTTAAGGTTTTTAAAACCTTGCAGGATGGGGCAAAAAAAAATCCCGATAACCTTTCGCTATCGGGATTAATATATTCAGTTAAAAAGAACTAGCCTTTTTTAGCTTTGCTTTCTTCGCCTTCTAATTGCGATTTCAATTGAGCCAATACGTCTAAGTCTCCTAAAGTAGATTTCTCTACAGAATCTTTAACTTTTTTAACCGCAGTTACAGCAGCTTTAGCTTCTTTTTTCTTAGCATTTCTTTCTTCTGCTACAGCTTCAGCTTTAACCTCTTCCCAGATACGGGCGTGAGATACTACGATACGTTTTGCTTCTTTGTTGAATTCAATGATTTTGAAGTCATTGGTTTCTTCAGCTTTAACTGAAGTACCGTCTTCTTTAACCATGTGTTTAGTTGGTACGAAACCTTCTACACCATAAGGTAAAGCAATAACAGCACCTTTATCAGTCACTTTAACAACAGTACCCTGGTGAACCGAATCTAAAGTGAAGATCGTTTCGAAAGTATCCCAAGGGTTTTCTTCTAATTGTTTGTGACCTAAGCTTAATTTACGGTTATCAACGTCTAATTCTAAAACAACAACGTCTAATACATCACCAACTTTAGTGAATTCGTTAGGGTGGTTTACTTTTTTAGACCATGATAAGTCAGAGATGTGGATTAAACCATCAATACCTTCTTCGATTTCAACAAATACACCGAAGTTAGTCATGTTTTTAACAGTTGCTTTGTGCTTGCTTCCAACAGGGAATTTGGCAGCAACTTCTTGCCATGGATCGTTAGATAATTGTTTAATACCTAAGCTCATTTTGCGCTCGTCTCTGTCTAAAGTTAAAACTTCAGCTTCGATCTCATCACCAACTTTTAAGAACTCTTGTGGGTTTCTTAAGTTTTGTGACCAGCTCATTTCAGAAACGTGGATTAAACCTTCAACACCAGGGATGATTTCTAAGAAAGCACCGTAATCTGCAACAGTTACGATTTTTCCTTTTACTTTAGAACCAACCTGAATGTCAGTGCTTAAATTCTCCCAAGGATGTGGAGTTAATTGTTTTAAGCCTAAAGCGATACGTTTTTTCTCATCATCGAAATCTAAAACAACCACGTTGATTTTTTCATCTAATGATAATACTTCTTTTGGATGCTCTATGCGGCCCCAAGAAATATCGGTAATGTGAAGTAAACCGTCAACGCCACCTAAATCGATGAACACACCGAAATCTGTAATGTTTTTAACAGTACCTTCCAATACCTGACCTTTTTCTAATTTAGAAACGATCTCTACTTTTTGGCTTTCTAAATCGTCTTCAATTAACACTTTATGAGAAACAACTACGTTTTTAAACTCATGGTTAATTTTAACAACTTTAAATTCCATTGTTTTACCCACGTATACATCGTAATCGCGGATAGGTTTAATATCAATTTGAGA
The DNA here is from genome assembly GCF_042464845.1 of Pedobacter sp. BG31. Lineage (NCBI taxonomy): Bacteria > Pseudomonadati > Bacteroidota > Sphingobacteriia > Sphingobacteriales > Sphingobacteriaceae > Pedobacter > Pedobacter sp. BG31. Next base: position 41,362 of record NZ_JBHNZK010000002.1, read on the forward strand.
TCCTGGTAAGAAAGCCTCAACGCCCATGATATCAACAATCAAACCACCTTTAGTACGGCTCTTAACGAAACCGTTGATGATTCTGTCGTTCTCAAGCGCCTCATTGATAGCTTCCCATGATCTTTGGGTTTTTGCTCTTTTGCGGGAAAGGATCAATTGACCGTTAGCATCTTCTGGTGCTTCAACGAAAACGTCAACTGAATCGCCGATTTTTAGATCTGGTGTATCACGGAATTCTGAAGTAGAAACCAAACCGTCTGATTTGAAACCTACGTTTAATACTACATCTTTGTTGTTGATTGAAACAACAATACCGCTGATGATTTCACCTTTAGTGATCTGGTTGAATGTTCCGGCATACATATCTTCAAACTTTTTACGGTCTGCTTCATTGTAATTACCAAAAACTTTTTCATCTGCATCCCAGTCGAAATCTTCGCTTGGTGTTGCTAATGATGATTTGATCGATTCGATCGAAACTGAATCAGCTTCTGATTCAATTGTTTCTTTTTCAGTCAGGCGTCCGCCTTCTCCCTGAAGTTCAGCTGTTTTAGCCGCTAATTCTTTTTCTGCTACTTGTTTTTTAGCCATTAATTAATTGTCTCCTTTTTTCCCTATTTAGGGATTGCAAAGGTAAAAATATTTTAATTAATAGAAAAGATTTTTTTAATAAATCTTGCTGATTTTTAGCTGATTATAATATATCGGTCCGTCATCCTGAATTTATTTCAGGATCTGGGCGAAGAGGCCTATCGCTTTATAGATTGATTTTTTATAATGATTTGAAAATGAGCGTGCCGTATTTTATCGGGGGCAGCAGTCCCGCTATCGCTTATAGTCCTCTCCCGATGAAATCGGGCTCCGGGCTATTCCGCTTTATCGGGTTTATAAACAAGGGACTGTGTACAAATATCTACCAAACATTTCCACGGAAAGCTTATTAAAGTAAAAATAAAAAAAATGTCATTCTGAGTAATAATTATTGTTCAAAAATCAATAATGAATAGACAGATTGATAAAGAATGTTAATGGAATCGAAGTCTCGTCATTTCGACCGCAGTGGATAAATCTTTTAACATAGTTTAAAGATTTATTGTAATTCTAGTTCAAAGATTTCTCCATTTCGCTGCGCTACAGTCGAAATGACGGAGATTTTTTAAATCGGTCATTGATAGCCTTTCGAAGGACATCTATACCTTTAAAAAGATTCTGACCACGAAGTAGCTACAAGGCCATTGAAAATATTATTTCTACTTGTAAAACAAGTTCAGAATGACGATTTGCTGCTATCTTTTCGTAAAAGTTCCCCTGGTAAAACCTTCTCCAATTAATGTTCTTTCATCCCTGATTAAAAGCATAATCGTATTTTGCTGATCGTATAATTTAATCATATCGCCATCAATTACATATTTAGAGGTAAACACAGAATCGGTATAGGCATCGGTAACGGTTACTGAATCTTTTGACTTAAAATTGAAAGTTTTATACTGTATATCTTCATTGCTGGCAAAGGTACCTGTTACCACTTTTGCCTGTATAAAAGTGATATAACAGAAATACCCGATTACCAAAATTACAATTACCGAAAAACCGATCAGAAACTTATTGCCACTGGCATATTTAACCGAAAAGTATAATATGGTAATCAGTATTAGGGCAACCACAGCAAAAAAGATAATGTTCGTATAATCCTTTTTTTCCAGAGGTACAGATGCCGTGATGCCTGTTTTTTCAACTTTTGCCTTTACAGGCGAAATCCTGATCAAAAATTCTTTGCTTACCCATCCTTCGCCATTGGTTACTTTAATTTTATAAAAACTGGTATTAGAAGAATCGATTACGGCAACATTTTCATTTTTAGGCAGGTAACCAATAATTCTACTTTTCGGATCAGCTTGTTGCCTAACCCTCAAATCGTCAACAGTTACACGATACATGTCGGTGTTTGTTGTTTGCGGAGCGGCATCAGGCTGCGCAGCAGTTGTTTGTGGTGTTGTAGGTTTAGCAGCAGGGGCAATTTTTTCAACGAAATCTTTGCTCACCCAACCTTCGCGGTTTTTAAACTTTACTTTGTAAAATTTGGCATCACTGGCATCTAAAACCGTAATTTTTTCATTCTGAGCTATATTTCCAATAATCTTACTTTTAGGATTGCTGCTTTCCCTAACACGCAATTGGTCGGCCTTTACACGATACAAATCTTGTGCGCTTAAACGATTAGCAAAAAAAGAAAGAGCAATGAGGAGGAAGAAAATTCTAGTCATAAGTATAAGTTTCTGCGAACAGTTTAATAAAGTAATCGCAAACACGCTATAAGCAAACACCGTGCTAAGTGTTTCAAAATTAGAAAATACTTTTAATAGCTAGGGATAAGTTTGAAAAAATGATCTTTCTTCAGAAAGCTTCTTTTATGCAGTCTGATGTTTTCTTGGCAATCACATAAGCTAAATTACCAGCTTCCACCAGTGCCACCACCGCTGCTACTGCCACCGCCCCAGCTACTGCTAGAGGAAGATGATGAACTGCTGCCAGATGAAGACGAACCGGATGACGAACCCGATTCAACCAGCATAGCTAGCGTAATCCATTTAATAAACTCTGTTTTTTTACAGAAGCTGCACTCGTTTACGATTTTGGCTTGTCCCTCATGGCTGTAAGTAGCCTTTTTAGTGGTTACCTGTTTGTTGAGCTGGTAGGTCCGGAAATAACAATCAGGGCATTCAGTATAACTATTATAAGCTTCCGCAGGCCATGGCTTGATAAGATGTTCCTGATGATCAACACTTTCCCATATATCATAATCATAGGCTTTTACTATTTCCTCCTGACGCTGGCCTTTTGTTAAAAAAGGCTTACCTTCAATATTAATATCCCTGTCCAAACGCACCATTTCCCGTCCCTTACTATCCAGTACAGCTTTAAACCGATTAATATTCTTTACCCTTTTAAATAAATACAGCAGGATACTGATTAAAATAAAGGGAGAAAAGATGATCAACCAAAAGTTTTTTTTATGGAAGCTACTTATCGAATTAAAAAAGTTTTTATCGTCATTATGGATACTTCGTAACGCTGAAATGTGGAAAAGGTACCTGCCGAAAAGTACAAGTGCCAAAATAACATACAAAATAACCGGAATATTTTCTGGCCTTATTTTTTCAACTAATCTGAAGCCATTAAAAAAGATGAATATAAAAACAGCTACAAAAATAACCATAATAGCAACCGCGCAGCCTTTTCCTATCTTTTCATATTGCTTCCCATCTGATTGAGGTTTATCTTTTAATACCTTTTTTGCCTGCCGGTTCACAATTTTAAATGCACCCCAAAAAAGCAGCAGGATGATCCCGGTAGGTAGTAAGAAGTTTTCAAAATCACTGTTGCTTTTTTTTGGGGTGAACAATTGATTAAGCTCCGATTTGTTTTCAGGATTTAAAATGATTGCTCCAATGGCATTAATGGTATTGGTAATTCCTGTGGCGAAATCATTTTCCCTAAAAGCAGGCAAAAGTCGCTGTTCGGCAATATGTTTGAGCTTTACATCAGGCAGCACACCTTCAGCGCCTGTGCCCGTAATAAACCTGTACTTTCGCCGCGTTTTCGAAATAAATAACAATAAACCATTGTTGCTGGTTTTTGAGCCGATTCCCCAAGTATTGAACAGTTCGTAGGCAAAGTCGAAATCTTCCTGATTATGGTCAAAATCGTTAACCACCACAACCGCCACCTGCACATTAGTTTCACGCTCAAAATCGGCAATGGTATTGTTGAGCTGCGCTACTGCTCCGGCACCCAAAATGTTATCGGGGTCGCTAACATAGCCACTTCCATTTTTTTTCGGATCGGGAATATCTCTTACCTGATAGGCCGTTTGCGCAAAAACAAAATTGCCTAAAAAAAGGAAAATGAAGAGGGCGAGAGGTTTGATTAAATGTTTAGTGAGCATCGTATAAATTTATGGCCTCATCATTTAACAAACAGTTGGCGGTATGGTTTACTCTTTTAAAATTTTTGCCAATACTTTATCCAGTTTTGCTTTATCTTTCATATAAGCCTCCAAATTGTAAAGCTGCACTGTTTTGAATTCTATCGGGTGACTTTCGCTCTGTAATGAAATATAACCTGATGTTAAGGCTTTACCATCTGTTTTAACTTTTGGGTCGAAATTTGAAACATTACCACCACCAATTTGAGGTTTGGTATATTCTAAAACCACTTCGCCATCAATAATGTGCTTGATCACAGAATCGCCTAAAACTAAAAATTCTGCGGTCACCCATTGGTCGCCAGCATAAGTTTTGGATTTAGAATCCAAACAGTGTGGTGTAAATAATTTACCATTATAATTAATCAGCGTTCCGGGGGTACAAACATTGCTGGTGTGGCGTTCATGTTCACCATCTCCACCCAAAATCTGTCCTTCGATAGAGATCGGGAAATCCTGGTCTTTCAACATGGTTGCAGGGTCCTGGCAATGCAACATAGCGCCGCTGTTACGGGTAGCCCAACCTTCGCCACCTTTAGCCTGCTCGCCTACAAAACGATAGGTTACTTTTAAAAGATAGGCTGAAAAAGGCTTTTTATAGAAAATGTGTCCGTATTGCTGGTCAAACTCATTGTAGCCATCATAACTTACTTTCATCACACCGTTCTCTACACGGAAAGTATTCGCATAATTTTCATTGTAGTCGTGTTTGGCAATTTTAATGTTCCAGTCTTTTAAATCTTTTCCGTTAAAGAGGTTGATCCAGCCTTTTTGGGCATTTGCATTTAAAATAAAGAAGGATAGAAATAATGCAGTAAGGTAAATTGATTTTAATTTCATAGCAACATTTGGTTTTGGTGCTAAAAATATAAATTTTTTCCCGAAGTCAATGTTCAATAGCCGGATAGTTCATAATCGATAGCCTGGATTGCACACCGACAAACACCGCTTTATAACACTTCGCAACAGTCGAGATGATCAATATCTGTCAGAATCTGTTAATCGTAATGACTAATTAACCAATGACCATAGTACGAATGACTAATTAACAAATGACCAATGAACCAATGTACCAATAAACTAATGTACCAAAAAAGGATTTACTCTCTCCAGCGCAAAATCCAATTGTTCCTGCTGTGTAAGATCGGTATTATCTAAAATAATGGCATCATCGGCCCTAACCAACGGACTTTCTTTTCGGGTAGTATCGGCATAATCCCTGTGGGCAAGGTTTTCAAAAACTTCTTCTAAAGTCGTTGCGTTATTACCTTTGCTCTCCAGTTCTTTAAACCTGCGTTCGGCCCTGATTTTCGGGTCGGCGGTCATAAAGAATTTTACGGGGGCATTTGGAAAAACGGTGGTGCCGATGTCGCGGCCATCCATTACAATGTTTTTAGATTTCCCCATACGCTGTTGTTGTTTCACCATTTCATGGCGGACAATTTTATGCGCAGAAACCTCACTTACATTTTCTGAAACCGGCATCAAACGGATCTCGTCTGAAACTTCTTCACCGTTAAGGGTGATGTGCGATTCATAATCGCGCGAATGGAAATTGAGTTCGATGTGTTGCAAGGCATCTTCAACCTGGGTATCATTGCTCACATTTATGCTGTTGCGTAAAAAATATAGGGTAACCGCACGATACATGGCCCCGCTGTCTACATAAATGAAACCTAATTTTTTAGCCAGTGCTTTCGCTAATGTACTTTTTCCGCAAGATGAATAGCCGTCAATAGCTATAACCAAGTTTTTCTTCATTCTGCTACAAAGGTAAAAAAAGCCGATGGGTTTGCTAACTTTTTTTAGATCGATATTCTTTGTATTTTTGCCTGATGTTACCTAACAGAGAAGAAATTTTACGATCAGCCATTTTTAAAACATCGCGTAGCGGGGGGAAAGGCGGACAGAACGTAAACAAGGTTTCGAGTAAGGTAGAACTGGTTTTTAATGTAGAAACATTTGCATATTTTACTGATGAGGAAAAAGCACAGCTTAAAATAAAGCTGCAGAACCGCATGGATAGTGAAGGTTTGCTGCATGTTGTTTCGCAAGAGGATAGGAGCCAGTTGCTCAATAAAGAAAAAACCATCATCAAGCTGATCGATCTGCTTAAAAAAGCATTGATGGTTCAAAAAAAAAGAAAACCAACCAAAATCCCAAAAGGTGTTATCGAAAAAAGGTTAAAAAATAAAGCCTCAACAGCGGAGAAAAAGAGAAACAGGAAAGTGATTGATTTGTAATGATTTATGGTTGTGCTGCCACTATCTTTTTAGTTGTTATTTGATTTTACCCATTAAACATCAAAATTTGTTGTATAAGTGGCACCAAAATTGACACTGGTGAGCACACACACAAATAATTAAACCAAATGAAAAGAACTATTTTAGCGCTGGCCTTTATGGCTACACTTGCTGCCTGCAAGAAAAATCCAGAAGAAATTCCAAATCCTGTTCCTGAAGAAAAATTATCACCTGATATTGCCTATACGGTTAAGGGAGCAACCCAAGATGCTCGGCCTTTATATCCACCATCTGCAACCTTCAACTTTTTAGGGTTTGGATATGATGTTACAGATAAGTTTAATGATCTGGCTTCTGTAAGAGGCAATGTAGTCGATATTTCTGCTTATGATGCTGACAGATCATATAACGTTGTTTCTATAAGAGGTACACAATCTTCATGGAGGATTACTCAGGCTCAAAGTGCCGTTGATTTATCAACACAATTTTCTAATTCATATAATGCAACCAAGAGCTTAAAACTCTTTGGAAATACCATTAATCAGGGATTTCCAGGAACGGATGCGACTAATAAAAAATATGTTTACGGGCACTATTCGTATTATATAATCTTGAAGTTATATAAGTTTTATTATGACCAGGGAGTAAATAAATTTTTAACAGCAGATTTTAAGAAAGATATTACTTTGTTACCTGCTAAGGAACTTGTTAGTAAATATGGAACTCATGTTTTAACAAACATAAAAATAGGTTCTAAATTTGACGTTGTTTACCAGGCAGAAGCACCTCAGAACGAGAGAAGGGGGGCGATTGTGATGGAAGGATTACGTTATACATTAAAAAGGACATTTGGCTTGCCTACGGGCTACCTGGATGAGCCTATCCTACGCAATCTAAATGATAATACTTCTGCCCAGATCTACTATAGTTCAACAGGCGGTGACATTAGCAAATTAAAGCCCGAAACCATAAACAACAGAGTTATTGTGAACCTTACCAACTGGGTTGGTTCTACGACAGAGGATAAAGCAACTTTTATAGGTGCTGCTGAAGACGGTTTGACCCCACTATATAACTTTATTGATGATGCAGCTAAAAAAGCTGAAGTAAAAGCTTACCTTGATCAGTACTATGCCGATAAGGTTGTAAAACTGACAAATTAAATAGATACAATAAAGGGACAGTTTAACTGTCCCTTTATTGTATCTAAAGTTATTATTGATCAGGTTCTAATATCAGTTTTCAGTTAGACAATTAACCTAACTCTTCCCAAATCGATAATATAAGCTTAAACCACCATAATTCTGAGCTTTCGCTACACTTTTAACTTCTTTTGTTTTAAAAATTACGTTAAAATCGGCTGTAAATCTTTTTGAACTATAATTTACACCAAACTGTTGTTCAAAAACGAATGGTTTTACACCAAAAGTTACCGGGCTGTTGTTGTTGAAAAGGCCTCCTTGAATGGTTGCATCATAAGCTACGAAATTGAGCTGCGGTTTTACATAAAAGAAAAATTCAGAATTATTTAAGCTTTTGGTTTTAGAATTTCCAATTACTGCATTATGATAAGCACTATTGAACAATTGATTGATTTTGCCGGCTCTGAAAAGTACTGATGTGCCCAAACCCGAAAAAGTGGTGCCTAAATTGGCATAACATTGGGCACTGATATCTGCGATTGGGTCTTCAGGTCTAAAGAGCAATTTACTGTAATTGGCAGCCAGGTTTACGGCCAGTTCATTTTTGATCTGGTAATCCCAACCTGCTGGCGTGTAAAAACCAACCGTTTTATGAAGAAAACGTTGTGCATCCTGTGCAAGTGAGTTGGGGCCAACCGTTCCCAATTCTACACTGGTTTTTAAAACACTTTCGTTTTTGTAGAAAACCGAATAGGCACCACCGGCATACAGGTAACCTGCAAAAGGTCTGTCCTGATCTTCTTTTTTCGGTACCTGACCCCAATATGGGGTATACATTTTTTGACCCGCAGAAATTTCGTAGGTCTTCTTTTCGATCTTATCTGATAACTTTTCGGTGTTAAGTGCTCTTCTAAAATAAATAAATAAGCCGTTGGTATAATAACGATCATTTAAAGTAGCCAGGTAAGCATCATTTTCGGTTTTAAAACCAAATTCGTTTTTAAAAGATTGGGCAAAACCAGTTGATACAGCCAAACAAAAAAATAGTGCAAATAAAAGTGATTTCATAAAAAAGTCCCGATAATTACCGGGACTATAAAAGTATTTATTGTAATTGGATTTTTGATTGTTCTCTGTTAAAAGATTATAAATTAGTTTACAATCGGTGCAATTTTAATACTTAAATCCAAAGGTTTTTTTACCTTGTTTTTAGTCAATGCCAAATCAATTACTTCGCTCATTTCAGTTACATAATGGAATTTTAAATCCTTGATATAACTTTCTTTGATTTCTAAAATATCTTTACGATTGCTCTTGCAAAGAATAATTTCTTTAATGTCGGCTCTTTTGGCGGCCAGGATTTTTTCTTTTATACCACCTACCGGAAGCACTTTTCCGCGAAGAGTAATCTCACCGGTCATGGCTAGATGCTGTTTTACCTTACGTTGGGTAAAGGCCGAGGTTAATGCCGTTAACATGGTTATTCCGGCCGATGGACCATCTTTAGGCGTAGCGCCTGCCGGAACGTGTACATGTACATCCCAATTATCAAATAAAGTATAATCAATGCCAAATTCTGCAGCATGTGCACGTAAATAAGCCAGTGCAATCACCGCCGATTCTTTCATTACATCGCCCAGGTTACCTGTTAAGGTTAATTTTCCTTTCCCCGGACTTAAACTCGATTCGATGAATAAGATATCTCCACCAACACTTGTCCAGGCTAAACCTGTTACAACTCCGGCTACTTCATTGCCTTCGTACAAATCTTTGTCGTAAATAGGAGCACCTAAAATACGCTCCACATCATCATTGTCTAAATTTACGTTGTAGGTTTCTTCCATGGCAATTTTTGTGGCCACGCCACGTACCAGAGAGCCTATTTTTTTCTCTAAACCGCGCACTCCTGATTCTCTGGTGTAATCTTCAATTACTTTTTCGATCAGCGCAGGTTTAATGGAAATATCTTTGGTCTGCAAACCATGATTTTCTTTCTGTTTTGGCAACAGGTATTTTTTGGCAATCTCTATTTTTTCTTCAATGGTATATCCGTTTACTTCAATAATCTCCATACGATCTAACAACGCAGGCTGAATGGTGCTTAAAGAGTTAGCTGTAGCAATAAACAGGATGTTTGATAAGTCATAATCCACTTCTACATAGTGATCGTAAAAGGCATTGTTCTGCTCAGGATCCAAAACTTCCAGCAAAGCTGATGATGGGTCTCCACGGTGATCAGTACCAACCTTATCAATCTCATCCAGCACAAAAACCGGATTATCTGCGCCGGCTTTTTTAATAGAAGAAATGATACGTCCCGGCATGGCACCGATATAAGTTTTGCGGTGGCCGCGGATTTCTGCTTCATCGCGGATACCGCCTAAAGCCATTCGCACATATTTACGGCCTAATGCTTTTGCAATCGATTTTCCGAGTGATGTTTTGCCGACTCCCGGAGGGCCGACCAAACATAAAATAGGCGCTTTCATATTGCGTTTTAGTTTTAGTACAGCCAGGTATTCAATAATACGTTGTTTTACTTTTTCTAAACCGAAATGATCTTTATCTAAAATGCGCTGTGCTCTTTTTAGGTCGAAATTATCTTTTGTAAACTCGTTCCACGGTAAATCCAACAGTAATTCCAGGTAGTTTAACTGTACCGAATAATCTGGCGCAGCAGGATTCATTCTACCTAACTTGTCTATCTCTTTATCAAAATGATCGGCAACGGCCTGGGTCCATTTTTTCTTTTTAGCCCTTTCCTGTAAAGCGTCAAATTCTAAATCGGCAGCATTACCGCCAAGTTCTTCCTGAATGGTTTTTAGCTGTTGATTTAAAAAATAATCACGTTGCTGTTTGTCTAAATCGGTACGTACTTTTGACTGGATCTGATTTCTCAGTTCCAGCATCTGCAATTCCACCATCAAAAGTTCCATTACCTTTTGCGCTCTTTCCTGCAATTTATCCATTTCAAGGATTTTTTGCTTATCGGCCATTTCGGCATTCATGTTTGATGAAATGAAATTGATCAAAAATGAATTGCTCTCAATATTCTTCAGTGCGATGCTGGCTTCACTCGGGATATTTGGCGAAAGCTGGATGATCTGTGCAGACATCTCCCGTATAGAGGCAATTAAGGCTTTAAACTCTTTATCTGCCTTGTGCTTTTGTTCTACAAACTTTTTAACAACCGCTTTAATGTAGGGTTCGTTCTGCACTTCTTCAATCAAACTGAAGCGTTGTTTACCCTGGATAATTACAGTTGTATTTCCATCAGGCATCTGCAATAGCTTAATGATGTTGGCAACGGTACCAACGGTGTTAAGCTGCTCAAAAGTAGGGTCTTCAATAGAAACATCTTTTTGAGAAACCACCCCAATAATCTTATTTCCTTTATAGGCTTCTTTAATCAACTTAATCGATTTGTCCCTTCCTACTGTAATAGGAATAACTACCCCAGGAAATAAAACGGTATTTCGCAAAGGCAATATCGCCAGGGTTTCCGGCGTTTCTTCATTGTTCATTTCATCTTCGTCCTGTTGAGACATTAATGGAAAAAACTCTGTATCCTCATTTATGATTGGCATTGCTGTTTGGAAATCAAATATATCTTGTTTACTCATTATCACATTTTCCGCTAACGACAAACTGGCAGTTTAGTCGTATTTAATTTGTTTAATTTTTGTATTCCCTTCATAAATTCAACTCTTGTGCCAAAATAAAAATAATATTAATGATATGTTAAAAAGGCAGAGTAATATAAATATTTTTGCCCATATCATATAAAGCACTTTTTAGCGTTTAAGCTAATGTTCAGGGCAAGCGGTTTTTAATGAAAGAAAAATTAAAAACTTTTAAATTATCAGAATAGGATTATATTGCAAAAAAATTTCTCCTATAAATTTGATTAGGGGTTAGATTTGTTACATTTATTATTCATACATGGACTATTTTAAAAAAGCGATTTTAGGATTAATGATTTTTTTTACATCAACCGCTAGTTTCGCGCAGAGCAATTACGAGAGGAGCATGCAGGCGATGATGAAGGGTGATTACAAAACCGCTGCTATGCAATTAGAAAAAGCTGAAGCTAAAACTCCTGATAATGCTCGTGTACTCCAGATGCTTGGTTATTCTTACTTCCAAAATCACGAATACGAGAAATGTATCGCCACTTACAGCCGATTGCTGAACATCAAGCCTACTGAAGTTTCGGCATATTATTATCGTGGTATAGCGAGGTTAAAAATTGCTAATGATCCTAAAGAATCGTTAAACACGATGCGTGAAAATTTTTATCAGGCATCTTTAAAAGATTTTACAAAAGCAATTGAGATTAACGGAGATGAAGATGCGCAGATGTTTCAGAACCGTGGCTTAGCTTATAAAGATTATGCAATTTTCAGGTCTTTCAAAGCAAAGAAAAAGGAAGAAAAAGCAGCTTGTATTGCTTTATTCAATAACTCTATTGCTGATTTTCAAAAGGTATTAACGCTACAGCCGTTAAGAAAGGATATTATCGATTGGGTAACTTATGACAAGGCGCAGATTGCCAGCCTTAAATAAAAAACAATCATTGAAATGAAAAAGGGATTTGATTATTATTCAGATCCCTTTTTTTTATTTCAGTTTTCCGATCACGGAGTATCTTTTATCCTTTAATAGCCTGATTTTCTGGTGCTTTTTGATGCTGTATAAGCTATCAGGACAATAAGTTAGCGTATCCTGAGATTGATAGAGGATATTTTTATTATCGATAATGATCTCTATTTTACCTGCTTTCTGACCTTTCCAGGCAATGGAAACCTTCTTTATGGGAATTTTTTTATGGTCAGAAGTATAAATATCTACTCCGTTTTCCTGGTTTGTTTCAAAACTTCCTTTCCATGATGTTTTGTTAATATCTGCATTAACAAAAATGGCAAGTTCCTTTGTCCAGTCAGCAATTTTAACGCTTTTGTTTTCAACCGTCCCATCTACGCTTACGGTTTTATTTACAACGGGGTTTAGCTTTTGTAAACGTGAAATTTCTTTCTCAAAATATCCTTTTATATCAAAATATGCCAAATTGGTATTTGCTTCAGCTGCTTTTCGCTGGTTACAGGAAAATAAAGCCAAAGCAAATACGGGGATAAAAAGTTTTTTGATCATTATACTAAAACGTTTCCTGTCATTTCTGCCGGAATAGCCACGCCTAATATTTTTAGAATAGTAGGGGCAATATCACCTAATTTGCCATCTGCAATGGTTTTGTAGTCTTTATCAATTAAAATGCAAGGAACCAGGTTGGTTGTATGCGCAGTGTTGACAGATCCGTCGGCATTCACCATAAATTCAGAGTTTCCGTGATCAGCCAAAAGAATGAACGAATAGCCGTTTTCCAAACCTTTGTTTACTACAGTTTCGGCACATTTATCTGCCGTTTCTACTGCTTTTACCACGGCCTCAAAAACACCTGTATGACCTACCATATCTGGATTGGCAAAGTTTAAGCAGATAAAATCAGCCCATCCTGTTTCCATTTCTTTAGTAATGGCATCCGTAATGCCTGCAGCACTCATTTCCGGTTGAAGGTCATAAGTTGCAACTTTTGGCGAAGGGATTAAGATGCGTTTCTCATTGGCAAATTCGGCCTCTCTACCGCCAGAGAAGAAGAAAGTAACGTGCGGATATTTTTCGGTTTCGGCAATACGAATCTGGTTTTTATTATTGTTAGCCAGTACTTCCCCGATAGTTTGGGTTAAATCATCTTTGGTGAAGATTACATTTACCTTTTCAAAGCTCTCATCGTAAGTTGTCATAGTAACGTAATACAATGGCAGTTTATGCATCTGCTGCTCCGGGAAATCTTTCTGGGTCAAGGCTGTTGTAATCTCACGCCCCCTGTCAGTACGGAAATTGAAACAGATGACCACATCATCATTCTGAATAGTGGCTACCGGGGCAGCATTATCCTGCGTTAATACAATGGGTTTTAAAAACTCATCTGTAATACCATCCGCATACGATTTTTTGATTGCAGCTAAAGCATCCTGGGTTTTTTCACCTATTCCATTAACCATTACATCATAAGCTTGCTTTACACGTTCCCAACGGTTATCACGGTCCATGGCATAATACCGGCCAACCATAGTTGCCAGTTTAGTATTGGAGTTTTGCAAGTGGTTTTCCAGGTCGGTAATAAAACCCAAACCAGAGTTTGGATCCGTATCACGGCCATCCAAAAAAGCGTGGACAAAAGAATTTGGAACATTTGCTTCATTTGCCGCATCGCATAAAGCTTTTAAATGTTCGATGTGTGCATGTACTCCACCATTTGAAACCAGACCGATAAAATGAACTGCTTTATTATGCTGTTTGGCATAATCAAAGGCACTTACTAAAACCGGGTTATTGTGCAATTCCCTGTCGGTTATAGCTTTATTAATTCTTCCAAGCTCCTGATAAACTACCCTTCCTGCACCCAGGTTCATGTGTCCGACTTCTGAGTTGCCCATTTGGCCGGCAGGTAAGCCTACTGCTTCGCCAGATGCCTCAAGCCTAGAATTTGGGTACTTCTGTAATAACGAATCGAAAAAAGGGGTGTTGGCAGCGTATGCGGCGTCAGAATTATCTTGTTTTCCATAGCCCCAGCCATCTAGAATTATAAGTGCGAGTTTTTTATCGTTTACCATTTTTATCGTAAAATTTATTGATCTTTGTCAAAACATTTTCATGTATAACATGTTTAGTGTTTTGTTTACATGGCAAATATAACTTTATTGAGGCGTATCCAAATGAAGAAATCCTTTTTTTGATATGCTAATGGCATAATTTTAGCTATAGGGTTTTGTATAAAATGCAGAAATGATCCGGAGCTTATTTTTATTCATAATTAGTTTATCGTCGTTATATCACCCAAATGCCTTTCAGGCCGATATAATCGATGATTTATCGTCGTATTTTAAGGCTGGCAACTCAAAGGAAATTGCTAAAGATTTTGCCTCAACTATCGAACTGATCATTATTGACGAAGAAGATGTATACTCTAAAGCACAGGGTGAACAGATTTTGAGAGATTTTTTTATCAAACATCCACCAATAAAAACAAGTATTTTTCATAAAATCAATACCAACCCAAATTATCGTTTTGGTGTAATCATGTTGAGCACTGCAAAAGAAACTTTCAGGGTTTCGATCACCATGAAAAAATTCAACACTAGTTTTTCTATTACCGAGTTACGGATAGAGCCTGCGAAGGATTAACGAAATAGCAATTTGTTTAATTGAGCTTCTCTAATCAGAAACCAAATTAGGCTTAACGATTCAGATTAACCCTTGGGAATTGTCTGCTAATAAATAATTATTATTTTTGCGGCATTAAAATCTATATTTTGGATAATCAACTGATACAGCAATTCATCAAAAATGCCCTTACTGAAGATGTGGGTGACGGAGATCATACTTCACTTTCTACAATCCCGAAAGGAACACAGGGAAAAGCCAGACTCATCATCAAAGAAGATGGGATTTTAGCTGGAATTGAATTGGCCATTGAAATATTTAAGGAAGTTGATCCCGATTTAGAAGTTGATGTATTACTACAAGATGGTGCTGCGGTTAAATTCGGAGATATAGCCCTAACCGTTGCCGGAAGTACACATTCTATTCTAATTGCCGAACGACTGGTGTTAAACTGCATGCAACGCATGAGCGGCATTGCTACTAAAACACATCGCATTGTCTCACTGTTGAAAACAACCAAAGCCAGGATTTTAGATACCCGTAAAACCACCCCTGGTTTGCGCTATTTAGAGAAATGGGCGGTAAGGATTGGTGGAGGGGTAAATCACCGCATAGGTTTATATGATATGATCCTGATTAAGGACAACCATGTAGATTATGCAGGAGGGATTTCAAATGCCATTACAGCTGCTCAGAAATATATTGCAGATCAAAATAAATCACTTCAGATCGAAATCGAGGTGCGGGACCTGGAAGAGTTAAGGCAGGTTCTTGCTGTAGGTGGTGTGGACCGGATTATGCTTGATAATTTCAGTTTTGAAGACTTAAAAGCCGCAGTGGAACTAATTGACGGGAAATTTATTACCGAGGCTTCCGGAGGGATTACTGAGGAAAACGTTGCAGCATATGCAGCTTGTGGAGTAGATTTTATTTCAATGGGTGCGCTTACACATTCTGTGAAAAGCCTGGATATGAGTTTAAAAGCATACTAAATTGATTTGCTCTAAAATTAAAAGCTTATTTTTTGTAACATTGTAGGCTATGGTTACGGTTTATTCTCTCAGCGCGTTAATAATTGCTTACCTTTTCGGATCTATCCCAACGGCTGTATGGCTAGGTCAGGCCTTTTATGGTGTTGACGTTAGGGAATATGGAAGTGGTAATGCTGGCGCAACCAATACCTTTAGGGTGTTGGGCAAAAAAGCCGGAATTGCCGTAATGATCATTGATATTGCAAAGGGCTATACTGCAACCAATTTAGCCTATCTCATTGGCATGTCGGTAACCGGCCCCCAAAATTCAGTTGTTTTTGTTAACTACCAGCTCGCCTTGGGGGTAACCGCAGTAATGGGGCATTTGTTCCCTGTTTTCGCTGGCTTTAGGGGAGGAAAAGGAGTGGCTACACTTTTTGGAATGGTTTTAGCAGTTAATTTCGAAGCATCTATGCTTTGCGTTCTGGTTTTTGTGGTGGTACTGCTGTTAACTAAATACGTTTCATTAAGTTCCATTTGTGCGGGATTTACCTTTCCGTTAAGTGTGGTTTTCCTGTTTCAGGTTTCCATTAAATCTGAAGTGCTTTATGGTATGGTGGTTTGTATTTTAATTTTGGTTACGCACCAGAAAAATCTCGAAAGATTGCTGAAAGGCAAAGAATCAAAAGTGTATTTGTTTAGAAAGAAAACGAATTAACCAACAAAACACATTTCTGTAAAACTTATTTATAAGCTTGCTGTTTAATCAACGGCTTTTGCTTATCAGTTTTACGAATCATTTAAAAAAAATCGCATTTATGAAAAAAATATTTTTAGCAGCAAGTGTTGCTGGGATCTTATTATTTAACTCATGTTCTACTGTTCCTTTAACGGGGCGTAGTCGATTTGATCTGGTAAGTAACGACCAGGTTTTGCCAATGGCATTCCAGGCTTATAATACTTTTTTAACAGAAAATAAATCAGCCGTTTTACCGGCGTCCAATGCTCAGGCTTTGAAGGTGAAAACCGTTGGAAACAGGTTAATTACTGCAGTAAAGTCATATATGAACAGCAATAACTATGGTAATCTGATTGCGGATTATCAATGGGAAGTTAATGTAGTACAGAACAATGAAAAAAATGCCTGGTGTATGCCGGGGGGTAAGATTGTGGTTTACACAGGTATTTTACCGATTACACAGGACGATGCTGGTTTAGCTACAGTTATGGGACATGAGATTGCCCATGCCATTGCCGGTCATTCAGCAGAACGGATGTCGCAAGAAATGGTAGCCCAGGGCATAGGTGCTGCTGCAGGTGTGGCGCTGTCTAAAAATCCGAAAACTCAATCCATTTTCAATACATTATATGGTGTGGGTACACCTGTTGCGATGTTGAAATTTAGCCGCAACCAGGAATTGGAGGCCGATCGTTTAGGTCTCATTTTTATGGCCATGGCCGGATATAATCCGCAAAATGCTACTGCTTTCTGGAATAGGATGTCAGACGCATCAGCAGGATCACAAAGGCCACCAGAATTTTTAAGCACCCACCCAAGTGATGCAACACGTATAGCACAGATCCAAAAATATTTGCCTGAAGCGAAACAGTATTATAAGAGGTAGGGTAGAAAGCATAAAGGTTGAAAGTTTAGTCTTAAGCAAAATATCTGGTCTTAGCGTCTCGCTAAGGCCTTTTTTGTTTCAAAAAATTTCAATTGCGTCACGAATGACAGACTCTTTTTAAGAATATTCATTAAGTCTTAGCGGAACGCTAAAACTAGGGGATGTTAATGGCCACCTAATACCTGCAAAATTGCACTGGCTTTGAGTAAACATTCTTCATGCTCTTTTTTGGCGTCTGATTCATAAGTAATCGCTCCTCCCACCTGAAATGATAAGTATTGCTTGTTACTATTGTATAAGATGCTTCTGATCACCACATTAAAATCGAAATCGCCATCAGGTGTTATATATCCAAATGAGCCAGAATAAACACCTCTTTTGCTTAATTCATATTCTTCAATCAATTCCATGGCTTTAACTTTTGGGGCACCTGTCATAGAACCCATTGGAAAAGTGTTTTTAATGGCATCGATAAAGTGGATAGCAGGATTTAATTCGCAGCTCACGGTCGAAATCATTTGATGAACCTGTGGGAAACTGTAGATGCCAAATAATTCATCAACGTTAACAGATCCCTTCACTGCAGATTTAGTGAGGTCATGGCGTACCAGATCTACAATCATTACATTTTCTGCCTGTTCCTTAATGCTGTTTCGGAGCTGCAATTTTACAGCTTTATCTTTTTCCGGATCCGAACTTCTTTTTGCTGTGCCCTTTATAGGTTGTGAAATGAGTCTCGATCCGCGTTTGCACAAAAATCTTTCTGGTGTGGCAGATAAAATATATTGGTCGTAAATCTTAAAATAGCCTGCAAATGGTGTGGGCGAAATCTGGTTTAATGCCTCAAAAGTATGAACGGGGCCTATTTCGGCATTTTCTGCAAAAAATTCCTGGCAGAAATTGACTTCATAAATATCCCCTCTATGGATGTGGTTCCTTAACGCCTCAACTTTAGCTATATATTGATCTTTAGATAATCTATGTGAGATCTGTATCGCTCTAAGTTGTTTTTTATTTTCAAAGGATAAAGATTCGATATCATCTAAAACAGACTCATTACCAATAAGAACTTCAGCTTTACCATCCTTAAAAGCAATGAGGTATTTTGGAACAAAAAAATATAAATCCGGGAAGTTTAAACCGTCGGGATTATTAGATTGAAGATCTTCTATTTCGTTTTTTAAATCGTAGCTGAAATAGCCGAAAATCCATTGTTTGTGCTTGGCATAAAAAGTTTTTAACTGATCAAAACCATTGCCTGTCGAGCAGTTTAGTTCTTCACGTACATTTGCAGCGATCATGAAATCGTAAGCCGAATAAGCATCTTTGTATTCATTTGAATCAAAGAAACAACATACCTCGAACTGATTGGCCCAGTGTAGCGCTTTTCGTTTAAAATCAGATATGTTTTGAATGGTTTTCAAGCTGCCGCAAAGGTAAAAATCACAGCGATAATTGTAAGAAATTAATTTTTATCTTTTGGAATTATGGTTAGCATCGTAAAATTAGTGTTTTTTAGGATTCATTTTGGTATGCCTAACCCTTAATATTCTTATGATCTGATTTTCGTTTCGATAGGATATCCTAAAATGATGTTTTTCAAAAGCACGGTATGTCCCGTCGTTATCTTTTTTATATTGATCAATCTTATGTTTTTCAGGATACTGAACTATATTTTCTACTGCTTGGGTTAAATCATTTATTACCTTTATTGCATTTTGTACGGATTCTTGGCTAATGTAATTATAGATTTCTCTTAATTGGTTTTTGGCTTGCTTAGTCCAGACAATTTCAAGATGTTTGGTTACCAACTTTTAATCTCATTTAATAATTCATCATGAGAAATATAATTGCCATTTTTGAACTCATGCTCTGCGGCTAAAAGCTCATTATTATAGACTTCAATGGTAACGTTTGAATTTTCTTTTTTCCCTTTTATAAACGCTTTAAGCATTTTAATTACAGAAGTTTTTTCGGCATCATCTAGCTGGGTAAAATAATTTAGCATTTCGCTTTCTAAGATAGTTGCCATAATCAAAGTGTTTGTACTCAAAAATAACTAAATTGGAGATGAAAAACAAACTTTTGAAATCAAGTTACTATCTCAATTGGCAATGAGTTGGCAACTTTCTGGCGCTATTGCTATTAAAGTTGACAACTCTGGAACTAAAAAAACAACCCAGTCGAGAACCACGAGTGCTCAGCGAAGCTAAATCTGTTTAGATAGATCTCTCCCTTTCGCTTTGCTACGGTCGAGGACGATTTTTTTGTGATAAGTAGCTAAGAACTAAAAAAGCAACCCGGTTTCGGGTTGCTTTCTTGTATTCGTTCTCACCCTGAAACAAATTCAGCGTGAAGAATTTTTAGCGTAATTCTAAAGTTTGTGCCCTATCTGGTCCTACAGAAAGGAATTTGATCGGCACCTCCAGTTCTTTTTCTAAGAACGCAATATATTCAGTCAGTTTAGCCGGAATTTCATCTACAGAGGTGATTTTGGTTACATCAGTAGCCCAACCATCAATGGCTTTCAATACTGGTTTTGGTTCAATAGAAATGATATCATAAGGCATGTAATCGATGGTTTCGCCATTATATTCGTAGTGAGTACAGGCGTAAATGGTGTCGAAAGTATCTAAAACATCAGCTTTCATCATAATTAATTCGGTTACACCGTTTAACATGATGGCATACTTTAAAGCAGGAAGATCAATCCAGCCACAACGACGGGCACGACCTGTAGTTGCGCCAAATTCGTGACCTAATGCGCGCAGGTTTTCACCAACCTCATTATCTAATTCGGTAGGGAACGGGCCGCCACCAACACGAGTACAATATGCTTTGAAGATACCATAAACAGCACCTACTTTATTAGGGGCAATACCTAAACCGGTACAAGCACCTGCTGTTGTAGTGTTGCTTGATGTTACGAAAGGATACGAGCCGAAATCAACGTCTAACAACGTTCCTTGTGCACCTTCTGCTAAAACCGCTTTTCCTTCTTTCAGGAAACCATTTACATAATGTTCGCTATCTACATGAGGAATGGTTTTTAGGAATTCGATGGCCTCAAAAAACGATGCTTCTTTCTCCGCTAATTCATATTCAAAACCTTCATAATGAGAAAGGATTTCGGTATGTTTTTCTACCAGTTTGGCATAACGCTCTTTGAAATCAGGTAGTGTAGTATCGCCAACACGTAAACCATTACGCCCGGTTTTATCCATATACGTTGGGCCAATACCTTTTAAGGTTGATCCAATTTTATTTTTACCCATGCGTGCTTCGTTAGCTGCATCCAGTAATTGGTGGGTAGGTAAAATTAAGTGTGCTTTGCGGGCAATCACTAATTTGCCATCGGCAATTGGGTCATGACCAGCTTTTTTTAAATTATCTAACTCTCTTTTTAGGATAATAGGGTCGATTACTACACCATTTCCAATAAGATTCATGGTTTTTTCGTTAAAAATTCCTGAGGGAATGGTATTCAGAACGAATTTTTTGCCATCAAACTCTAAAGTATGTCCGGCATTTGGGCCACCCTGAAAACGGGCGATAAGATCATATTTTGGACTGAGTACATCAACGATTTTTCCCTTTCCTTCATCACCCCATTGCAGGCCGAGAAGTACATCTACTTGCGTCATTATTTAATAAATTAAGCTGGTTTTATTTGTATTTTGATTTAATTTTGTTCGATTTTTTCGGCTGTTGCTGCACTTTCATTTACTTTCCTGGCCATGCTGCAATCAGAGCAGAAACCATAAAGATTTAGTGAATGGTGTTTAACATCGAATTTTAACAGATCACCCACCATGGTTTGGATCTGGTGGATGCGGGGATCACAGAATTCTACTACTTTACCACACTCGATACAGATCACGTGATCATGCTGGCGGTAACCATATGATTTTTCGAATTGCGCCATGTTTTTGCCAAACTGGTGTTTGGTAACCAAGTCGCAGGAAACCAATAATTCCAACGTATTATAAACCGTAGCACGACTAACGCGGTACTTTTGGTTTTTCATGTGGATATACAGGGTTTCTACATCAAAGTGGTCGTTTCTTGAATATATTTCTTCCAATATAGCGAAGCGCTCTGGTGTTTTACGTAGATTTTTGTTCTCTAAATAAGCCTCAAAAATCTTGCGGACGAGCTCATTTGTTTTTTGTTCAGACATAGTTTTTAAACTCCATTCAAAGGTAGTTAATTAGTTTGATTGTTCGAGGCTTAGATTGTTTAAATGTTGTCAAAGTCGGAGTTCTGAGGTGTGGATCCGGAAGTTGAAATCGCAAATAGACTGCAACTTAGACTCAAAATCCTGACTTCGGACTTCGGTCTACAGACTTTCAACTACCTATGCATCAAACCTGGTTACTCCTGTAACACCCCTTACTTTTAATAAATTTTTAATCAGGTTTTCCAGGTGTTCGGTATCATTTACAAAAATCATAATCGAACCATCAAAA
Source organism: Pedobacter sp. BG31 (assembly GCF_042464845.1). Taxonomy (NCBI): domain Bacteria; kingdom Pseudomonadati; phylum Bacteroidota; class Sphingobacteriia; order Sphingobacteriales; family Sphingobacteriaceae; genus Pedobacter; species Pedobacter sp. BG31. Next base: position 63,021 of record NZ_JBHNZK010000002.1, read on the forward strand.
ATCCCCTCATTGGTATCGACTGTAATTGAGCGCATATTTACTTTAAAATCAGTAGAAATCACGCGTGTAATATTGTTGATTAAGCCAACGTCATCAATACCTACAATACGTAAGCCGGTTAAGAAGGTTAATTCCTGTTGTTTATTCCATTTGGCTTTAACCACCCGGTAGCCATAATTGGCCATTAGCTGCGCTGCATTCGGGCAGTTGGTACGGTGTATTTTTATTCCTTCGCTCACGGTGATGAATCCAAAAACGTCATCGCCAGGTATGGGGTTACAGCAGGCTGCCAACGTATAATCAATACGCTGCATATCTTCACCAATGAGTAAGATATCAGAATCTCCGCCTTTAATTTTGCTCTTTATTCCATCAACAGAAAGATTTTCAGGACGTTCGGGACCACGGTGTTCAACTTCTTTTCCGCTTAGCAGGTACTCTTTAATATCTTTTAGTTCTATTTTACCGAGGGCAACATTTACAAAGAGTTCCTGGGTAGATGGTAGTTTAAAGAAATAACTCAGTTTCTGAATGTTATCGGTATTGTAGGTGATTTTGAGCGATTTCAGTTTTCTTTCTAAAATCTCCTTGCCATTTTCGGCAATTTTCCGTTTTTCTTCTTTTAGTGATGATTTAATTTTCGATTTGGCTTTAGCCGTAACCACCACATTGAGCCAATCTTCTTTTGGGGTTTGTTTGCTCGAGGTGATGATCTCTACCTGATCGCCATTTTGAAGTTTGTATGAAATAGGAACCAGCTTGTGGTTAACCTTGGCCCCAATACAGGTTGCACCTACATCGGTATGGATCTCGAAAGCAAAATCCAATGCTGTAGCACCTAAAGGCAGTTGGATCAAAGCACCTTTTGGTGTGAAAATAAAAATCTCATCCGAGAAAAGGTTCATTTTAAAATCATCGAGGAAATCCAAAGCGTTGGCTTCAGGATTACTCAACATTTCGCGTACTTTCTGGATCCACTGATCGAGGCCGTTGTCATTGCTCGACTCTTTGTATTTCCAATGCGCGGCGAAACCTTTTTCTGCAATCTCATTCATGCGTTGCGTACGAATCTGTACTTCCACCCATTGCCCGCGCGGTCCCATTACCGTGGTGTGCAAGCTTTCGTATCCATTTCCTTTTGGAGATGATACCCAATCGCGTAATCGATCTGGATTTGGACGGTATAAATCGGTTACGATGGAATATGCTTTCCAGCAATCAGCCTTTTCATTTTCAGGAGCCGAATCCAAAATAATCCGGATGGCAAAAAGATCATAAACCTCCTCAAAAGGGATATTTTTCTTTTTCATTTTGTTCCAGATGGAGTGGATCGACTTAGGCCTGCCATAAACATCAGCCACTAAACCTTGTTCGTGCACAATCTCGTCAATAGGCTCTACGAATTTTTTGATGAAAAGTGCACGCTCTGCCTTTTTCTCATTTAATTTTTTTGCAATGAATTTATAGGTGTCAGGATCGAGATATTTCATCGAAAGATCTTCCAACTCTGATTTTATAGCGTATAAACCCAAACGGTGGGCAAGGGGAGCGTATAAATAAATAGTTTCTGAAGCGATTTTAAGCTGCTTGTGGCGGGGCATAAAATCCATTGTACGCATATTGTGCAAACGATCGGCGAGTTTGATCAGGATTACCCTTACATCATCAGCCAGGGTAAGTAGCATTTTACGGAAATTCTCTGCCTGCAAAGAGCTGTTGGTGTCAAAAACACCTGATATTTTGGTTAAGCCATCAATAATTTTGGCGGTTTTTTTGCCAAATTCGCGTTCAATATCTTCTAAAGTGATGTCAGTATCCTCTACCACATCGTGCAATAAGGCGCATACAATGGAAGTGGTTCCAAGTCCAATTTCTTCAGCAGCAATCTGTGCAACGGCAATAGGATGGTAAATATAGGGCTCGCCAGATTTGCGCCGCATATCTTTATGGCTTTCGAGTGCCATATCAAAAGCTTTTCGGATTTCTTTTTTATCCCCCTTCTGTAAGGTGGATTTACTTGCCCGAAGTAAGGCCCTGTATCTTTTTAGAATCTCTTGCTTTTCCGCCTCTAAATCAATCACTAACTCTGTTTTCATTTGTATTTTTTGCGTAAAAATTGCGTCTTATTTATGAATAAAACTTATATTAGTTCTGTGAAACAACTAATATATGAAATAACACCTAACTTTGTAAAAGTATAAATTTATGAAATTTAAAGGGCTATTTTTTCTTTGTATTGTAATGATTTATGGTGTTTCACTGCATGCACAGGAACCAACTGCCCCTGTATTTCCTAAATTAGGTAAAAGCGATACGATAAGAGTAGCTTCCACAAATGATAACGGCGTGATGATTCCATGGATGCAACTGAACGAGGTTAACATTTATGCGGCCAGAATCTGGAAATCGCCGGCAGAGCAGGCCGCTTATAACCGTTTACGGTATAACGTATTAAAAGTAATGCCTTATGCCTTGTTTGCCAAACGCCGTTACGAACAGCTGGAGCAGGATTTAGCCAAAACTTCAGAGAAAAAAGAACAGAAACAATTGGTTAAACAATGTGATAAAGAAATAAAAGACATGTTTAACCGCGAGATAAAAGAGTTGACGATTACACAAGGCCAGATTTTAACGAAACTGATCGACCGTGAAGTGGGCAGAACAACCTATGATATTGTGAAACAAACCAAAGGCGGTTTTGCGGCATTTTCGTACCAGATTGTTGCCCGTGTGGTTGGACATAATTTAAAAAGCACTTACGATCCGAATACAGATAGGGATATAGAATCTATTATCCGTACTTCAGGATTTTATCAATAACATACAATGCAGGATCGCATACCCAATATTTATTCGTTTAAGGTGAAGAAAGTTAACGGCGAAGAACAACCGTTATCAGCTTATCAAAACAAAGTTGTTTTAATTGTAAATACCGCATCAGAATGTGGTTTAACACCCCAGTTAAAGGAGTTACAGCAACTTAAGGATGAGATTAATAATCCCGATTTTGAAATCCTGGGTTTCCCTTCTAATGATTTTGGAAAGCAGGAACCTTTGAACGGAGCTGATATTGCATCTTTCTGCGAGATCAATCATGGTGTAAAATTTCCGGTTTTTGATAAGATTGTCGTTCGCGGGGAAAATGCTCACCCACTTTATCAATTCCTGAGTGATAAAAAACAAAATGCGAAATTAAGTTCGAAACCCCGGTGGAACTTCCATAAATATATTGTGAACAGAAATGGCGAGCTGGAAGATTATTTCTTCCCGTTCACCAAGCCTTTGAATCCGAAAATCAAAAAGAAAATTCAGCAGTTGCTGAGTCAAAATACCCGATAATTGAATTAGTGAAACCGACATTATTAAAATAATCATTAGGCCAGATGGATAATGATTATTTTAATGATCAAAGGTTCCATCTGACAATTAAAAAACACGAAAACACAGATGAACTTAGATATTTTAGTAATCGCTGTGCATCCTGATGATGCGGAGCTTTGCTGTTCAGGTACGATTTTAAAACATATTGCCCTGGGTAAAAAAGTGGGCATTGTAGATTTAACCAGGGGTGAACTTGGTACAAGGGGGACAGCAGAAACAAGAGATGAAGAAGCGGCAGATTCAGCCAAGATTTTAGGATTGCATATCCGCGAAAATTTAAGGATGAGGGATGGATTTTTTCAGAACGATGAATATCACCGTTTGGAAGTGATTAAAGCCATCAGAAAATATCAACCAGAGATTATTTTGAGTAATGCCTTGGAGGATCGCCACCCCGATCATGGAAGGGCTGGCGACTTGGTTTATGATTCCGTTTTTTTATCAGGTTTGCCAAAAGTAGAAACCTCAATAGATGGGATTAAGCAAGAAGCACATCGCCCCCGATTGTTATTGCAGTTCATTCAAGATCGGTATTTAAAGCCTGATATTATTGTAGATGTATCTGATCATATGGATAAAAAAATCGAATCCATTAAGGCTTTTAAAACACAGTTTTACAATCCCGATGTTGAAGGTCAACAGACCTATATCTCCTCCCCAGAGTTTTTTGAAAGTGTAATCGGTCGTTCAAGGGAGTTTGGTAAAAGCATAGGCGCCACTTTTGGCGAAGGCTTTACTTCGCGAAAATTGTTGGGCGTAGATAATTTATTTGATTTAAGGTAGGTCTTTTTTAACCGCAAAGCTCGCAGAGAAAGGCGCAAAGAGCGCCAAGCTGGCCACATTTTTCTTGATTCGTTTAAATTTCAATGCCCTCTGTGGAAAAACTGAAATAATGCTTTGATCTTAACCACAGAGACTCACAGAGAAAGGCACAAAGAGCATCGAGTTGGGTCCATTTTTTAATGACTTGAAACCTCAAATGTCTTTGTGAAAAAGTTTTGCGCCCCTAGCGGTTAAAATCTCTGTGTTCCTCTGTGCAAACCTCAGTGCCTTCTGTGGTAAAATAAAATGATGCTTTGCGTTTCTTTGCGGAAAAACTTTGCGCCCTTTGCGGAAAATCGAATCCACTGAAATAATGCTTTGATCTTAACCACAGAGGCTCACAGAGAAAGGCACAGAGAGCATTGAGCTGGGGCCATTTTTTAATGACTTGAAACCTCAAATGTCTTTGTGAAAAAGTTTTGCGCCCCTAGCGGTTAAAATCTCTGTGGTCCTCTGTGCAAACCTCAGTGCCTTCTGTGGTAAAAATAAAGTGATGCTTTGCGTTTCTTTGCAGAAAAACTTTGCGCCCTTTGCGGAAAATCGAATCCACTGAAATAATGCTTTGATCTTAACCACAGAGACTCACAGAGAAAGGCACAAAGAGCATCGAGCTGGGTCCATTTTTTAATGACTTGAAACCTCAAATGTCTTTGTGAAAAAGTTTTGCCCCCCCCTCGCGGTTAAAATCGCTGTGTTCCTCTGTGCAAACCTCAGTGCCCTCTGTGGTAAAAATAAAGTGATGCTTTGCGTTTCTTTGCAGAAAAACTTTGCGCCTTTTGCGGAAAATCGAATCTACTGAAATAATGCTTTGATCTTAACCACAGAGACTCACAGAGAAAGGCACAAAGAGCATCGAGTTGGGTCCATTTTTTAATGACATGAAACCTCAAGTGTCTTTGTGAAAAAGTTTTGCACCCCTAGCGGTTAAAATCGCTGTGTTCCTCTGTGCAAACCTCAGTGCCCTCTGTGGTAAAAATAAAGTGATGCTTTGCGTTTCTTTGCAGAAAAACTTTGCGCCTTTTGCGGTTATTTTGACAGTCCAACAAAACAGCCCTTCATTTGTTATTCTCAAAATGAATAATAATGGCGAATATATTTTCATCTCTCAAAAACGCTTACCGTCTTTTTAAGCATGTAGATTTCGATAAGCTGGAAGCTTTATCAAAAAAAGTCGATTTACCCAAAATGGTCGAAACGATCTCGAGCCTGGATGATAAACAGATTCAGGGAATGATGAAAATGATGGGCGGATCTGGCAAAAAGAAAGCGTTGCCGCCTATAGAAGGCGACTTTTATCATTTAGGCGATGAAGCATTAAAAGATGAGGACCGTGCGCTCCAGTTGAAGGTGCGTGCCTTTTTGGAACAGGAAGTGAAACCCATCGTTAACCATTACTGGAACAAAGCCGAGTTTCCATTTGAAATTATTCCAAAACTTGCCGAGCTCAATATTTGCGGTTTAACCTACAAAGGCTATGGCTGTCCGGGGAAATCCAATTTAATGGAAGGCATTTTAGCGATGGAGATGGCCAGGATCGATACTTCTATATCAACTTTTTTTGGGGTACAGAGTGGCCTAGCCATGGGTTCAATCTACTTATGTGGCTCGGAGGAACAAAAACAGCAGTGGCTACCGCTGATGCAGCAATTTAAAATCATTGGCGCATTTGGGTTGACTGAACCTGAAGTAGGGTCTGCTGCTGCCGGCGGACTAACCACAAAATGTAAAAAAGTAAATGGCAAATGGATATTAAACGGTCAGAAAAAATGGATCGGTAATGCCACTTTTGCAGATATCTTAATTATCTGGGCACGTGATGAAGAAAGCGGGGACGTAAAAGGGTTTATCGTGAAGAAAGATAATCCGGGTTTTGCTGTAGAGAAAATGCAGGATAAAATGGCCTTAAGAATTGTACAGAATGGCTTGATTACCTTAACCGACTGTGCGGTAGAAGAAGCCGATCGCCTGCAAAATGCAAACTCATTTAAAGATACGGCAAAGGTTTTGCAAATGACACGTGCAGGAGTAGCCTGGCAGGCAGTAGGTTGTGCGCGAGGCGCTTATGAAAATGCCCTGGAATATACACGCACCCGAAAACAGTTTGGTAAACCCATTGCATCTTTTCAATTGATTCAAAATCACCTGGTAGAAATGTTATCGAATTTAACGGCAATGCAAACACTTTGTTTCCGTTTATCACAACTGCAAGACCAAGGTTTGTTAAAAGATGAACATGCTTCGCTGGCCAAGGTTTTCTGTTCATTAAGAACGCGCGATGTAGTAAGCAAAGCAAGAGAAGTGATGGGCGGAAATGGTATTTTGCTCGAATACAATGTAGCACGTTTTGTGGCTGATGCTGAAGCCATTTATTCGTATGAGGGTACCAAAGAAATTAATACACTGATTGTAGGTAGGGCCATAACAGGCTTTTCAGCTTTTGTTTAATTTCCAAATCCCCTGTTCGTAGTGTCTTTAGGAATTTGCTAATGGTAGTTAGTTTTCAAACTCAATGATTGATTACGAGTTAAAGACGCTTTTCTAACTATTAAATTTTATGTCAGTCTGAGCGTAGTCGAAGACTTAGGTTTAGGAAATGAACGTCAGTGTTTCATAGGTGCTTCAGTCCTGCCATTCGCTGTAGCCCGATGGAAAAAATCGGGGCTGCCGCTGCTGTCAGGTTTATTGAACAAAGGTTATTTGAATACATCCCTATCCTTTTCGTAGAGTTAAGCACAGAATCTCTACGAATTGGCTAATGGTAATGAGTTTTCAAACTCAATGATTGATTACGAATAAAAGACGCTTTTTTAATTATTAAATTTTATATCAGTCTGAGCGTAGTCGGAGACTTAGGTTTAGGAAACGAACGTCAGTGTTTCATAGGTGCTACAGTCCTGCCATTCGCTGTAGCCCGATGGAAAAATCGGGGCTGCCGCTGCTGTCAGGTTTATTGAACAAAGGTTCTTTGGATACATCCCTATCCTTTTCGTAGAGTTAAGCACAGCGTCTCCACTAATTGGCTAATGGAATTAAGTTTTTTTAACTCACTGTTGGAAAAACGAGTTGTAGGCCCTTCCCATTTGTTAATCCCGTAGAGCCTTTCAGAACTCTACGGACAGCCTATCGGGACAAAGATCCCGGGCAAATTAGAAGAGTTTGTTCCCTGTGGCACAAAACTTTGTATATAAACCCGATTGGACGGATGCCAATTTCCTTCAAATTGGCAGTAGGGAAAGCGGGACTGAAAATGCCAAATGCTCAGAACCCTTCATTTCCAAATAAATAAGGTTTAATTTTTTTGCTAACTAATGTGCCGAATGGTCCGTTTAATACGGATGTTTATTAAATGCCACTTGGCTCATGGCACTTTTTTCATATAGCGCAATACAGTCCTTGTTGAAAACCGGATCGAAATTTACTTCTCCGGGCTGTAAGTTTTGCGGAACATTTGCATTCTGCATAAAAAAATAGACTTTGGTGTTGCCGTATTTGTTATGGGGCATTAAATTACCATAATCTTCCATTTCTTTCCAGACGGAATCTTTAACTGTTACCACATAAATCCGTTGTACCGGGCCGGTGTTGTTGGCGTTTCTATACTTGACTACTTCTTTAAAACCAGCTTTCATATCACTAATTCCAGGTTGATTAACGATATCTTTAACCATGAAAAAGATCAATGCCAAAACCCCTGCAATTAGGGAATAAACAAACGATTTTCGCTTCATGCTTACAATAAAGGCAATATTTTTTCCATAACGGTCAGGCCTTCGTCAATATGCTTTTGCTCAATGCAAAGTGCCGGGCGGAAACGGATGGTTCGCTCACCACAACCTAAAAACATCACATTGTTTTCCAGTCCCTTGCCAATAAAGGCATTGCGCATTTCTTTTGTCGGGAAATCGAAAGAACATAATAATCCTCTTCCGCGCACATTTGTCATCTGATCAAATTTATGCGCCAGGTTTTCTAATTGATCTTTTAAGTATTTGCCTACTTTTGCGGCATTTTCGCATAGCTGATCCTCTTCCACGATCTGTAAAATCTGGGAAGAACGCACCATGTCCACTAAATTGCCTCCCCATGTTGAGTTAATCCGGCTGGGTACTTTAAATACATTGCTTTCAATTTCGTCTACCTTATTACCAACAAGAATGCCACAAACCTGCATTTTTTTGCCAAAAGCGATAATATCTGGCCGGGCTTTTTCGCTAAAGTGCTGGTGGCACCAGAATCTACCGGTTAACCCCACACCGGTTTGTACTTCATCATAAATCAAAAAAGCATCATTTTCATCGGCCAATGTTTTAAGCTGGATTAAAAACTCTTCCCGCAGATGGTTATCTCCACCTTCTGATTGGATCGGTTCTATAATAATGGCACAGATTTCATCTTTATTTTCTGCAAAGGCTTTTTTAATCTGGGCGAGCGAAGCTTCTTCAGTTGCAATGGCATGATTTAAGTTATCTCCGGAAAGTGGAAAGCTAACTTCCGGAACAGCTACCCTTGGCCAATTGAACTTGGCAAACCATTTTGTTTTATCTGGCAGGGTATTGGTTAAACTCAGTGTGTAACCGGTACGGCCATGAAAAGCCTTTTCGAAGTGCAAAACCTTGAAACCTTTTTCTTCGGTATATCCCTTGGCAAAGTTTTTTTGAACTTTCCAGTCCATGGCAACCTTAATGGCATTTTCTACCGCCAAGCCTCCACCTGCAATAAAAAAAGCATGGGGCAGATAATCAGGAATGCCAATTTTGGAAAATGTTTCCAGGAATTGTGCATACTGCTGGGTGTAAACATCGGAATTTGATGGATTGGCCAGAGCAGCCAGTAAAAGATTCTTTTTAAAAGCTTCATCATCAACCATTTTTGGGTGGTTGTAACCTAAAGGAACGGAAGCAAAACAAGTGAAAAAATCGAGTAAAGTCCTATTGTATTTAGAGTCGTAAATGTAAGCGCCATGGCTTTTTTCCATATCATAGGTCAGGTCGAAACCATCGGCCAAAATGTGTTTACTTAACGATTCGTTAACGCGATCTGCAGGTACTGTTAATTGATACATAAACTTGGTTTTGGTATAATCCAAATTTAGTTAAATGTGCCTAAAATCAAAATTTAAGCACTTTTTCTACACTTTGCGTAAAAAATAGGTTTAAACAGTTTAAAGTATGATTATAGACAAAAACCGATTTTGGACTTCACAGATGTGGAAAACTTTTTCGGTAAAATCGCATTTGAGCAACACATTTTTTACTCTTAAATTAAGAGATATGAATGATGTCTTACAATTTGTCAAGAAAATCCAGGTACAGCGGAACACTTTTTTCAACCCATTCTTTTGAAGCATTATGCTCAATTCCATAATAGGCGAAAAATGGTCTATAATCAGCCTTAACATATTCAAAAGAAAGCTCAAAAGGACGTGTGAGTTCTTCAAGTGGATATTTGTAAATACCTGAAGAACTGAGTTCCTCCTGATCTACACCTAATGAAATGGCCAGTGCAATTTTCTTTCCCGCAACCTTGTAGCCGCTTTTGCTTCCATATGCCCAACCATGCGTAAGGACCTCATCTAGCCACTTTTTAAAAAAGGCCGGGCAGTTAAACCAATAATAAGGGAACTGAAATACTATCTTTTCATATGCTTCGATCAGTTTTTGCTCAGCTGGCACATCAATTTTCTCATCAGGATAAACTTCATGCAATTGATGCACATGGAATTTATCAGGGAATTTACCAAGTTCTTCGATCCACCTTCTGTTAACAACAGCGTTTTGAATATCAGGATGAATGACGATAATGAGTGTTTTCATTTTAGCAGTCTTAAATTATTAACTACAAAAATAAGGTGGCTTGCGTAGAATATGTATATTGGCAACCAATTGTATGGTACTATAAAAAATGTAAGTAATGTCTAAAATCAAGGAAACATCGACTAATTACGCCAATAAACAGGCATTGGCCGAGGAATGTCCAGAGGTTTATGCGGCCAATATTATTGGTGGGCAGTGGGCATTGGTCATCTGTTCCTGGCTAATTAACGGCAAACTAAGGTTTGGTGAACTGAAAAAATTGTTGCCTAATATTACCGAACGGATGTTGACTCTTCAACTCAGAAAACTGGAAGAGAACAAAATTGTTAAGCGAACTGTTTATGCAGAGGTACCCCCACGTGTAGAATACGAACTCACACCTATAGGTTACGAACTTAAAGCCATTATAAAACAACTGGAAAGTTGGGGAGATAAGCACAAAGCGTTGGATTCTGCAAACCGCTAAAAAACGACCAAAGCTCTTAAGTAAGCAGGACTTTCTAAAACTTGTCCTTCATTCCAAAAAGGCCCATCAGGCCTCCGGTATGAATAGCCAATACCTTTTCTTGTTTGCCAATAATGCCTTGTTTTGCTAAATCCTGGATGGCATAAAACATTTTAGCCGTATAAACCGGATCTAAAAGCAGTCCGCTTTTTGCCGTAAAGTTCCTGATAAAACTAATCAGTGCGGGAGTGGTTTTGGCATAGCCACCAAAATGATAATCAAGATGAAGTTTGAGATGATCAGACATAGGCGTATATTGTGCTATTTCTTCCCTAATAAAAGAAGCCCCCTTTAACACCGGGATGATATGAAGTTTTGTATCTAATCCATGCTGCTGAATTCCGCGAAGCAGCCCTGCCGCTGTGGTTCCCGTTCCGGCAGCACAAAAAATGTGATCATAAGGGGTTGATAATTCGTCAATTATCTCTGCACAGCCAATAGTGGCTTCCATAGAGGCGCCTCCCTCATTTACAAAATAAGCCTGTTCATCAGAAGCAAAATTTGAATTAAACAAATTATGCTTATCCCGATAACTTTCACGGTCGGTGAAAATGAGTTTCATCCCAAATAACCGGCAAAGCAATAACATCTCATTTTTTACTTCTTCCCCACGTACAAAAGCGGTTGATGTAAACCCTGAACGTGATGCTGCAGCTGCTGTAGCGACCAGGTGATTGGAGTAGGCACCACCGAAAGTAACCAGGTGCGTCTTGCGGTCGGCTTTGGCTTTAGCTAGAATATGTTTGAGTTTACGCCATTTATTGCCCGAAATGTAAGGGTCTATAAGATCATCCCTTTTAACGAACAGGTTTTTTAAAGGTGGCAATGCTATTTTCTGTACCGGGCTATATATTTCTTCAAACACGTGTAAAAATAAAAAACACCTGAAATATTTCAGGTGTTTTTGAACCATTATTATGCCTGTAAGTTTTTTATTTACCAATACCTAAACCGATACCGGCATTAACCATGCTGTATTTGGCCTGCGTATAGGAACCATAAAACTTAAAGAAACCAAACTTTAGCTGAAAGCCTAAACTTGCTCTTACGCCATTGATATCCCTTTGATTTGCAGCAATCGGGTCGGTGTAGTTTACTGATTGGCCATTACCGGTATCAAAAGAGTAGGTACCCAAAGCCTTTAAATCCGTATTGGAAGTTTGATACCCCACACTTGCAAATGGCGTAAAGAATAGAATTTGTTTTGATACAATGGCGTCAAAATTTACACCATTGAACTTGGCATCAATGCGTTGGTCTGAATTTGCATTATTGTTAATATTCAACGGCAAATTATATTTGTATTGGGTAAATCCTCCTGCTACAGCAATATCTACCGGAATCAATTTCTCTGTAGTCGAACCCATAAAAAGTGGCAGCAATTCTACTTTTGCACCAAAGCCGATCATTGATAAACTTCCAAGGTCGCTACCCATTTTTATTTTAGGCATAGCTCTTAAAGTAACATCAATGTTTTTGGGCAGTCCCAAGGTAGCCTGTAATTGTACTGCAGGTACAACATGGAAGCCCAAACCTTTAGGAAGATTAAAAAATGATGTAGTAGGTTGTCCGTTACTGGTGTAGATCTGCATTTTCCCGCCAACCTCATCGTTACCAAAAGCAGTGGGACCTATAGATGATCAACCAACTGCCGGCCTGATATTGTTCAGGCCCAGCGTATTTACATCATAGCTGCGGGCTGATTGTGGCACAAAGGCGCCCGAAACCGAAAAGCGGGCATCGAATTTTAACAAACCTTTAGATTTTGCGGTATTACTCCACCCATCTGTTAAGCCAATGCCCAAACCTTTGTATAAGGGATCGAAATAAGCATTGATTAATTTAGTCGCATCGGCGGGACCAGACTTAAAAAGGTCTCCAACATTCTGTTGTGCATTAGCCTTTTGAGCAGTGATTAATAACATTAAGGCACACATCGCCTTTAAGGGGTAGTGTTTTTTCATAGAGGAAGATTTAAAAGATTTTCATTGTTAGTAAATATAATGCTGTTTTTGCGAAAACTGCAATCATTAAAAAAATCTTGAAGTTAAAAGTTTATTTTTGCGCCATGGAAAATGTGGCTGGATTGCAGGAATCAGAAGAACAGGAGTTATACGAACATTTAAAAATTATTGTTGATAAAGGGCAGTCGTTACTGCGTATCGATAAATTTTTGATGGTTCGTGTAGAAAATGCCTCTAGAAACCGTATTCAAAATGCAATTGATGCAGGAAACGTACTGGTTAACCAGAAACAGATAAAGGCCAGTTATAAAGTTAAGCCTTTTGATGAAATATCTATCGTTTTACCTCATCCGCCACGAGATACAGAAGTTTATCCCGAAGATATTCAACTGGATATTATTTACGAAGATGGTGATTTACTCGTGGTAAACAAGCCTGCCGGGATGGTTGTACATCCTGGTTTCAATAATTATACCGGAACATTGGTTAATGCTTTGGCATTCCATTTTGAGCAACTCCCTCAGCTACCCGGAAATGACGGCCGCCCGGGCCTGGTGCACCGCATTGATAAAGATACTTCAGGCTTACTGTTGATCAGTAAAAATGAAAAATCAATTACCCACCTCGCGCGCCAGTTTTTCGATCACAGCATTACCCGTAAATATATTGCGTTGGTTTGGGGCGATATTGAAAATGATGGTACCGTTACAGGTTATATTGGCCGTAGTGTAAAGGATCGCCGTGTAATGGATATTTATGATGATGAAGAAAAAGGCAAATGGTCTGTAACGCATTATAAAGTACTAAAGAGGTTGGGATATGTTACTTTGATCAGTTGCGAACTCGAAACCGGTCGTACGCACCAGATCAGGGCTCACATGCAACACATTGGTCATCCCTTGTTTAACGATGCCATGTATGGTGGCGATAAGATTTTAAAAGGTACTACGTTTAATAAATATAAACAGTTTGTCGATAATTGTTTTGAATTGCTGCCCCGTCAGGCCCTGCATGCGCAAAGTCTGGGTTTTATCCATCCCACTACTAAAGAGTACATGTATTTCGAATCGCCGTTACCGCCCGATTTTAAAGCCGGATTAACCAAATGGGAAAATTATATCGCAACATCATAAAATATGCTTCAAGAGTACCTCTTATTTAATGATGAATTTCAGGCGGTTGATGCCCCAATTTTGACAGCGGCTAACCGAAGTTTCAAATTTGGCGATGGATTGTTTGAAAGTATGCGCATGATCAATAATAAGCTGCAATTTGCAGACTTACATGCTGATCGGTTAAGTGCCGGCATGAAAGCACTAAAAATAGACGGACATGCTTTGATGGACGATTATTTTCTGCGCCAGAAAACAGCTGATTTGACAAAAAGGAACAAATGGAACGGCAATGTTCGGTTCCGACTTTCTGTTTACAGAGGAGGAGCTGGAGTATACACACCTGAAATTAATAAAGCAGGTTATATTCTGGAGGGTATTCCGTTAAAAGCCTCTACATACGAGTTAAACAGCAAAGGTTTGATCATTGATGTTTTTGACGAAATGACCAAACCAGTTAATAAACTCTCGAATTTTAAAACAGCTAATGCACTGCTTTATGTTATGGCCGGGCTTTTTAAAAGTCAGCACCGCCTGGATGAGGCCATGATCCTGAATCAATATGGTTTTCTTTGCGAAAGCATCAGTGCAAATGTTTTCGTGGTATACAACAAACAGATTTATACACCAGCCCTTGCCGAAGGTTGCATCAGCGGCGTGATGCGTACAGCTATTATGCAGTTGTGCAAAATGAACGATATGCCTTTGATTGAGGCGCAGATCAATCCGGAAATCTTAAAAGAAGCTGAAGAAGTTTTTATTACCAATGCCACTCAAGGCATACAATGGGTAATGGGCTATGGTAGGAAACGCTATTTTAACGAGGTTTCGAAGTTTTTGTCGGAGAAGCTGAACGCCATTTAGTTATACGTTCATTAGTCATTGATTCATTTGTGTTTGGTTGTTTATTTACTGAAGCACTCATTACTTTTTTGGAAAGCAAAGCTTGTGGTGCTTCGGTTCCGCTAGTCCCGCCCTTTGCTTAATCCCGATAAAATTTCCTACAAAATAAACAGTTCCTAATCTGGATAACGCTGCCGGTCGGGTTTATTTGACTTTGGACCATGCACGGACTGCGCCACCTAAACCCGATCAAAGCGGGATGCCAATTTCCTTCAAATTGGCAGAAGCGGGAGCGGGGCTGTATTGACATAAAAGCTACTGTTACTGCTTTCCAAAAAAGAATAATGAACTAAGGTCATCAGGTACAGATTTATCCCGCTTCTTTTTTAGAAAGCAAAGCTTGTGGTGCTTCGGTTCCGCTAATCCCGCACTTTGCTTAATCCCGATAAAATTTCCTTCAGGATAAAAAGTTCCTAATCGGGATAATACTGCCGGTCGGGTTTAGTTGACTTTGGAACATGCACGGACTATGCCACCTAAACCTAAGGGATCAAAGCGGGATGCCAATTTTCTTCAAATTGGCAGAAGCGGGAGCGGGGCTGTATTAACGTAAAAGCTACTGCTACTGCTTTCCAAAAAGAATAATGAACTAAGTTCATCAGCTAAAGATTTATTCCACTTCTTCAGACTTTGTACTAAATACTCCAGACTAAGGACTACCTACAACCGTATTCCTCTTAAAAAATCTTCTATCGGCATGCGTTTTTTGCCCTCATACTGAATATCCAATAGTTTGATAAAACCATCTTTAGCGGCGAATTTTAAAAAAGTTTTGCCGTCGGTTAAAAAGCCACCGGCAACAATACCTGGTTCTTTATGCTCTATTTCGGCCTTAAATATTTTTAAGGTTTTATCATTTAAAAAAGTAAAGGCGGTAGGGTATGGGCTTAACCCGCGGATTAAGTTATATATCATTTGTACCGGGTTGTTCCAGTCAATTTTGCAATCTTCTTTAAAAATTTTCGGCGCATGTTTTAAGTTGTCGCTTTGTGGCTGCGGTTGTTCGCTAACCTCACCGGCCTCAATGGCTTTAAGCGTTTTTACCAATAGGTTGGCTCCAATGTGCATCAGTTTGTCATGCAGATCGCCAGCGGTTTCGTTATCAGCGATTGGGGTACTCTCGCTTAGGATAATATTGCCGGTATCAATTTCATGTGTGAGGAAAAAAGTGGTTACGCCACTCTCTTTTTCTCCATTTATGATGGCGTGGTTTATTGGAGCCGCACCCCGGTATTGCGGTAAGAGCGATCCATGAAGATTAATGGTTCCTTTTGGCGGCATATTCCATACCACTTCTGGTAACATTCTAAAAGCCACCACTACCTGTAAATCTGCCTGATATGATTTGAGTTGCTCAATAAATTCAGGATTTTTTAATTTTTCGGGTTGCAGAATAGCAATCCCTTTTTCTACCGCGTATTTTTTTACCGCACTTTCACTTAGTTTCTGCCCACGCCCTGAAGGCTTGTCTGGCGCAGTAACCACTGCAACCACATCAAAATTGGCTTGTACCAAGGCATCTAAAGAGGCTACCGCAAAATCGGGCGTACCCATAAAAACTATTTTCATATGAAAGTGTTGTGTTTCTGAAATAACGTGGTCATCCACGTTTAGTTTTGCAAAATAACTAAAAATAAACCCATACTTATAGCCAAAAAATGGTACAAGGTAAAGATGTTGTAAAAGCAAGTGGATTGGTATATGTAACTGATGCCATGCCTGGTATTTACCGTAAAGGAAAACCAGGAAAATTTTATTATGTAGATAAAGACGGTAATAAAGTTACAGATGACAAACACCTGGACCGTATTAAAGCGCTGGTTATTCCGCCAGCATGGCAAAATGTATGGATTGCCAATAAACCTAATGCTTATTTACAGGTGACGGGAATTGATGCCGCGGGACGAAAACAATACAAGTACCATGCAAAATGGACCAGCCGACGTGCGGAAGATAAATATTTCCGCCTCCTTGAGTTTGGGAAATCTCTGCCCAAAGCCAGGAAAAATCTACAGAAAGACCTCCGCCGCAAAGATTTCGACGAACGTAAGGTGCTGGCTATTTCGGTAGATGTACTTCAAAAAACATTAATCAGGGTAGGAAATGAAAGCTACAAACAGCTGTATGGATCTTTTGGCCTTACCACTCTACGTGATAAACATGTAAAAATAAACGGAAGTAAAATTACCATGGATTTTGTGGGAAAAAAAGGCGTGCAGCAAAAACTGGAACTTAACGATCGTTCGCTGGCAAAACTGGTTAAAAAATGCCGTGATATTCCTGGTCAGGAGCTTTTTCAGTTTTATACACCTGATGGCGAACATAAAAGTATCGATTCCGGCAAAATAAATGCCTATATTAAAGAAATTACAGGCGATGATTTCACGGCGAAAGATTTCAGAACCTGGGGAGGTACCCTCGAAGCCCTTCGGCAGTTTGCCCAATGCCAGGTGAATGAAAATGCAGGTTTAAATAGTAAAAAACAAATTGTTGCCGTTTTAGATTGTGTAGCCAAAAAATTAGGTAACACCCGGGCAGTATGTAAAAGCTCTTACGTTTACCCGCTTTTGCTTACGGCTTACGAGAATAATCAGCTTGAAAAATACCTTAAAAAAATGAATAACCATGCACTTCAAGGCAAGGTGAGTTTAGAGGATAATGAAAAGGTGTTATTATCTTTTTTAAAATCTGGTAGCAAGTAAAAAAGCAACTATATTTGTCTTTTATCCCAATTATGCAAACTAATCTCGCCGATAAAGCCAATATTTTTAATACGCTTATAGAGGAGTCTCCAATGCCCATCGCGCTTTATACCGGAGAAAATATGATTATAGAGGTAGCCAACAAGGCTATGCTTAAAGCCTGGGGAAGAGACGCATCTGTAATAGGTCAAGAATTGGCTCTGGCGCTGCCGGAGTTGAAAGATCAACCCTTTCTTGATATTCTTAAACAGGTAAGAAGCACCGGCATGCCTTATGAAGCCAAAGAAGACAAGGCCGTGCTATTAAATGATAATGTACTCCAAACTTTTTATTTCGATTTTACTTATAAACCGCTGCTTGATTCAGATGGTAATGTATGGGGCATTTTAAATAATGCTACAGATGTGACCGAATTAGTAAATGCAAAGTTTAAAGTAGAGCAGAGTGAAGCCCTGTTAAGGCAGATGATTTACGATGCGCCTGTGGCTATTGGAATTTTAAAAGGCAGAGACCTGATTATAGAAGATGCCAATGATGATCTGCTAAAGATATGGAGGAAAAGTAAAGCTGTAATCGGTTTAAAACTTTTAGATGGATTGCCTGAAATTGCCAACCAGCCTTTTCCAGAATTGTTACAACAGGTTTACAACAGCGGTGTTGCTCATTATGGCTACGAAACGAAAGCCCGATTGGAGCATAACGGGGTTGAAGATGATTTTTATTTCAACTTTGTTTACGATCCAATATTTGGTCAGGATGGAGAGGTTACCGGCATTATGGTAGTCGCTAACGAAATTACCTTACAGGTTGTATCAAAAATGGAGGCTGCTAAAAGCGAAGAACGCTTTCGCAACTTTATGTATGATATACCGATGGCCACGGCCTACTATGAAACAGAAAACATGGTAATCAGCCTGGCGAACGATGAAATGCTCCGGTTTTGGGGAAAGGATAAAAGCGTAATCGGTAAAACCGTTGCTGAAGCCATACCTGAATTAAACTTACAGCCATCAGTTGAAACTTTGAAAAAAGTATATCAAACAGGAATAAGTTACCATGCTGATCAGGAAGAATTCCTGGTGATTATTGATGGTAAAGAACAAAAGCGCTGGTTCAGCTTTACCTATAAACCGATAAAAGATGCTAACGGGCAAGTGTATGCCATTATCCACGCTGCAACGGATGTGACAAAGCTAGTGCAGCTGCAACAGCAAAAAGATGAATTTTTAGGGATCGCCAGTCATGAGTTAAAAACACCCGTAACCAGTATCAAAGCGTATGCCCAGGTGCTTGAACGCATGATCAGGAGTGAGGGAGACGAAAAAAAGGCGACAATGGTACGTAAAATGGACCAGCAGTTAAATCGGTTAACGGGCCTGATTGGCGATTTACTTGATGTAACCAAAATTCAATCAGGGAAAATGACTTTCAACCCAATTGAATTTGATTTTGATGCTGTTGTTGAAGATATTGTAGATGAAATGCAGCACATCAGTTCAAAACATAAGATCATTTGTAACCTGGAAAGTAATGCCATCGTTTTCGCTGATAAAGAACGCATTGGGCAGGTTATTACCAATTTTTTATCTAATGCAATTAAATACTCTACCGATGCCGATGAAATAGATGTTGCTACCTATAGCCAAGACGGTGACGTGATTTTAAGCGTCAGGGATTATGGTATTGGTATTTCAGAGGATTTGCAACACCTGGTTTTCGACCAGTTTTACCGTGTAGATGGTAACTTGCAACATACCTACCCGGGTTTGGGTTTAGGTCTTTACATCTCAGCTGAAATTATAAAAAGTGAAGGCGGAAGGATTTGGGTAGAAAGCACTGCTGGAGAGGGTGCCACTTTTTTCTTTGCTTTAAAAATAAAATAATCGTTCAGCTCATACCATCAGATGCAGTCTGAACGATAATTTATGCTTTAGGTGCTTTCTTGATCGGCTGTACCGGTTGCTCTTCGTTTTCGCGCTGTTTAGCGGGATTATTGGTGCGAACCGGCTTATTGGGGGTGCTATCGTTTTCGTGTCTGACGGTTTTATGGTCAACAGGCTCCCTTCCTTTAGGTACCTCTTTCTCGTAATTGCTTCCTGGTTTATCGCTTTTAACTTTTGGACCGCTCATGTTATAATGATTGAATGAATGAATTTTGAATGATTGAATAAAGAAAATCTTTATCCCTTTAAATCATAACAAATCAGAATACGTTAAGTTTAAAATCTTCTAAAATTTATTATTTTTTCATTCTCTCACGCGCTCATTCAATCATTCTCACATTAATTATAAAGCAAGTATTTCTTACGCATGGTTTTGTACGCACTTAAGCCTGGTTCCCAGCTGGCTCTGATCTCTGCTTCACTTTTACCGTCAATTATCTGCTGCCTGAAATCAGCTACACCCACCAATCTTTCAATGACACCCATTTCTTTACTCAGTTTGGTATTAAAGAAATCATCTTTTTTGGGCGATGCCTGATACAATGAAATTAACCATGATAAATTAATCTGTTTGGTTTTGCGCAGTTCGGCTGTATCGTAAGTTCTTAAATCTAAGCCATAACAAACCTGATCTTGAAATAATGGCGTTTCTGCCATCCCCTTTATGCTTTTTGGGGTAAAACTGAAATCGAATTTACCTTTTAGGTAAGGCGCCCCAACAATAGTAAAAGGAAACATGGTTCCACGGCCATGATTTAGGTAAGTTCCCTCAAATAAACAGGTAGATGGATAAAGTAAAATAGCTTGCTGTGTGTTTAAGTTAGGAGAGGGCTTAACCGGTAAAGTATATTCCATGTTATGATCGTAATTGGCATTTTTGATAATGGTAATTTTGCATTTCACCTTATCTTTCAACCAGCCTTCGCCATTTAACATCTGTGCATATTCTCCAACTGTTAAACCATGCGCGATAGGTATGGGTTGTATGCCAATGCCCGATTTAAATTTAGGATCTAAAATCGGTCCGTCGATTAAATAACCGTTTGGATTTGGTCGGTCTAAAATCAGTAAAGGTTTATGGTTTGCGGCACAGGCTTCCATCACATGCTGCAAAGTGTTTATATAGGTGTAAAAACGAACACCTACATCCTGAATATCGAAAACCATAATATCAATATCAGCTAAATCTTCAGCTGTAGGCGTACTATGTTTGCCGTAAAGGGAGACGGCTTTTATTCCTGTTTTAGTGTCAATATCATCATTAACACTCACACCAGCGCTGGCATTGCCTCTAAAACCGTGCTCAGGACCAAATATCTTTTGGATTTTTACTCCTCTTTTCAAAAGGCTATCAACTGATGTTTGCGTACCAATAATAGAGGTCGGATTAACCACCATGCCAACACGTTTGCCCTTTAACAACGGCAGATATTTTTCGGTTTGCTCTGCACCGGTTTTAATGGCTGTTGGTAACTTTGCCGTCTTAATCATCAGTTTTTTGTTTTCCGGGCTATTCTTGCCTAAAACCTCTTGCTCCTGCGGTTTGGGCTGCCCACATGCAGATAAAGCAATTAAACTGGTTAACGTAAAGCTGATGTATTTTTTCATTTTAGTGTCTTCTGGATATTATAATAAAACAATTTACAGCATATTTTAATTATGCTATTGGCGTTTTCTTTTTAAAAGTTAACGATTGATATTTAAAGTTGGTTATTTATTTTCGAAAATGCCATTTTTAAAAAGGAATTGAGCATTTTTGTTAATACAAACCGATTAAATTGAATTTCGAATATTTCATAGCAGGGCGGATAGCCATTAAATCTGAACGTACCTTTTCAAAACTCATTGTACGTATTGCAATAGCAGGCGTGATGTTGAGCCTGGCTGTTATGATTCTTTCAATAGCCATTATCAAGGGTTTTAAAACTGAAATTCAGGATAAAGTGAGGGGATATTTAGGCGATATACAAATTACCCGCTACGATCTGAATAATTCCTTTGAGCATTCTCCCTTTATTTTAGATCGGGAAACGGAAAAGATGCTCAAAAATAATCCTGATATTGAATATTATTACCCTTTTGCTACAAAACCTGGTATTCTATCGGCCAATAATGAAATTGAGGGCATAAACTTTAAGGGGATAGATAAAAGCTATAAATGGGATTACATTAAACAGCATATTATCAGCGGCACCATTATCGATTTTTCTGATAGTACGGCGGCCATGCAGGAGCTACTGATTTCGAAATACACAGCTAACCGGTTAAAACTTAAAACAGGCGATGATTTTATCATGTACTTTGTTCAAAACCAGTTACGCCCGCGTAAATTTAAAATCGTAGGTATATACGATATTGGCGTTGAAGATATTGATAAGGGCTTTGTACTGGGCAATCTGAATATCATTAAACGCCTGAATAACTGGAAAGCTAATGAAATTGGTGGCGTAGAAATCAGGATTAAGGATTTCGGCAGACTTAAACCCATTTCCGATCGTATTTATGAAAGTCTGCCGCGTAGTTTACGCTCGTATTCCATTGAAGAAAATTTTCCTAATATTTTTACCTGGTTAGGCCTTCTTGATGTAAATACCAAGGTATTATTGATCCTGATGCTCATAGTAGGTGTAATTAATATGATTACAGCCTTGTTGATTATGATTCTGGAAAAGACCAATATGATCGGTATGTTAAAGTCGTTCGGGGCAAGCAACTGGAGCATTATGAAAATTTTCCTTTACAATGCAGCTTATTTAATCGGTATAGGATTGTTACTAGGAAATATTCTGGGCTTAGGTCTTGGGTTTTTACAGCAGTCTACGCACATTTTTAAGCTTAACCAGGCCTCATACTTTTTAGCTTATGCACCCATAGAGTTTCATTTTATTGATGTGCTGTTGCTTAATATCGTTACGGTAGTGGTTTGTTTAGCCGTTTTGATTATTCCTTCGTTGCTGGTGAGTAAGGTTTCGCCACTTAAGGCAATCCGGTTTAAATAAAAAACTTGGGACACCGGACAGATCATTTCCCGATGCCCAAGCAACCTAAACTATGCCTTGCTTACTCACACCTTTATGGCTTGTACAATATTCCATTTCTGAATGAAGAACCCCTGTCTCAAATCATATTCCAGTCAAAATCTGCTGTCCATACACTGATATCCTCAAATCGCCAAGGTCATATTTGAAGGTATGTGTTCCTTTCAATGGTTTGTAAATTGGCATCTGCATCTGGTGTAATAATGAATTTCCATCCCATAATGCAACCGGCTGATCTCAGGTGCAAACATGGTGATCATCTATACTCCACTCCATAAACATTTACATTGGTGTTTTTTTGGAGCCTAAAGATAGAATGAGGATGAAAAGGACAATACAGATTTGGACATTCATACCCCTTAAACGGAGTTGATAATAAAAACGCTACACTCCAATCGAAATCCATTCTGTACCCTGTGTACCGTGGATAAATTCGGTCCGTGGTTCGAGGTTTAGATAGGGATAAGTAACTTTGGAAAGATATAGACCGGTAGGATGGGCAGGTAATGATATTTTGGAAGGTTTAAGGGTAATGAGTTCGCTTTCAAACTCTTCAAAACTGAGCTGTCCTTTGCCTACCATCAGGATTTTGCCCATAATCAAGCGGATCATTTTACCCAAAAAGCGGTTGCTGGCAATATGAAACCTTAATCTGTCGCCCTTTGGGTTTACAAATAAATCGGCTTCCATTACGTTGCAGATGGTATGTTCATATTTATCCGGATGCGTACAAAAAGCCCTGTAGTCTTTATATTGAGGTAATAATTTTACCACAGCTTTCATTTTATCAAAATCTAAATCGTTTAATAGATAAAAAGAACTTTGGTTAGTTAAAAAAGGATCTTTGTAGGTATGGACGAAATAGTCATATTTACGCTGTACAGCATCAAACCGGGCATGCGGCTTGCCTTCCATTTTAATAATGTCGAACACGGCGATATTGGAAGGTAAAGCTTTATTCAAAATGTAAAGCAGATTGGAATTGATCTCTTTTTCGATATCAGCATGGAAGAAAAACTGACTGGCATGCACGTGTGCATCAGTACGGCCGCAACCGTTAATGGCAATTGGCGATTTTAAAATCTTCGACAGGGTTTGTTCTATAACTTCCTGAACGCTTTTTATACCAGGTTGTTTTTGCCACCCATTGTAGTGCTGGCCTTGATAGGCAATATGAAAGAAATACCTCATTATTCTGCTGCAATTTTACGGAAATTTTAGCAGCAGGAATATTAAATGATATTTTTGTGTTGTAAATTTTAATCATGGATTCAATAAACTGTCCTTGTGGAAGTGGAATAACTTTTCAGCAATGTTGCCAGCCTTATCACTTAAAAATGAAAACAGCGCCAACTGCCGAAGCGCTGATGCGTTCAAGATATTCGGCCTTTGTAGTCGCTGATGCAGATTATCTTTATGAAACTACGCATCGCAGTAAAAGAAGAAATCATTCTAAAAGTGATTATTTAAGCAGCGCGAAAAATACCAAATGGCTAAAGCTCGAGATTGTTTTTTCCGCTTTTGATGTGGTAGAGTTTAAGGCCTACTATCTGAACAAGAAATTTCAGACCGAAGTGTTGCATGAAAAATCTAACTTCAGGTTAGAAGATGGTAAATGGTATTATGTTGACGGGGATTTTTACTCATGATAAAAATTCATTCAGGTTATCGGGCGTAATCAGCCATTGCTCCTGAATCATAATCGCAAATTTGATATAAATTTTGCGAATTCACTCCTTTTGGCTATATTTTCTTCGCTTCGTTCCAATATACATCCATTTCCGAAAGTGTCATATCGGCTAAGGCCTTTCCGTTTTCCTTTGCTTTATTTTCAAGGTATTGGAAACGTTTGATAAATTTTTTATTGGTTTTTTCTAATGCATTCTCCGGATTGATATTGATAAAACGGGCATAATTGATTAATGAGAACAATACATCGCCAAATTCTGACTCAGCTTTTTCGATATCGATTGCCGTATTGTCTGCTACATTAAATTCAGTTTTAAACTCCTGCAATTCCTCCTCTACTTTCTCCCATACCTGGTTTTTATCTTCCCAATCAAAGCCTACTCCACGTGCTTTTTCCTGAATACGGGCAGCTTTAACCAATGCGGGCAGTGAAGAGGGCACACCAGCCAATACCGATTTGTTGCCTTCTTTTAGCTTAATCTGTTCCCAGTTGCGTTTAACATCTTCTTCATTCTCTACTTCAACATCGCCATAAATATGTGGGTGGCGGTTTACCAGTTTATCGCAAACGCCGTTTAAAACATCAGTAATGTTAAAATCGTTGGTTTCTGAAGCAATTCTGGCATAAAAAACGAGGTGCATCATCACATCGCCAAGTTCCTTTTTAATTTCGTCTAAATCGCCGTCTAAAATGGCATCGCTTAACTCATAAGTTTCCTCAATAGTTAAATGGCGCAGCGTTTCCATGGTCTGCTTTTTATCCCAGGGGCATTGCGTGCGCAAGGTATCTAAAACGGTAAGTAAACGTGTAAAGGCATCAGCTGGATTATTGGCGCTTGCAGGAATTGGATTGTTAGGCATGTTTTATGGTTGAAATAGATTTATCGAACGCTAAAGTACCAAACCCAGGCGATTAAGAAAAACTGAAAAGGAATTCTGAACCATAAATATTTTGGTCCGGGGCCTGGCTTATATAAATTTTCGTAATTGATGCGGTGTCTGGCTGCATAAATATTTGCAGGTAGAATGGCTATGTAAAAAATAATCAATGCTATTCCGGTAAAATGCCTGGTGCCTGGTATCGCCAATCCGATTGCAAATAAGATTTCCAGCATTCCTGTTAGCATTACAAGTTCCACTTTTTTGGGAATGAATAGTGGAACCATGGCTGCCATACTGGTTTTAAATTTGAAATGGCCTACAGCAGTAAATACCAGCATTGCAGCCATTGCCATATTACCTGCAAAAATATCTCCTTTATCAAAGGTGGTGTGTTGGCCAAAAGCCATCAGCGCAATATAAACGATTACCAGGACAAATAGGGGTTTCATTAATTTAACCGATTTATTTTATTAAATTAAATGCAATTAGTATTGTAGCAACAAACAATACCAAAAGGCCAGATAAGAAGATGAAGTCAGCGGCCTTTTCCAGCCGCTGGCTTGTTGTTTTTTGTCGTCTCATTGAGATAAAAGATAAGATGCAGCTGGTCATAAAAAACATTACCGCAGCTACGGCAAATTCGTCAATCAGGGAGCCATCGTTGAGTGCGAGTTTTTTCAAAGACGTGAGTACAATGAAGCAAATACCCAGAAGATTGGCAGAAGTGCTTAAAATATGAGGCGATCTGTTTTCGGCCATTTTAATCTTTTTCTTCTAATTTAATCTTTTTTGTAATCCGGTAAACCCGTTTCTTTTTATCGGGCCTGTGTTCTTCTCCCATTAATATGCCCCAGGGTTTTAAGCCATCTACTCTATCGAAAATTATTTTTAAGATGGCCAAATATGGAATACATAAAAACATGCCTGAGATACCCCAGATCATTTCGCCAACAACGATACCGATAAAAGCAAATAAAGCATTTATTTTTACTTTAGAACCTACTACTAATGGCATCAGTACATTTCCATCTATGGCATGTACCCCAACATAAGCGATTAAAACCAGCAATACTTTACCAGCACCTGCGGTAGCGAACGTGATCAGGCAGCTTACCAGTAAGGCAAAGAATATTCCCAAATAAGGAACCACATTGAAAATACCTGCCACCAAGCCTAATAGAACAGCGTATTTAACGCCCAATAAACTCAGCACCGTAATCATTAATACCGTAACAATAAGCATTTGCAAGAACAAACCTATAATGTATTTTTTGATGATGTACTGAATCTGGCTCACAATTTCTGCGACTTTTTCTTTATGTTCTTCGCTAAAAACAGAAGTTAAGAACGTAAATAATACCCTGCGGTAGTTTAAAATAAAGAAGGTGAATAGTAATGTGAAACCTAAGAACAATAGGGTAGAAGATAAGGTTGATAGGGTGGTAGCTACAATTGCAGCACTGGTAGCCAAAGCTTTTTCAGTGCTATCGTTTAAATAACTGAGCTGTTTCTGAGAATTTATGCCGAAAGTATGCGAAATCCATTTTTGCAGTTCGTGATAGGAAACGTTTGCTTTCTCTTTAAGTAAAGGCCAATCTGCCCATAAATCGCTGAGTTGATTGCCAAAAAAGTATACAATTCCGCCAATAACAGCAATCATCAGAATCACCGACAGTAAGGTTGACAAACTTCTTTTGAACTTTAAACGGTGCTCTAAAAAATTGCCTACCGGTAATAGTAAGATTGCCATTAAAAAAGAAAAAAGCAAAGGAGCCAGCAAAGAGTGGCCTAAAATGGCAATGTAGGTTAAACTGATTAAACAGAAGAGAACCAGTGCCAGTTTGGGTAGAAAAGATAGTTTTTCTTTCATATTTATTAAAAATCCTGTTTAATACAAAATGCCCGAATAATTGTTTCATTAATCGGGCATTTAAATATAAGAGATATTTTTAATAACTACTGGCTTGATCTAAATGAGAAATTTCTTCTACTGACAATTTCAAATTAGCAGCTTCAGTAAACGACTTTAGTTGGTTTAAATCGGTAACACTTGCAATTGGGGCAGTAACCGACGGATGGTTGATTAACCAGGCCAAGGCTACAGAAGCCGGCTCCACCTGATGTTGCGCTGCAACCTGATCAAGGGCTGCTAAAATTTTAAAACCACGTTCATTCAGGAATTTTTTTACGCCCCCGCCACGCTGGCTTTTGTTCAGATCGTTTTCGCTGCGGTATTTGCCGGTTAAGAAACCACTGGCAAGCGAATAATAAACCACAACACCCAAATCATAATCCAGGCAGATTTTTTCGTGTTCCTGCTCAAAGTCCGCCCTATCATAAAGGTTATACCCTGGTTGGTAGACTTCATAGCGAGGCAAGCCATTTTCGGTAGCATAAATTAAAGATTCCCTAAGTCGATCGGCAGAAAAATTTGAAGCACCGATCCAGCGGACTTTGCCTGCCTTGATTAAAGTTTCGTAGGCATTTAAGGTTTCCTCAACAGGTGTGCTTTCATCATCAAAATGAGAAAAATAAAGATCGATATAATCGGTTTGCAAGCGAGATAAAGAATGTTCTACTTCATTGATGATATAATCTTTCTTCAATGATTTGCCTTGTCCCATATCTGAACCTACTTTGGTTGCGATAATAATTTCGTGGCGTTTGTTTTGTTTTTTCAGCCAGTTACCAATAATCTTTTCCGATTCGCCTCCATTATTTCCCGGTACCCAACGGGAATATACATCTGCCGTGTCGATAAAATTGAAGCCACTTGCTAAAAATTGGTCTAATATTTCAAATGATTTCTTTTCATCAATCGTCCAGCCGAAAACATTTCCTCCGAATACAATTGGTGCAATATGTAAATCTGTTTTGCCTAAAATTCTTTTTTCCATGATACGAATGTTAATGTTATGGTAACAAATTATATAGGCTGAGGTTTTATACAGCGGTCTTAATTATGTCAGGATATCGTAGGTTTTAACCGCAAAGTAAGCAGAGCGAAAGCGCTGAGGGCACAAAGGTGGATGGCTGTTTATTCATAGTTTTCTTTTGAAATTTTATCTTCCAATTTTCGGACGTTTAACCATAAAGGCACACAGACACAAAGAGTTTTTTTACAATTCTATCTTCGGACATCGGACCTCCGACATCGGACTTTTCCGTCATCCATTTTTTACATCCCTTTAACCGCTCTCAGCATCTCTCTTTTTCCGGGGGCGCCAGGCAATTTTTCTATGTTAAATCCGCAGGCTTTAACCGCTCTTTTTAATTTTCCCGTAATGGCGTAGGTAACAAAAGTCCCTCCAGGCTTTAAGAAACTGCAGGCATGTGCAATAATTTCATCACTCCACATTTCGGGTTGGTGCTGTACGGAAAATGCATCGTAATAAATCAGGTCAAATTTTTTATTGCCGCGGTATTCGGCCAATGTAGTATGCGGAATTTCTAATGTGCAAAGTGGGGTTAGTTTTTGAGGGCCTTTTAATGCTTCTGGGTAGTTGGAAATAAAACTGGTCCATATTTCTTCAGAAACATATGCTGCATAACCTGTTTGCTCAATCATTGTTGTAGTCAGCGGAAAAGCTTCTATACTGGTATAATTTAGTTCTATATTATTTTCTGCACAATATTCGAAACTTAAAATAAAATTTAATCCCGTGCCGAAACCAACCTCTAAAATGGAAATTTCATCTTGGTTGGCCGAAGCAAATTTCAAACCTGCATCAATAAAAACATGTTTGCTTTCCTGCAGTGCACCATGTTTACTGTGGTAATGTTCGCCTATGGTTTCGTTATAAAGTGTATTGGATCCGTCGGCAGTAGGCGTTATAATATTCATGGGCTTCGATTATTTGATTTTTGAAGGTAATGGTGCAAATATAGGAACAGGATGGATAGGATTTTTGGATTTCCAGGATCAATTAGCAATTCAATGACCAAGAATTAATTAAAGATCATATCTGTCTTTATACTTTCATCTTGCTACTTGTATCTTGCTACTTGTATCTTTGGTCTTTAACTTTTAATCTTTTGTGATTAGCTTTGATCTTACCCTAAACCCTAGCAAATATGGATATCGAATCGTTCAGAGAATATTGTTTGAGTTTGCCTGGTACTACTGAGGGTATGAAATGGGACCATCTGTGTTTTATGATAGAAGAGAAAATCTATGTCATTATCGCTATTGATGAGGGTAACCGTTTTTCGATCAAATGTAATCCGGATGAATTTGACGAACTCGCTGCCAGAGGCGGCATTTCCCAAGCGTATCATATGGCAAAGCGGCAATGGATCCAGATCGAGAATTTAGAGGTATTGAACGATAATGAGCTAAAAAGAAGGGTGGCCGATTCAAGAGCGATGGTGTTAGCCAAATTACCAAAGAAAACACAGGCAAAGTACGCTTAATTTTTATGCTAAGTAACTTGCACGTGCATTAGGTACAGGATTATAATGTAAATTGACTGGGAATTATTGTTCGCCCTTAGTTTCTTCTTTTGTTGTTTCGTCTTTTTTTATGCCTTTATCTGCATTCAGTTCTTTCGACTTCATAATATTAAAACGGTACATTTCTTCAATACCAACCAGTTTTCGCGTGCATTTATCAATGTCTGTACCTTCTTCCCATAAATAAGGACGGAAGCTATAGGTTTTGGTTCCATCCAAATTGGAAATGAATTGATTCCAGCTGCTCCAGCGTAATCCCTTGTAAAATTTGGAAAGATCACTGTCGAAGCAAAAAACGAGAAACTCCCCATAACCAGCTCCAAGTGGTTGCCAGGTTAAAGTATTGGGTTCAAAATAATACACATTTTTAATGTCTTTGCCCAAACCGCCGTAGTTGATGGCAAAAAAACCGCCTACTGCATCATCGGCAATTAAGAGGTAGGGAATGTTATCGCCATACTCCTTTAAGGTTTTCCCTTTGTTCCAATCGGCTACGTTTCTGTTTAATCTTTCGCTGCCGGAGCCTAAAATTCTAATCCAGCCGTTATCTACCATAATGCCTCCGGTATTGTAAATTACCGAACCAAGTGTGGCATAGGTTGTCATTTGTGAGTGGTATAAAACCTCCTTCGCTCTTGCAGAATCAACGGGCAGAACCTCTACCTTGTTTTTTGCAGAGTCAATCCATTTTTTTACCAGTGGCCATGCAGGATCTGTTTTGTTGATTAATTTTTCAATACTGATCATGTTATTTTCCTGGGCAAAACCTGAGAGGGAAAATAAGGATAACGCAAAGATAAAGAGGTAGGAAATTGGACTTTTCATGGATAGGGTAATTATGTTTTTTCAAAGATAGGATGATAATTAAGAATTGTTTAAACGAGCAGGATTAATTTTTGATTGAGGTAGAGGTTGATTAGTTATTGTTTCGCGGGGATACTGTGGTGTTGGATGTTACCATCCTACACAGTTAAAATCATCAATGCCAATTGCTTTTGTTTGTGATGACATGAAACCAAGGAAGATTGAATTTGTGTTTTTTGCAATTGTCAGATGGAAACGTTTCACACCATGGCTGTAAAAAAAGCGTCCAGAAAATAATCAGGACGCTCATAATATTTAAATGTATGATAATGGAAATTTTAAAGTTGAGGGAGATTGAGTCTTATAAATTCGACTTTCAACCTCCACTAAATGATCGGGTGAAAAAGCCTTACACCCTTTACCTTTCAGCCTTTAACCTCAAATCTACCACATTCTGATTCTGTCTTCAGGTTTTTTGTATAGTTTATCCCCAGGTTTAACATCAAAAGCTTCATACCAGGCATCCATATTTACAGGCGCACCAATAGTACGGTAAGGACCTGGAGAATGCGGATCTGTTTTAATTAACTGGGCTGCACTTTCAGGTAAAATATTACCCCTCCATACCTGCGCCCAGGCCAAGAAGAAACGCTGATCTGGTGTAAAACCATCGATTTTTTCATTACTTTGACCTTGTTTGGTCATTTTAAAAGCAGTGTAAGCAGCATTTAAACCGCCTAAATCGCCAATGTTTTCGCCCATGGTTAACTTACCGATTACATGAACCGTATCTAACACCGTATAGGCATCAAACTGCTCGCCCAAAGCTTTGGTTTTAGCATCAAATTTAGCTTTGTCTTCAGCTGTCCACCAGTTTTTTAAGTTGCCGGCGGCATCATATTGGCTGCCGCTGTCATCAAAGCCATGACTCATTTCGTGACCAATTACCGCACCGATACCACCATAGTTAACGGCATCGTCAGCATTTGGGTCAAAGAAAGGGAACTGTAAAATACCAGCTGGAAAAACAATTTCGTTCAATGTAGGGCTGTAGTAGGCGTTAACCGTTGGAGGCGTCATGCCAAAGCGTTTACGATCAACTGGTTTACCTAACTGGTTAACCATTTCATTATAACCCCAAACGCTTGCATTGCGTAAATTCTGGAAATAAGTATCTTTATTGATCACTAAACCATCGTAGTTTTTCCATTTTTCGGGATAACCCACTTTGGGTGTAAATGCATTTAATTTAGCTAAGGCCTTTTGCTTGGTTTCAGGACTCATCCATTCTAAACCTTTAATTCGGATTTCGAATGCTTTACGCAGGTTCACAATCATCTGGTTCATGCGTTCTTTAGCTTCCGGCTTAAAATATTTAGCTACATAAAGCTGGCCTAATAATTCGCCAATGGTGCCATCTGTTAGCGATGACATGCGTTGCCAACGCGGCGTTTGCACTTTCTGGCCGGTTTGAGCCTGTGTGAAAGCAAAACTCGCCTTCACAAACGGAGAACTCAAACTAGAAGCTGAGCCTTTTAAAATATTCCATTCTAAATAGGTTTTCCAATCTTCAACAGGAATTGATTTCAACATTCCATCCAGGCTTGCCATAAATTTAGGCGATGAAATCAGAACAGTATCTTGATTTTTGATTTTGAACTTAGGTAAATAGGTTGTCCAGTTAATGTCAGGCGTTTTTTTGTTCAGCTCTGCAACGGTAAGCTTGTTATAGGTGGCATAAGGATCGCGCATTTCCAAACGGCTCATCTGCGCTTCAGCAAATTGCTTTTCAATTTTATAAACGGTTGCTGCTTTTTGTCTGGCTTCTTCAGCGGTACTTCCTGTTAAGGTAAACAAAGTTACCATATAGGTGTTGTAAGCATCGCGGATCTTCACACTTCGCGCATCGTCTTTAAGGTAATAATCACGGTCTGGAAGTGTTGTACCACCCTGACTGATATTCACCATGTATTTGTTTACATTCTTGCGGTCCTGGCCAACACCCAAACCAAACATTCCGCCGCCCAAACCATTGGTGCGCATGTAGGCCACCTGATCAAGCACACCCTGGATGTTTTTGATTTGCTTGATTTTGGCTAAATCGGCTTTAATAGGTGTATAACCCAATTTTTCAATGGTCGCACTATCCATGGCGGCTGTATAAAAATCGCCAACTCTACGCTTAACCGAACCTGCAGGAGCAGATTTATCGGCAGCTGCATCTTCCACTAAAGATTTAACGGCATTGATATTAAAATCGCGGAGTTCGTTAAATGAACCCCAGCGCGTTTCTTTAGCAGGAACCGGATTGTTTTTTATCCATGTACCACTCGCGTAGGTGTAGAAATCGTCGCCTGGTTTAACGGATAAATCCATATTAGCAGGGTCGATAAATTTTTTCGTTTGTGCATTTGCAGAAAAGCCAGCAGCGATTATACCCAGCGCCGCAAAATATCTTTTCAAATTTTGGTATTTCATTCGCTTAATAAGTTAATAATGATGCGAAATTTAGGAAATACTAATTGATACTGGTGTAATATATTAAGAATATTACTTGTTAAACCAGTAATAAATTTTTGCCAAGCCAAGACGTCTGATCAAGTCGGAAGCTGAAAAAGGAATTTTGATAGATTTCATGATTTTAAATCTTTATATCACTATTAACATTTTTTAACAAAATTTATTGTGCGCTTGTGAAAAATATTGCTATCAAGAATGATTCAGAATAAAACCTATTATTTTCCATAAATTTGAAATACTGATTAAACTTAGCATGTTTTTTGAAGTTTCAAAGTTTAGTAAGTAATTAAGAAGGTAATGCACTAGATACAGTATATAATGACCCACTCACATGATAACAAAGATAGCTGTTGCAGCAGTAAAGAAAATGCCGGATCAAAACATGCACATCATGATGATCATGCACACGAAGAGGGTGACGGGCATAACCATGATCATGGGGGTGATCCATCAGTCTTTAAAACATATTTGCCAGCTATTGTAACATTGGTTATGCTGCTGGTTGGAATTGCGTTTGATAACCTTTTTAATTTGCCGGCATTTCAGGTCATTCGTCCTTACTGGTACATTGTGGCTTATTTACCTGTAGGTGTTCCGGTTTTACGCGAAGTTTGGGAAACATTTAAGGCCAAAGATTTTTTTACCGAGTTCTCTTTAATGTCTATTGCTACCATTGGTGCTTTTGCCATTGGCGAGTATCCTGAAGGCGTAACGGTGATGCTTTTCTATACTATTGGCGAACTGTTTCAAATGGCTGCGGTAAACCGCGCAAAAAGAAATATCAAAGCATTGCTTGATGTCAGGGCAGAAGTGGCGCATGTATTCCGAAATGGAAAATATGAAGATGTCGATCCCGAAAAAGTAGAAATTGGTGAAACGATACAGATTAGGGCTGGTGAAAAAACGCCGTTGGATGGCGAATTGATCAGTGATAAAAGCAGTTTTAACACTGCTGCTTTAACCGGCGAAAGCAAACCGCGCACGATTAATAAGGGTGAACCGATTTTGGCCGGGATGCTTAATTTGGATAAAGTAGTCGAAGTTAAAGTTACCAAAGCCTTTGCCGATAGTGCATTATCGCGCATTTTGGAAATGGTTCAAAATGCCACTACACGTAAAGCTAAAACAGAACTTTTTATCCGCAAGTTTGCAAAAATATATACGCCGATTGTTTTCTTTTTGGCCCTTGCGCTTGTTACGCTTCCAGTTTTAATTTTAGGAAGCGAATATCACTTCCAAACCTGGTTGTATCGTTCGCTTGTTTTCCTGGTTATATCTTGCCCATGTGCTTTGGTCATTTCAATCCCGTTGGGTTATTTCGGGGGAATTGGTGCGGCATCATCAAATGGCATTCTTTTTAAAGGCTCTAATTTTCTTGATTTAATTACCAAGCTCAACACTGTTGTCATGGATAAAACAGGAACCTTAACAAAAGGTGTTTTTAATGTTCAGAAAATAGAAAGTAAGATAGATGAAACAGATTTTTTAAACTTATTGACGGCTGTAGAAGCCAAATCTACCCATCCAATTGCTAAGGCCATTGTAGCCTATGCAGGCCAGAAAGAAATTCATCACGCCGAAAACATGGAGGAAATTGCCGGGATGGGTTTAAAGGGCTTGGTTAATGGTAGGGAGGTTTTAGCGGGTAATGTTAAACTTTTGGAGAAATTTAATATAGATTTTGATCCCGAAATTGCATCAATTGAAGAAAGTATTGTTGTGGTTGTTATTGATCAGAAATATGTTGGTTATGTTTTAATTGCAGATGAAGTAAAAGAAGATGCCGCTGAAGCCATCAAACAACTTCACGAAAACGGAATAAAACAAGTAGTGATGTTAAGTGGGGATAAAACCTCAATCGTTAAAAAAGTAGCCTCAAATTTAGGAATCGACACTTATTTTGGTGATTTATTGCCCGAAGGTAAAGTAGCGAAACTCGAAGAAATTAAAAGCGACAAAAGCAGGGTTGTGGCTTTTGTTGGCGATGGAATTAACGATACACCTGTATTAGCGATCAGCGATATTGGTATAGCTATGGGCGCAATGGGTAGCGATGCTGCTATTGAAACAGCAGATGTAGTGATTCAAACCGATCAGCCTTCTAAAATCGCAACCGCGGTAAAAATAGGTAAAGCAACCAAAAAGGTAGTAATCCAAAATATCGTATTGGCATTTGCGGTTAAAGCAATTGTTTTAATTTTAGGTGCGGGAGGAATAGCCACTATGTGGGAGGCTGTTTTTGCCGATGTTGGTGTGGCACTTTTGGCCATTTTAAATGCTGTTCGGATACAGAAAATGAAATTTTATTAATGGGTTAAGTATCTGAATTGGTTAATCGTTAACAGTCTTTAGATTAAAACATTTTTTCATTAATTAAATGATAACTGTTAACTGCCAAATGAAAACTTGTTGGTGCTGAGTAAGATATGTTTAAAAATATAAAATCAAATTGCTATAAAAATTAGTATATTTGGTTATGTCTGAACCTGTTCCATATCCTGTTTTAAACGATGATGAGCCTGTTAAGCAGTTCAATGAACTTGATGCATCACTAACTTACAGCTATGCCAGCTATTTAAACTGGCTTTTTCCTGAAAGGGTAGAACTGATTAAAGGTAAAATCTTTAAGATGAGTCCTGAACCATCAAGCGTTCATCAGGAAATTGTTGGTAACATATTTCTCAAGCTGGGAAATTTTTTAGAAAAGCAATCTTGTAAAGTTTACATCTCGCCATTTGATGTTCGTTTTCCAAAGGAAGGTCATAATGATAAAGCTGTATTTACCGTTTTACAGCCAGACATTTGTGTGATTTGCGATAGGAGCAAAATTGATGCCCGTGGCTGTATTGGCGCACCCGATATAGTTGTCGAGGTTTTATCGCCAGGAAATACCAAAACTGAATTGCTTCATAAATATCGCGTTTACGAAGAATTTGGCGTTAAAGAATATTGGGTAGTGAGCCAGGGTGATAAAAGTATTTTGATTTATACCCTGGATGAAATGGGTAAATTTCAGCCCTCTAAAATATTTACGCTAAGTGAAAAAATTACGTCAACTGTATTGCCAGGTTTTGAACTGGCATTGGATGATGTTTTTGAAGATATAGATTAAGGATTCTATGAAACCATGATCAGTCTCGTTTTGTATAGACTAATTTTTGAAAACTGATTAATGTGTAGCCCAACTTCACGTCAGGATTATAGAACAAAGTGAGGATAAATAAAATGCTTTACATGCTTGCTAAAAACTCATACTCATATCTGCCAAATAAACAGATCCATGCTTCATCTGTCTTAGTCTTTCGGCTTTCTCCGCTTTAGTCTTTCAGCTTTGCGCTTAATTAGCTATTTTTGGCTTTTATAACAATTTTCATGAGCATTTCCACCAAGTACAATCCTGCAGAAACAGAAGATAAATGGTATAGCTATTGGCTATCTAAAAAGTTTTTCCACTCAGAACCTGATGAGCGCGAACCTTACACCATCGTCATTCCGCCGCCAAATGTCACTGGTGTACTGCACATGGGGCACATGCTCAATAATACCATTCAGGATGTATTGATCCGTAAAGCCCGTATGCAGGGCAAAAATGCCTGCTGGGTACCCGGAACCGATCATGCCTCTATCGCTACTGAAGCAAAAGTGGTAGCCATGTTAAAGGAGCAGGGAATTGATAAAAAAGATCTTTCCCGCGAAGAATTTTTGAAATATGCCTGGGAATGGAAAGAGAAGTATGGTGGTATTATTTTAGATCAGTTAAAGAAACTAGGGGCAAGCTGCGATTGGGACCGTACCCGTTTTACCATGGAGGAGGATCTTTCTGAAGCGGTTATCGATTCATTTATCCACCTGTATAAAAAAGGCTGGATTTATCGCGGAATCCGTATGGTAAATTGGGACCCGGCTGGTAAAACCGCAGTTTCTGACGAAGAAGTAATCCGTAAAGAAGTAAACCAGAAATTATATTACATTAAATATCAGGTATCAAGCAGCAAGAATCAGGATGAGCCTGAATATTTAACTGTTGCTACAACGCGTCCGGAAACCATTATGGCCGATGCAGCCATCTGTATCAACCCAAATGATGAACGTTTTGCACATTTAAAAGGCAAAAAGGTTTTTGTGCCTTTGGTTAACCACGAAATTCCCGTTATTGAAGACGAATATGTAGATATTGAATTTGGAACGGGTTGTTTAAAAGTAACACCAGCGCACGATCTGAACGATTACGAACTGGGTGTTAAGCACAACTTACCGGTTACCGATATTTTAAATGACGATGGTACCTTAAACGAACTGGCGGTAATTTTAGTAGGTGAAGACAGGTTTGTTGCCCGTAAAAAAATTGCCAAAATGTTGGAAGAGGCCGGTCATTTAGAAAAGGTAGAAGATTATAAATCACAGGTAGGTTTTTCTGAACGTACAGATGCCGCTATCGAACCGAAGCTGTCGATGCAATGGTTCGTGAAGATGAAAGAAATGGCTCAGCCGGCATTGGATGATGTTTTGAACGGTGAAGTAAACCTGATTCCGAATAAATTTGAAAACACCTACCGTCACTGGATGGAGAATGTGCGCGACTGGAACATCAGCCGTCAGCTGTGGTGGGGACAAAGAATTCCGGCCTGGTATGATGATAAAGGAAACTGGGTAGTTGCCAAAACCAAAGATGAAGCTTTAGAGGAATTCTGGAAGAAAAAACATCTGGATGAAAATTGTTCAGACGAGGAAAAAGCTGGATTCAAACATCAGTTAGCACCATTTTTAAGGCAGGATGATGATGTGATGGATACCTGGTTCTCGTCATGGTTGTGGCCAATTTCTGTTTTCGATGGCTTTAAAAACCCGGAAAATAAAGATATCAATTATTATTACCCAACCAATGATCTGGTTACGGCACCTGAAATTTTATTCTTCTGGGTGGCCCGTATGATTATGGCCGGACATGAGTTCATGGGCAAAAAGCCGTTTACAAATGTATACTTAACCGGTATTGTACGCGATAAATTAGGCCGTAAAATGTCTAAATCGTTGGGTAACTCACCAGATCCGATCGGATTGATTGAAAAATATGGTGCCGATGCGGTTCGTGTTGGGATGTTGATGTCATCACCTGCCGGTAACGATTTGATGTTCGATGAAAGTTATTGTGAGCAGGGCCGTAATTTTGCCAGTAAAATCTGGAATGCTTTCCGTTTGGTAAAAGGATGGGAAGTTAATGAAAACCTGGTAAACCCAAATACGCAGGCTATATCCTGGTTTGAAAACCGTTTTAATGAGGCATTGGTAGAAATTGAAGCCAATTTTAAACAATACCGACTATCTGAAGCACTAACCATTACTTATAAGTTAGTTTGGGATGATTTCTGTGCCTGGTATTTGGAAATGGTTAAGCCGGCTTACCAACAGCCGATTGATGCGGAGAGTTACAAAGCTACGATTGCCTTTTTTGAAAATATCATCAAGTTATTGCATCCGAATATGCCTTTCATTACTGAGGAATTATGGCATGATGATTTGTTTGGTGATCGTGCAGAAATGGACTGCTGTATTGTGGCTGAGTTCCCGAAAGGGGGGGCTTTTGATGAGCGGTTATTAAAAGATGCAGAGGTAATTAAAACGGTTGTGGCCGAAATTAGAAACGTAAGGAATCAAAAACAGATTTCTCCTAAAGAAGCCTTGCCTTTAAATATCAAAATAAATTCTGAGCTTGATTATGAAAAATGGTTAAACATTGTTTTCAAATTGGCCAATGTTTCAGAAGCGGAGATTGTAAATGATAAAATTGTTGGTGCAACAGCGTTTATGGCCGGTAAAGATGAATTCTTTATTCCACTGACCGAAAATGTTGATGTTGAGGCTGAGCGCCAACGCTTAAATGCTGATTTGGTTTATCTTCAGGGTTTCTTAAAATCGGTTGATGCCAAATTGAGCAATGAGCGTTTCGTGCAGAATGCGAAACCTGAAATTATTGCCAACGAGCGAAATAAAAAAGCCGATGCTGAGGCAAAAATCAAAATTATTGAAGAAAGTTTAGCGGTTTTAGGCTAGTTACAACTTCTCAGACCTATAAGGTTTTCAAAACCTTATAGGTCTTAAAAAGGAATTTTCTTTTTCCTTTCATTTCCCATCATACATCCTCTTAGTACCTTCCTTTCTAAATTGTTACCTAAGCGTAGCATTATATTAAACTATAAACGCTAATTTGGATGCTGTTAAACGTGCATTAAATCGTTTAACTTGCAATCTTCTAACCTTATTAAACCGTTATATTCTATGGAAAATTCCAGAAGAAAGTTTATAAAACAATCAGCAATATTTGCTGCAGCAACCTATGCGGGTACCATGGGTATGAGTGCTAAAAGTTATGGCCGTATTATTGGCGCAAATGATCGGGTACGAGTTGGTGTTGTTGGATTTTCTGATCGTTTTAAAGATACGCTTCTGCCTTGCTTTCTGAACCATAATAAAGAACTTAACTTCGATATTGTAGGTCTTTCCGATCTTTGGAACTACCGAAGGGATTTAGGAATTGCCCATTTAAAAGAAAAATTCGGCCATGATATTAAAGCCTGCCGTAACAATGATGAGCTTTATGCCACAAAAGATCTGGATGCCGTAATTATCAGTACAGCCGATTTCCAACATGCGCTCCACACCATCGAGGCGGTAAAAGCCAGTTGCGATGCTTATGTAGAAAAGCCGTTTGCCGAGACGATGGATGATGCTAAAGCTGCATTTAAAGCGGTTAAAGCCAGCAAGCAGATTGTACAGATTGGTTCCCAAAGAAGGAGCGGTGAGAATTATATCAATGCGGCAAAATTTATACAGGATGGAAAATTTGGACCGATCACTGCAGTAGATCTGGTATGGAATGTAAACCAGCCCGGCAGATGGCGCAGACCGGATTTGGTGGCTAAGTTAAAGGAAGAAGATATTGATTGGAAAAGATTCTTGCTTAATCGGCCAAAGGAAGCTTTTGATCCAAGAAAATACCTGGAATATCGTTTATTCTGGCCTTATTCATCGGGAATGCCCGGGCAATGGATGAGCCATCAGATTGATACCGTGCATTGGTTTACCAATTTAAAACACCCGCGTAGCGTAGTAGCAAACGGAGGCATTTACACCTGGAAAGACGGCAGGAGGAACTGGGATTCGATGGTAGCTGTATTTGATTACGGTCAGCCGGATACTACCGATGGTTTCCAGGTTACTTTTACTTCCAGGATGCAGAATAGCGTTGGCGACGTGGGTGAAGTTTATTACTCAAATGGTGGTGAACTCAACCTGATAACCAATAAAGTTTCGCCAAAAGGTGGTTTAAGGGAAAAAGAAGCAGCTGCTATGGGAATGAAAGCCAATCTTTTGCCTGAATTTGATTTAAGTAAAACCGAAATTAAAGCTGCAACCGGTGCCAATATGGGTGGTGATAGCTTAACCTCTGGCCATATGCGCAACTGGATGGAATGTGTGCGCAGCCGTAAAACACCAAATGCGCCTGTGGAAGCAGGTTATTCGCATTCTATTGCCAATATCATGACCAATGCTGCGGTACACACAGGTGCAAAAGCCATTTTCGATGAAGGAAAACAGGAAGTAATGGCGAACGGAAAAGTATTTAAGTATTAAAATAAAAATATCGTCATTGCGAGGTACAAGCCATCTATTTTGCAAAAAGATCGCTTCGTCATTCTTACCCGCAATGACGGCAAGAAAAACCTATCATGTTAAATTTTAAAAAATATAGTATTCTGGCGTTTTCGCTAATCAGTTTATCAGCAGCCGCCCAAAAAGCAAAACCATTGTTTGATGGTAAAACGCTTACCGGTTGGAAAGCCGTTGCAGGTGCTGCTCCATATAAGGTTGAAGATGGAATGATTGTGGGAACGATGACCAAAGGTACACCCAACTCATTTTTGATTACCGAAAAAGAATACGGCGATTTCATTTTAGAACTGGATGTGAAGCTGGAAGGCGAAACGACCAACTCGGGTGTGCAAACCCGTAGCCATATTAAACCCGAGGGGAACGGCGGTAAAGGGTTGGTTTTTGGCAGGCAGGTAGAAATAGACCCTTCACCGCGGGCGTGGACGGGAGGAATTTATGATGAAGCCAGAAGGTTGTGGCTTTATCCTTTAGAACTTAACCCATCGGCCAAACCATTGTATAAAAAGAATGAATTTAACCATTACAGAATAGAATGTATCGGTAATGAAACCAAAACCTGGGTAAACGGAACGCCTGTTGCCTATGTGATTGATACTTTGGACCAATCTGGCTTTATTGGCTTACAGGTTCATGGTATTGGCAATAACCTGGATAACGATGGCAAGAAAGTTTATTTTAAAAATATCAATATCCAAACTGAAGGCCTGAAAGCCAAAGCTTTTCCAAAAGGTATTTACACCGTTAACTTAACGCCGAATGCCTTATCTGTTTACGAAAAATCGGAAGGTTATAAATTGTTATTTGATGGTAAAAGCAATGCAGGCTGGGTTGGTGCCTATAAAACTGCTTTCCCTGCCAAAGGATGGAAGATTGCGGATGGTATCATCAGTGTTGAACCTTCAGGAGGTGCAGAATCGACTAATGGAGGAGATATTGTAACGAAGGATGAATATGCTGCTTTTGATTTATCATTTGAGTTTAAGCTGACGCCGGGAGCCAATAGCGGTGTGAAATATTTTGTTACTTTAAGTGAAAACAATTCGGGTTCGGCCATTGGTTTGGAGTACCAGGTTTTGGATGATGAATTACATCCTGACGCTAAATTGGGCAGAGATGGAAACCGTACTTTGGCCTCTTTATACGATTTGATCACTTCGAAAAAAGAAGCCCGTTACCTGCGCCCAATCGGCAGCTGGAACAATGGACGTGTAGTGGTTTATCCGGATAACCGCGTCGAGCATTATTTGAATGGCGTAAAAGTGCTGGAATATACCCGTGGTTCAGCAGAGTTTAAAAAACTCGTTGCTATGAGTAAGTATAAAAACTGGAAAAATTTTGGTGAAGCGCCAAAAGGGCATATCCTACTGCAGGATCATGGTAACAAAGTAGATTTCAGAACGATTAAGATCAAAAAAATATAAGTTTTGATCTGACAACGGGCATTGGTTCAGTATGGCGGCCTGCAGTCCCGCTTTCACTTATAGTCCTCGCTACGCTGTGGGCTATTTAGCTCATCCGAAAGCTCGGGTCGGGTTTATCATTAACGTTTGTGCCTTGAAACAAACCTATGAGCACTGACGGATGGTAATTAGCCCCGACATACGCGGAAATACTTTTTGTTGCATGTTCGGCCATACAGCAGCTACCTTGAACAAATAGATTGCAGCATTGGCGGGACTACCTTTAATAGCAGCAGCAGTTAGCGCTTCAAATCAACATTAAAAGAATAAAATATTAAGATATCATGCATCGTCGATCTTTTGTTAAAACATCAGCTTTAGTAGGTTCTGGTTTACTTTTAGGCCATGAGGGTTTCGCCAGTTTAGCCGCTGATGAGGTTGTTAATGTGGCCATGATCGGTTGTGGAGATCGTGGCAAAGGGGTTTTGTCGGTCATTAAGTCTATGTCTGCAAAGTATAAAATTAAAGCCTATTGCGATCTGCTCGGTTTTAGGCTAAAGGAAACTGAAAAATATGTTCCTGCTGAAGCGAGGGCGATAAAAGATTACCGCAAAGTTTTAGATGATAAAACAATCGACGCAGTTTTTATTGCCACACCTTTAAGCGAACATTTTAGAATTGCAAAAGATGCAGTGCTGGCCGGCAAACATGTGTATGTGGAAAAAACCATGACTTATAACATTGCCCAGGCACTCGAACTTAAGAAACTGGTTAAAAAACATCCTAATCAGGTTTTTCAGGTGGGTTATCAGTACCGTTATTCGCCATTATATTTCAAGGTAAAAGAGATGATCCAGAGTGGTTATTTAGGTAAGGTTAGCCAGATTGATTGTCGTTGGGACCGTAATGGGAATTGGCGCAGGGCTGTTCCGGATCCGGCTTTAGAACGAAAAATCAATTGGAGAATGTATAAGGAGTATTCCGGCGGTTTGGCTGCTGAGCTGCTTTCTCACCAGATCGATTTTATTAATTGGGCTTTCGAAACCCAGCCTGGTGAAATTATGGGCTCGGGAGGAATAGATGTTTTTAAAGATGGCCGCGAAACTTATGATAACATTCAGGCCATACTGAGGTATGATGAGAAAGGTATGATTGGTAACTTTGGGGCTACTTGTGGCAATGCGCATGATGGTTACCTGTTTAAAATAAAAGGTACGAATGGTTCGGTTTCTCTGCTGACCAATACCGGCTTATTTTACCCCG
This sequence comes from Pedobacter sp. BG31, assembly GCF_042464845.1. Taxonomy (NCBI): domain Bacteria; kingdom Pseudomonadati; phylum Bacteroidota; class Sphingobacteriia; order Sphingobacteriales; family Sphingobacteriaceae; genus Pedobacter; species Pedobacter sp. BG31. Next base: position 105,885 of record NZ_JBHNZK010000002.1, read on the forward strand.
AAGCGCGTACCAAAAAAGAGTTGGGTATTGTTGATGGCGTAACCGGAGCAACCAAAATTGTGGTTAATAAAGACGGCGGAATCCCGATTTTGGATAAGCCCACCATAGATGGTACAAACTATGCACTTGATGAATTTTATAAGTCGATCACTTCAAAAACAGAGCCTGCATCAAACATCAATACCGGAACCCAGGCAGCTATATGTGTGGCCATGTGCAACGAAGCGATTTACAGTGGTAATAAGCAGGTTTGGAAGAAAGAATATAGCCTGTAAATCAGGTCATTCTCAACGAACTGAAGAATCTTTTGTATTGACTGTTGCCGCACCGGCGAGCGTCAACTATTATTTCATGCTCATTTAATGACGCAGATTAAATATCGAACCGATAGATGGAAATGGTCTGTGAGCCACAGACCACGGGATTTGATTAACACAGGGCGATCTACCATTCCAACTTTAAAAAGGCTACTCCCTGTCTCGCCAATTCCATCTCAAATGGACCGTTGCCTGTATTGAATTCGGTGGGTTTACCCATCATTTTAAGCTGACCGGATTTTTCCAATGTTGCAATCTGTTTTGCATCCGGATGTTGTGGCGAACCCATTTTTTTCCATTCGGTATAAGCATTGCTATTATTAGTATCGATAAGATATTGAGTGATGTTTACTGTTTTTGCAGGCAGTTGATTTAACGTGATGGAAACAGCTTCTTTCGTTCCAGTTTTATCTTCGTCATGGTAATTCCAAATGATAACAGCAGCTGTTCTATCTGCTTTGGTGGCTAAAGCCCCAATATCTGTCTGCGTTTTTCTGATGCTCGAATCGAGGATGGAATTTAAATTGTACATCCGATTGCTTATGGTCTCCACACGGTTTCCTTTCATCTGGCCAAACATCCTGAACACATTTAATACAGGTTTATCTACGCCGTTGGTTGCTAGATCCCGAAAGCCCGCAAACCAGGGCTGGTTTTCAAATTCGAACGACCAGGTAACAGCGCCCAATAGGTTGATGTTATATTTGTCTGTAAGTTCATAAAGCCTGGCAAAAGAAGCTGCAGTATAACTCGAATACATGGTGCCATTGCGGTAGGCATTCTCTGGATTGGTATTCATACCACAGGCGGCACAACCTTCGGGATCAGATTCGCCAATAATAACAGGTATATTTTTAAGTTGAGGATATTTACGGATGATCTTATAATTGGCATCGATATTACGGAGCTGCGCCCTTACATTCATTACAACAGTTCCATCAACTACGCGGGGTGATCCTTTAGCATGAAACAATACAGCATCTAAAGGTGAACCGATTTTACCGGTTACATAATTGGTATCGGTTAAGCAATGTTTGATAAAAGCGTCTAAAAACCTGGTGCCGCCACCGGTTACATTGGCGCCGCCAATTTTTGCAGTGGGTAAAGCCCTTTTCAGCCCATCGGCAGCATAATCATAAAGTTTAAAGAATTCAGCCTGTGTACCTTTCCAATAGGCGCCATCGGGTTCATTCCATACTTCCCAATACCAGCTTTCTACCTCTGCCTTGCCGTAACGTTCTACACAATGTTTAACCCATTCATATACCAGGTTGCCCCATTTTTTATAATCTTTTGGGGGGTAGGCCCAACCTGTTAAAATTTCGTCGTAACGTGCGCCAGGTTTCCATTTATGCTGGTAAGGAAAAGGTTTGATAGACAAGGCCTCAGGCATAAAACCAATCTGCGCCAAAGGTTTCATACCACTTTTTACGTAAGTATCGAAAATCTGATCGACAATTTTCCAGTTATAAACCGGATTACCTTGCAAATCTTCGGTGTAAGCATTGGTAGATCCCCATTTTAAAGCAGGAGTGCCATCTCCGGATGTGAGCAGATTATGGGTACGTACATACACGGGAACCGGGCTTAATTTCGAGATTTCGGTGAGCAATTTCCGGCCGTCTTTCATATAGGTATAATTTGGTTCATCGTAACCAAACCAGGCCCATATGGGTTGCATAGGTGCTATGTTCTTATCGAAATTAACCTGAATATTAGCTTTTGACTGAGCGTTTGCGGTATAGGTGGAAACGGCCAAACCGATGAAAAAGCAAGCTTTTTTTAAGAGGTACATATGGTATTTATGGCGTTTGTTTGAGACTGTAACTTCCACGTTTAAAGTAAATAAAAAAAATGATATTCATCAGGCTGCCCGCTAACAAATTCAAATAATCGATAATCGTTCTTCCAAAATCTCTCCGTTAATTTCAATATGGCTTTTTGGGCTTTTAATGGAAAAGAGTCTCTGACTCGTTGTTATCAGTTGAGTTTGAAACTCAATCTTATCACTAAATCCGTAGAGACGCTGCGCTTAACTCTACGAATAGCTCAGGCTTTTTGGACTTTTAATGGAAAAGAGTCTCTGACTGGTTTTTATGAGTTGAGTTTGGGACTTAATCTTATCACTAAATCCGTACAGACGCTGCGCTTAACTCTACTGACAGTTCCTGTAAAAGTAGTCATGGCTCAGTTCAAAAGCCTAAATTAAAAAAAAGGACAGACCATCCGGTACTGTCCTTTTACATCATTAACTAAAATTAAATTCAACACTTTTATTTCTATCTGTTTAGTGGAAAGCGTTTAAACCACTGAGTAAGAATTTTTTATAATTAGCTATTTCATAATCAGCACCTTGCGGCGGTGCCAATAGGGATTCTGTTTTTGGATCGAGCAGTACATAAAACGGCTGTGAATTGGATTGGAATTTCCTGGCTTGCAAGTCGCTCCATTTTTTACCAATGGTGGTAAGTTTTTTCCCTTCGGGTGTAACTGCTACATCAGCAGGAGCCAACTCCGTTTTATCATCTACGTATAACTGGATCAATACATAATCATTGCTTAGCATTTTGTATACATCCTTGTCGGGCCAAACGTTGGCTTCCATTTTTCTGCAGTTTACACAGGCATGGCCGGTAAAATCGATCATCACAGGTTTGTTCAGCTTTTTTGCTGCGGCCATACCTTCATCATAATCGAAATAAACATTCAGCTTTAAAGGTGCATGGAATTTGTCTGCATATTTATGCGGACCATCATTTGTTGTAGTTTGTTTTCCGCCTAATAAACTGGCGGTATACAGATCAAAGTCCTGGGTTTCCTGCGGTGGAAGAAAAGCAGAAATGCTCTTTAACGGTGCGCCCCACATGCCCGGGATCAGGTAAATGGTAAAAGCCAATACTATGGTAGCCAGAAAAAGCCTCGGTACGGAGATAAATGCCAATGGGCTATCATGCGAAAACTTTAGCTTACCCAGAAGATAGATGCCCATCATCCCAAAAATAACGATCCAAAGGCTTAAAAATATTTCGCGGTCAAACCATTCCCAATGGTAGGCCAGGTCTACATTACTTAGAAATTTTAAAGCAAATGCAAGTTCAAGAAAGCCAAGCACAACTTTAACACTGTTTAACCAACCACCAGATTTTGGCAGCTTGTTCATTGCAGACGGAAATAAGGCGAACAGGGCAAAAGGGATGGCCAGGGCTAAGGAAAAGCCAAACATACCTACGGCCGGGCCTAATAAGGCGCCGGTTGTTGCGGCCTGTACCAATAAAGTGCCAATAATTGGACCAGTACACGAGAAGGATACCAGGGCCAGCGTTCCGGCCATAAAAAATAAGCCTGCTACGCCTCCTTTATCAGAATTGGCATCCATTTTATTTACCCATGAAGAGGGTAGGGTAATTTCGAATGCACCTAAAAACGAAGCTGCGAAAGCAACAAGCAATAAGAAGAAAAAGAAGTTGAATATCCCATTGGTAGATAAACTGTTTAAGGCATCTGCACCAAAAATTACGGTAACCAAAAGTCCGAGTACCACATAAATGAGAATAATAAAAAAGCCGTATAACGCCGCGCGTTGAAAGGCCTTTCCTTTTTCTGAACCTTTAGTGAAAAAACTTACCGTAAGCGGCAGCATAGGGAAAATGCAAGGCATCAACAGGGCGGCTAAACCGCCAACAAAGCCCGCAATAAAAATACCCCATAAAGTTTTGTGTTCTTCTTTGGATGGTGCAACAGTTTGATCAGCCTTGTTTTGCGCCGCTGGTGCTGTTTTAACAACTGTATCAGTTGCTTTGATGATACTGTCAGGCGTCTCAGGTTTAATCTCTGTAAAGGTAAGATCATCGGTACCGGAGCTGTCTTGTGCATATCCGTTTAAGGATAAGGCACCACAGAACAGCAATCCAAGACAGATTTTTTTTAAGGATGTCATATGCTTGTTTACGCTTATTTTACAGGAATACTAAAATCAACCTGTTCTGGCGGCAAACATTGTTTATCGTCGCATACCATAAATTCTACATTACCTTTAATGGTTGCCGTTTTACCTTTCAGCTTTACTTTTTGTTGAAAAACGACAGATTTTTCGAAGTAGCTCACCTCCATTTTGAAAGTAGGTTCGAACTTGGTTATTGCTTTTGGCTCGATCGTTTTGCCAATCAATGTGTAAGCAGCAGCTGTTGGAAAGGTAAAGGTTGTTTTAACAGGACCACCATCTTTAACAAATTGCGAGTAGAGGTGCCAGCCCTGATCTATAGTAGCTTTAATAAAAACAGTAGCGGTATTTGGGCCGGTTTTTTTTGCAGCGTAACTCCAGGTTACGGGCTTTAAGATCTGGCTATATGCGCCAAGGTTAATCAGGCATACAGCACATAACAAAAAGGTGATTTTTTTCATGTTGTGGTTATTAAATTATTGGTTATGGTGGTTTTGTAATCTGCTAAAGGCCTGGTAATCCAGAAAATCTACTTCAGGGGTAATGTATCCAGCCTTAACTGGTTCCTGCTTCATTAAATCGGTACTTAAATATTTCTTGTTGCTATCAGAAAAAATGGTGACTACACAACTGTCAGTTCCCATTTTTTGCTGTTGTTTGATGGCACCTATCACATTGGCCCCTGATGATATACCTACAGCTAAACCAAGTTTTTCTGCCAGTTTTTGCGCCATGAGTATGGCATCGCCATCGTTTACCTGCACCACTTCGTCCAGTTCATTAAGTTTAACGATTTCAGGAATAAACTCATCAGAAATGCCCTGGATTCTGTGGCTGCCTACCTTATAACCTGTAGTTAAAGTTGGTGATTCTGCAGGCTCAAGCGGATGTATTTTAATACCGGCATTTTGCTTTCTTAAAAAACTGCCAACCCCCATAATGGTTCCTCCTGTGCCTACGCCGGCAACAAAAGCATCGGGCGATATATTTTTTAATTGCAGTTGCCCCCAGATTTCCTTCCCAGTGGTCTGTTCGTGTGCTTCCGGATTAGCAATATTTTCAAACTGTTTTGGTAAAAAGATATTTGGGTCTTTTGTGGCCATTTCTTCTGCAAGTTTAATGCTTCCGATAAATCCGCCTTCTTCTTTGCTCACCAAAATAATTTCAGCACCTAAACTTTTAATAATATCCATGCGCTCTTTGCTCAGCCAATTGGGCATAATGATGGTTACCGGGTGGCCTAAAGCTTTACCTATTGCTGCAAATGCAATTCCGGTATTACCGCTCGTCGCTTCAACTATCCGGTCGCCGGCTTTAATTTTACCTTCAGCATAAGCTTTTTTGAGGGTATAAAGCGCCATCCTGTCTTTAATACTGCCGGTTAGGTTATAGTGTTCACATTTAACGTAAATTTTGCCCAAACTTCCACGATACGTATAAGTAAGCTCCAGCATTGGGGTGTTACCAACCAGAAGTGATAAATGTTCAAATTTTCCCATATTGGAAATTGTTAATTCATTAGCGGTTAATGCTTTCATGGAGATTTTTTAAATCAATTAAAGTAAATTTTTAACTAATTAAATTTCGGTAAAACTCTGTATTATTCTGATTTGGATCAATACAAGTCGATTTTTTCGGAAATTTTTTGCTATTTTTATCTTTATTTAATTTTTATTTCAGTTTAGGCTATTTTTTTTAAGGTCTGTTATATTTTTTTTCATTCATCAGCGTATATGGTACAGGGCGATTTAGATCAGGTTGACATCGAAATATTAAAATTGTTGCAGCATGATGCCGCCTTAACCCATAAAGAAATCTCTTTGAAGCTGCATAAATCGATAGCAACCATACACGAACGTATAAGGAGATTAAAGGAGCAGGGTTATATTAAAAGAGTAGTGGCGATTCTTGACCGGAAAAAGATCAATAGAAACCTGATTGCTTTCTCTCACGTACTGCTGAAAGAACATACCGCCAAAACCCTGATCGAATTTGAAACCGAGGTGTCTAAGTTTGGAGAAGTAATGGAATGCCTGCAAATGACGGGGGCGCATGATTTTATTCTCCGTATTGCTACTAAAGATATGGATGCCTATCACGAATTTTTACGGAATAAACTGGCTACACTGCCCAATATTACAACTGTTCAGAGCTACTTTGTACTTTCCGAACCAAAAAGTGAAACTGCTTATCCATTGTAGTAGTGGGTTAATTGGTTTCTTAGGTTATTTGTCATTGGTTCATTTGTCAATAGTTTATTGGTCATTGGTTAATTGGACATTAGTCATTGGTTCATTTTTAGGCATTTGTTTGGAGGTGACCAATCTTGGAGAGAAACGTCATTGCGAGGAGGAACGACGAAGCAATCTTTCCTGCTAGCCATCCTTGCTATAAAGATTGCTTCGTAGATTGAAAACGCCTTCTCAGCAATGACGAATTATTAACTATTGAATCTTTTCAAATTTAAAGCTGTTGCGCCAATCATAACCATGGTGAGCAATGATACCGAAAGCATATTAATCCATACATGCGGAATCTGTTGACGGTTATATTTTTCCAGTTTATAATTTTTAATATAGGTATCGTTAACATCTCGATTAAGGAAGATTGCCGGATAAAAATGCAAGCGGATCTGCTCGTGGTATTTTCTGACAGCCTGTTGAAATTCAAGATGTGTAGCAAGATCTGATCCTGCCATTTTATTTAATCCAAGCTGCGTTTGTATGGTAGGCAGGAAAAAGGCAAAAATATCTGTAAAATCCTGCCTGCTGGCCAATTTCTTTTCGATGGCCAGCCTGCTTGCCAATGCCTGGTCATCACCCATTTGCTGCATGGCATAATACCAATACCAGCTAAAGGTTTTCTTTTCAGGAAACGGATATTTCTTCAATTGGGGATAATGTTTAAAAAAGGGTTTCATGGTTACGTCTTTAGCCATATCCCATTTTTCATGATAGCCTTCGCGTTGGTTAATTACATTTTGCAAGGCCTCAGGTACCGGGTATTTTCGCGTTAGAAAAAGATTAAATGATGCCGGAATAACGATGCAGAGCAGTACCCACATGGCTATCAGCGCTGAGGCATTAAAATTTGAAGACTTACCTAAAGAGATGAAGAAAAAGGAAACAGCAAACCAAAAGCTCAGATAAAGTAAAATAAGTACGGTAACCGAAAGGAAAGTTACGTCTTGTGGCAATGCCAGGTAAAACATCGCTGCCAATAACAGCAATAGTGCAACGCTAAAAATCACTGCTACCCTAACTAAAAATTTTTGCCAGATAACCTGGAAAGATTGGTTGGTTTGTGCCCTTAAAAGCGACCATATCCCACTTTCTTTTTGTTCTGAAAGGAGGTTGTAGGTGAAGGCAATAATAACCAACGGAAACAAAAAGATAAATACGAAACTAAGATCCATGTTGCCCAACAGCAGGCTGACCGGATTATTGATATCGGTGTCATAAAGCTGGCCTTCAAGGCCCAACATGGTTACCGAAATTAAGTAGGGGTTTATATCGCGCTGTCCGTTGGCAAAGGCCGCCCAGTTATCAGGGGAGTTGGCCAGTGTAAACTTATTATGGAAAAATAACAGGCCAATATCATCGCCGAAATGCCCGATATTTTTAAGGGTATTTTTCTTTTGCAATATGGCCGCTTTTTCAATTACAGCTTCTTGCCTGGCGATGAAAGTTTTGCCGAAATACAGGCCGGCAAAACCTGTTATAAGAAGCACAAAGATGCCAATCCAGGAAGAACTGCTCCTAAAAAACAATTTAAATTCGAGCTGATATCTATTTTTTTTCATGTGTATTGCTATATCGTTTTAAGCCATTTGGTTGAATAATGGAGCAAAATAACCGTAACCAATAACCAAAAGGTTAAGGCACTCAGCGCTAGTAACTCATTTGACAGAACAGTATCTAATGTTTTAAAACGATAGTTAAAATCGGGTTGTTCTGCCCAGTTGGACTTGCTAATGGCTAGCGGTTTTTCTTCATCCCCAGGTTTAATGTTGCTGATTTTCTCAATCTGGAGCTTATTCATCCTTTGAGCGAGCTGATAGCGGTAAGCTTCTGCCTGTTGTTGAAAATCGACGTAGGTATTAAAATCAGATGCGGTTAAAGCCATCGAAATATTTTTCAGCGATAAATAAGGGTTTAAGAAACCCGTGATTGTAGTCATGCTGTTCTGTTTTTTGAAAATTTTGTTCAGTTCATTCTGGTGGCTACTGTAAATTTTTGAGGTAATCTTTTCACCTTCAGCCATAATATAGCCACCATAGTTAAAAGGAAGTTTTTTAACATCATCTACGGCATAAGCTTTCAGTAGCGAATCCTTAATGGCCGCGTAATGTGGGTCATTTGGATCATGGCTATCACCCTGCTGATGAACTTCTGTCGCAATGGCATCGGCAAACTCTATTTTAGACGGCGAAGGATGGGTCTTTACCCCAACTGCCTGGGTAATGCGTGGCATAATCACCATAAAAAATATCCAGCAGGCCAACAAGGTAATCAAAGCGGATTTAGAGCTGCGGGCAAAGGCAGAAACCAAAACCGTAATGGCTGACATGATGAAAAAATAGATGGCATAAGTTAAAACCAGAAGTAACAGACGTAAGGCTGAATCCATACTGATTTGCCAATGACTTAATGATGCCCATAACAAGATGGTGAGCAGGATAAGCGGAATAAATATAGAGAGACACACGCCGATAATTCCCATAGTTTTCCCCCAAAGAAGCTGTCTCCAGTTGACGTCCTGGCACAACAGGATTTTCAAGGTGCCTGATTCACGTTCGGCCGATATACTGTTATAACCTAAAAAGAAAATGAGTAAAGGCACCAGCAGTTGTAATACCATGGCTACACTGATTTCTCCAAAGCTTAACATACCGTTTGTAAAACCTGCTTCGCTAAAATTAACGGTATTCTGTTTGTGTGCTTCTAAAAAAATAGATACCCCTGCAAAACTTTCTATGCCAAAATCGAAGAAACTGAGTTCATGTTTTTCACGAAAGGCGAGATAGCCATAGTGCGCCATCCGGTGTGGGTGTTTATCTGGTTTGGCTAACCATTGCGCCCTTACCAGCGCTTTATAATGGAGCCGTTGGTTATTTTGCATTTTAAAGTTTTGCCAGCCAACATAAGTAGCCAAACAGAGTGATAAGCCCAATAAAAGTGTTAAGGCTAATGTTGCTTTATTGTTAAATGCGGCTTTAAATGTTTGTTTTGCGATAGTGCTTATTCTACCCGACATTATATTCTATAGGTTACGTTAAACATTACATTTCTTGGCGTGCCCGGGAAAAGACGCAGGTAGTTTTGCGCACCTACCCAATAGGTTTTATTTAAGATGTTATTTACATTTAAGGCCAACTGCACCTTTGAGCCGGCCGGCGAATAATAAGCTGCGGCATCAACAAGGGTATAGGCTGGTAGTGTAAAATCCCTGATGTATAATGGAAGTTTAGTGCCGCTATATTGTAAACCTGTACCAAAACCAAGGCCCTTCAATTTTTGAGTTTCAAAATTATAACGTGTCCACAAACTGGCACTGTGCCTTGGCGTGTTCTGCACCCGTTGACCAATCAAAGCCGGGTTGAAATCATCCATAATAATAGCATCTATGTAACTATAGCCCGCATTAAACTGCCAGTTCCGGCTGATGAAACCTGAAGCTTCAAACTCAAATCCTCGGCTGCGCTGTGCGCCACGTTCAATTAAACGGTTCACATCCAGCGGGTCGTTTGCATTCATCAACAGGTTTTTCTGGTCAATTTCAAAAACCGAAACGTTAACCATTAAACTTTTATTCAACCATTCTGATTTTGCGCCGATTTCTTTTAAGTCGCTGGTTAGGGGTTTAAAGTTTGTGCCTGCAGGTGGCGGTACAATAACCAGTGAAGTGGTATTGCCCTGTGGTTGGTAACCCTGTAAATAAGTTCCATAAAGGTTAATGTTATCGGTTACCGCATAGGTTAGCCCAAGTCTTGGTAAAAGCTTCTGCTGATCGATCTTCTTTTCTGTTGCCAGTTTGTAATTGCTGTAATCCTGGTACCATTCCTGTCTCAGGCCCAGGGTTAAAGTGAGTTTACGGTATCTGATCTGGTCCTGAAAATAAACCGCATTCACTAAATTATAGGCCGGCGGGATTTCAGTTTTGGTAAAAATATAATCGCTTAAATTTTTGATCGTATAACTTGGGTTAGCAAGGTTAAAATGCTCAACATTAGGTACAGGTGCATTCACCCCATTTACCATTTTAAATAAATAGAGGTCTTTTTTTGCCGGGTCATATCTGCTGGCAATGGTACCATCTTTTAGACGGTAACCCTGTGCCGCATTTTCGCCGCCGCCACGTAGTTTCTGGGTATTGATCCGATCGTAGCCGATAACCATTTTATGGTTTAAGTGAAATGTATTGGCATTTATACTGAAATAGGTACTTAAATTATCGGTACTCCACTTTTGCTGGCGCTGAACTGCCCGCATAGCAGCAAGGGTGGGGATCGGTTGATTGTTTTCATCAACACCAAAAGCATTGGTGGTACGATGTTCCAGAAGATCTTCATTCCAGTTTTGCTTCATATAAGCCACATTAAATACAATATCCTGGTTAAAGCGATGAGAGAAATTGGTCATCAGCATCAGATCCTGAGTATTAAAACGATCATTGCTGGCACCCATATTAAAACTGATGGGGGTGCTTTTTAAATCGGTTTGCCCGGCAATGGCGCCAAAAATAGCCTGGCCACGGTCTAATCTCGAATTGCTGTTGTTCAGCACAGCCTCTACATTTAAACTGGTACGATCATTCGGGATGTACGAAAAGGAAGGGGCAATCATATATCCCTTTCTGTACTGGAGGTCTCTGAAACTTTTGCTGTCTTCATATCCAAGATTCAGCCGGTAAAGCAAGGTTTTATCCGCATTTAAGGGGCCTGTAAAATCTAATGCTCCGCGTATCGTACTAAAACTTCCGGCTGAAATGCTGACTTCCTTGCGGTCTTCTGTTAGTGGCTTTTTAGTTACCAGGTTAATACTTCCACCCGGGTCTACACTCGAAAAAGTAGCACTTGCCGGACCTTTTATCACCTCAATACGTTCCAGGTTGTTGGTTAATGGTTGGTTAAAATAAAACTGGCGGGTACGCATGCCGTTAATAATTGCACCTTCTTCGTTTTGGTTGATTCCCCTGATGGAGAATTGGTTGTAATAACTGCTTTGCGATACACTGGTTACGTTTTTGATGGCATCAGCTAGTACAGCAGCCTGCCTGTCGGCAATTAGTTCTTTCGAAACCGAAGAAATAGCCTGTGGAATGTCTTTGTTTAAAGTGGCCGTTTTTGTGGCTGAAAAGGAATAATTACCGTAATATTTCTTGCCATTGGTGCCTACAACTTCAACGGTTTGTAGTTCTTCATTTAAAGTTTGCAATACAATGGCATCAAGATTTAAATTGCCTGTCTGGTTTATAGGATATATGCGGCTAAAACTGCTATAACCAATGGCACTAACCGTAACCGCATAACTAGCTGTTTTAGGTAAAATAAGCGAGAAATTCCCCAACGAATCGCTTATTGTATTCAATTGATCTTTACCATTTTTGAATTTAATGGTGGCTTTGTAAATGTTTTGACGCTCTGTATTGATTACTTTCCCGCTTACTTTGATCTGGGCAATGGCTTGAATGCTTACCAGATTGAGCAGGAGGAGTAGAAAAAATGCAGCGGCACCATAAAGTGCCTTATGTTTTGGGTGCATGAAATGGATTTGATTATATGGTTTGTAAGTATAGTTCCTGCAGGTCGGTTGCGTTAATCTCGCTTGCTTTAAGGGTATGGATTAATTCGCCCTGTTTCATAATGCCAATGTGAGAGCCTACATTTACGGCATTAAAAATATCATGCGTCGCCATTAAAATAGATTTGCCTTCTGCAGCCAATTGTTTAACCAATTGGGTAAATTCGGCTGTGGCTTTTGGATCTAAGCCACTGGTTGGTTCATCCATTAAAATAATTTTCGCGTTTTTAGCCAGGGCGATTGCAATACCGACTTTCTGGCGCATCCCCTTGCTGAAACCGGACAGGTGTTTATGGTGAGCCGATTCTTGCAGACCACATTGATTTAGAAAATTGGTCAAACTCCTGGTCTCATAATTAAAACCTGCAAGTTTTGAAAAGTAATCAAGGTTCTCTATGGCCGAAAGGTTACCGTAAAGCATCACCACTTCAGGAATGTAGGCAAGGTGTTTGCGGCGCTCGTGATCATGCGCATCCAGCGCTTTGCCATCGATTAAAATTTTACCTGCGCTTGGTTCAATAAAACCGAGAAATAAATTAATAGTGGTCGTTTTGCCTGCACCATTTTGGCCCAAAAGGCAAAAAACCTCGCCGGCGTTAACGGTTAAATTAAGTTGGTTCAGAGCCTGATAAGCTCCATAATTTTTAGATAATGAAATAGCTTGAAGCATAAAATATATAGGAAATATAGGCGCATGCCGGATACAGCTGCACATTAAACAAAATAAATTTGTCGGATAAATAAAGTAAACCTGATTTTGAGGTTAGGCCATTAAACTTGGCGGCCCTTTATTGCTAAAAGATAGAATATAAGCAACAGGTTGCTCTATGAGGAAAACGCTGGGTTTAACACCTGGTTTATTTACAGGTAAACGAAATGCCAGCGGTACAGGGCGATCGAAAAATTGCGATCGGTGTTTCAGCACTTCGCAGAGTTTACAGGTTAACTTTGCCGAAACAGTTTGCGCGTTGTATTTTGAATGCGATGTATGGTTTACGGTATGTTTCGCTGCGTGGTGATGCAGACTTTCGATCAGTGTAGCATTAAGAAATACCCCTAATAACAATATCGCCCATATGCGGGGAAAAATTTCGCGGCGGTATTTATATTTCGAATGCTTCAATGCAACAAAGTTACATTTAAAAAATTAAAATCAAACCTTTTAATAGGATTGGTTATAAGACTGATGTTTCAATACTTGTAATTAGTATGCTAAATGGAACTATGGCGGTAGCGTTAAAATAAAAATGGTTCATGCAGACACGACCCATGGCTATGTATATTTTCGACTCAGTATCGTCACCCTGAATTTATTTCAGGGTCTTCATTGTTTATTTCAGGGTCTTTAATTGTGGTGTCTGATGTTACCATCTGACACATACCTGTGGTGTCTGATGTTACCTGTGGTGTCTGATGTTACCATCTGACACGAAAAAAATGTTGCATTGATGTAGTTAGCTTTTTAATATCAAGCTTAATCATTCTGTTTTTTTGGAAAAGCAATACTTGTGGTGCTTCGGTTAGTTTGGCCTCGTCCTATACTTAATCCCGGTAGATTAGATGGTAAATGAAATAAAGTTTAAACCGGGATAACGCTGTCGCTCGCCCCGCCTGCAAACTATCGTGTGGACACATCTTTTAGTTTGTATTTTTAAACGCTTTGCTTGCTTGCTTTAATAGGTTACAGGTTTTACCGAAGAACGCCGTCAATCCCAAGAGCCTGAGCTATCAAAAAAACAGTTGCAGGGAAGAACAAATAGCATTACCAAACCTTAAACGCAGTGGTTTTGTGTTCATAATACTAATTTAATTGTTAAAGAGAATTGAACACAAACCCCGTAGGGCTCAATCAGACCAAAGAAATCATAAACAATAACTGATTAAACGAAGTGCCGCTGTTTTTTTGATGTGAGTGTGGTTGTGTGAAAGGCTCCTAGCTGGATCCGATAGCTATCGGATGACAAAGCGCTTTGGGTACTTTGGCGCTCCAAAATGCGTAGCATTCTTGAGCACAAATGAAAAACAACTGCCTCTGCGAAAAACTACCATGCCCCCGCGGCATAGAGCGGAAAAACAATATTTTTGTTGAAAAATAATTTTTCTTAATCAACGGGATTAATAGTATGAAAGATGCTGACCACGAAGTAGCTACAAGGCAATCGAAAACGATATTTCTACTTGTAAAATAAATTCAGCATGACGATCGCCTTAGAACTAAGTGCTAAAGAACAAATAATGGCTAACAGAGATGTGTACACACGATAGGCCTGCAACGGGCAGGGGTTTAGTTAACAGAGGCCTTTCGATTTATCGAATCCTTGTATTTTTCTGATTTTTTAGGTGGTCTGTGGGGACACAGACCACGGCGATAAGGATACAGACCACGGTGGTGTGCTTCGGTTAGGGTAGTCCCGCCCTTTGCTTAATCCTGGAAATTTATCACTAAATACAATAATTCCTAAACCAGGATAACGTTGCCGGTCGGGTTTAGCTAATTCATGTTCATCTAATACCTGTTTTTTGTTCTGATCACTCAGGTAGCCTGTGGGGACATAGACCACTGCAATAAATAACGGCAATAAAATGAAAATGGTCCATGCGGACACGAACCACTGCTGTGGAAATAGTGAAATCCTCCGTGTCAGTCCGTGTTTCCGTGGCAAAATATAAACAGCTTATGATCGGTGGTGTCTGATGTTACCATCTGACACATAATAAGTTAATGTCACTTAGAACTCATAGCGAAAAAGACTCGGTTAAGCACGTTAATTATATCACCTGAGACTTCACTTAACTTTAAATTAACACCGGTATCTTTTCTTTGCTCCATATTGCCTGATGCAATTGCCTTTAAAATGAACAAACTCATTAGTCTGCTTTTATTTTCTCTTTTTTTCATCCCTGATGTAAACGCCCGGGAAGATCGGTTTGAATCGATTATTGTTCAGGATCAAAAAGATCCGACTACAGCCTTGGCTCAATTAAAGAGGATCTATGCCAAAGCTATTGATGATAATGATGAGTTAAAAGAGGGCAAATGTTTACAGCAGATGGGCAAAATTTGTTATACACAAGGCCACTTTAGTCAATCTTTAGAGTTCTTTTTAAAAGCAGATAAGATATTTGGTAATGCCAATCAACCATTGTTATTGGCAGCCAACCTTAATGATGCCGGCGTGCTTTACTATTATATGAAACAGAAAGATAAGGCCATGAATAGCTATCGTAAAGCTATTGATCTCTATAAAAGATTAAATAATTTAACCGGACAGGTAACAGTATTGGGCAATATTGGGCAGTTGTACGAAAAAAGGCAGCTTTATGATAGTGCGTTTTATTATCAAAAACTGGCTCTAAACATAACCGAAAAGCTTAACAATAAAAGCGAAGCTGCAAAAATACACGAAAACTTCGGGAGCATATATGAAGATCTGGAGCGTTACGATTCCGCTTACGTACATTTTAAACAGTCACTGGATTTATATCAAAAAGATCGGAATAAGCTGGGAAGTATTGAGGTCATTAACAATTTAGGCGATATTTTGCGTAAAACCGGTCGGTATAAGGAAAGTATTGTGCAAACCGAAACGGCTCTAAAACTTGCCGAAAAAATGGGCAATATTTATCAGTTAAGTTCCTGTTGCAGAGATTTGGGTAAAGCTTATGAGTTATTGAACAATATGGACAGCGCCTATCATTATGTAAAACTTGGTTATAAATATACTATCGATCTGTATTCGGTAGATGGAGCCAGGCAGGCGGCATTTTTGCAGGTACTTTACGATATCAATAAAAAATCGGATGAAATTATCAGATTAAAAAACGACCGGAAGGTAAACCGGGTTATTGCTTTTTCTTCTGCCATTGTGGTGATATTATTGGTTGTTTTGGGTTATGTGATTTTCAGTAGGCAACGTTTAAAGTTAAAAGATCAACAGATGCTGGCAAAGCAAAAGGCCATAGAACACGATATGACTAGCCTTGAACTCAAAAATCTTCAGCTCGAAGAACAAAATCTGAAACAATTACTGGAGGTAAAAAGCAGGGAGTTATCTACTCATACTTTAAATCTGATTAAGCATAACCAGTTTCTGGAAAACCTGAGAAGTACCTTGCAGGCGATGGTGAAAGAGGATAAACGCGATCAGAAAAAGCAGATGAGCCAGATCCTAACCGAGATTAACCAGAGCTTTAACCACGAACGCAACTGGAAGGAATTTACGGCCGCTTTTGAGCAGGTACACCATCAATTTCTGGAAAGCCTTAAAAAATATAGTCAGGAGCTTACCTCAGCAGATATGCGCTTAATCGCGTTGTTAAAAATGAATCTTGACTCGGGAGACATTGCCACCTTGCTCGGTATATCTACCGATAGCTTAAGGGTATCCAGATATAGATTGAGGAAAAAGCTAAATCTTGCTCAAGGCGATAATTTATCCGCATTTATCCAGGCCTTATAACCGTTACATCAATGGCTATCTACCGCCTGTTTTTAATGGTTTTTAGGGCTTAACAATTCGTTAATGTAACGGTAATAAAAGCATAACGGCGATTTTTAATGTGTTTAATAGTCTTATTTACAGTTGTTTGTCTATTTTTGTTGCTTTTTGGTATATGCCTGTTGTAACGCTGTTGCCTTTATGTAACCCTTAACATTTTCTGATGTAATCTGGCGTGTACATCTTTGCCCTGTCGATAATAAAAAGACAAAACCAAACGCAATGAATAAACCATTACAAATTCTGTTTTTACTTCTTTTTTGTGCAGGCACAGTTCATGCCACAAAACTAAAGGGCCATGTTTACGATAAGCAAAGTGGCGAGGCCATTGTAGGTGCAACGGTGGTTTTAGAAAATCCAAGGCGCATAACCAATACCGGATTAGACGGTACTTTCGAATTTAAGGATGTTAAAGTTGGTACGGCTAAAAT
The DNA here is from genome assembly GCF_042464845.1 of Pedobacter sp. BG31. Classification (NCBI taxonomy): domain Bacteria; kingdom Pseudomonadati; phylum Bacteroidota; class Sphingobacteriia; order Sphingobacteriales; family Sphingobacteriaceae; genus Pedobacter; species Pedobacter sp. BG31. The sequence continues at coordinate 122,874 of NZ_JBHNZK010000002.1, forward strand.
CAGCATAAGCTATGTTACGTACAGAACCATCGAAAAAACATTCGTGATCCGGAAAGAAGATAACGATCACTTAAAGTTTTACATGGAAAGTGATTCGAGAATCCTTGACGATATTACCATTAAATCCAATACGGTTAGTTCTACTGATCAGGGGGCAAGACGCTTAGAAAAAAATGCGCCACAACTGATGAACATCGTATCAGGCAGGGCGATTGAAATTTCACCTGATCTCACGGTGGCGAATGTGATGCAACGTATTTCGGGTGTATCCATAGAACGCAACAGCAACGGCGATGGAGAGTACGCGATATTAAGGGGGATGGATAAACGCTATAATTATACATTAGTCAATGGTGTTAAAATCCCTAGTCCGGATAATAAATACCGTTATGTTCCACTCGACCTTTTTCCTGCTGATTTACTCGATCGTTTGGAGGTGTACAAAACCCTTACCCCAAATTTAGAGGGCGATGCCATTGGCGGTGCGATTAATATGGTGATGAAAAATGCACCGGGTTTGCTGCAGGTAAATGCCAATGTTGCTACTGGTTATAGCCAGTTGTTTTTCGATCGTAAGTTTACCAGCTACAATGCTTCTGATATCAGTTATAAATCGCCTTATGAAATAAACGGCAGGACCTATAATGCTACACAGAACGATTTTACCAAAGGAACGCTTGATTATAAATATAAAAACCCTGCACCTAATCTAATCGGAAGTTTATCTTTAAGTAAACGCTTTTTGGATAATAAATTAGGCGTAGTGTTAGCAGGAAGTTATCAAAATACCTATCGCGGAAGCAATAGTACCTTCTATAATAATTCTGTTGTTGGTACAGATGCTTATGCCACCATTACCAGTAAAAGTTACCGTGAATTTTCCGAGCAGCAACAACGTACAGGTTTGCACGGGAAAGTTGATTATGTTTTTAACAAAAACCACCAGATCAGTTTTTACAATGTATATGTTAACCTGAAAAATCAGCAGGTTAGGGATGCCGTAACTACTACTTACAATAAAGATTATGATCCAGTAGCTGGGAATGCACAGTTGGTTTTTGATACCCGTAGCCGTTTAACTGAGCAGCAGATTTACAATTCTACGTTGCATGGCGACCATCAGTTTTTTAATGATAAATTTAAGGTGCAGTGGTCGGCTGTTTATTCTTCTGCCAAAAACGATGTGCCTGAAAATACCAGTATCAGTTTAAATGGGTTGGAACAGAATTTTCAGCGCAAACGCACCAGTTTGGTGAATACCAACCCGGTTACCCGCAGGTGGGAGCGTAATACCGATGAGGATGTGGCAGGTTATCTGGATCTGACCTACCATGTTTTAGCAGGTAAGCATAAATTGGATGTTATGGCTGGAGGTTTATACCGCGATAAACAAAGAAGCAGCTTCTTTAATAATTACAATATGGCCCAGGCCGCTGATCATGCAAATGATGTTTACGGTGTAAATTTCCAAAATTATACCGATCTGAACCTGGTGGTAAGCAATCCAACCGGTGCTGTAGCCAATTCCCTTACCTACGATGCCACGGAACAAACCACTTCCGGTTATGGAATGTTTAAATATAATTCAGCTAAATTAGAAGTAATTGGTGGTGCAAGAGTAGAGCATACCAATCAGGGTTATCACCTTCTTTTTGCCGCAGGAGAATCTTTTCCAAAAGGAAACCAGGTTTACACCGATGTATTGCCGAGTTTAACCGCAAAATATTTCTTAAATGAAAAAGCACAGTTACATGCTTCTTATTATAAGGCGCTTAACCGCCCGGGTTTTTATGAAATTGTACCTGGAAAAGTGGTAAATGAAGAATTTCAGGAACGTGGTAATCCTAATTTGCAACGTGCTCTGGCTGATAACTTCGATTTAAGGTACGAGCTTTTTCCCGGCGCTTCCGAGCAATTATTGGTTGGTGCTTTCTATAAAAGGATAAAAAATCCAATTGAATATACTTTTCAGGCTGATGCCGTTCGCGGTCAGGATATTTATTATAGCCCGGGGAACTTTGGTACGGCCAATAACTACGGAGCAGAGGTAGATTACATCAAATATTTTAGCAAAATAGGGGTGAAGGCCAATTATACTTATACCCATTCGCGCATTAATACCACTAAAACCACCAGGGTAATCAATAACATTACCGGAGATACAGAGCCTGCAAATGTGAATCAGGAGCGTCCGCTTTATGGTCAGTCGGCACATATTGCTAACCTGTCTATATTGTTTAAAGACACTAAAAAAGGCTGGGATGCTCAGGTTGCAGGTGCCTACACGGGGCCACGGATCAACACGGTTTCACAATTCTTAAACAACGACTTATGGCAGGAAGGATTTATCCAGGTTGATGCCGCTGCAGAGAAGCGTTTTAAAGGCGGAATAAGTGTTTTTGTAAAAGCCAATAACATTTTAAATACCCCGACAAAACTATTTATAAAGGGTACAAATCCCGCAAATAACGATATCAAAGAAGATTTAGTTAAAAACGGAAATACCTTGATCAGGAGCGATTATTACGGCCAGAACTATCTTGTTGGCTTTAGGTATAAGTTTAATTAATAGCATTTTAAGAAACAAAGACATGAAATCAAATCAGATTTTTAAATTATTAATCCTTGTTGTGCTAGCCCTGGCAGGATGTAAAAAAGCCAATATAGATGTGGATACCACTGTTATTGACGGTTCGGCAATAGGGGAGGTTTCCGGGGTTTGGGCAAAAGGCAGTACACAGGTAATTAAAGGCGATATTGTCATCCCGGAAGGGAAAACCCTGACCATTGAAGAAGGGGTAACGGTGCTGATGGACACGGTTGCAAAACCAGAGATTGTGATAAAAGGTAACCTGTATGCACTTGGAACTGCAGAAAATCCAATCAGGTTTACGGTAAATGAATTTTATAAAACTGCATCAAAAAAATTCGGAAAGCTTTGGGGCGGTATTTTGGCCGGGCCAACGTGCGAGGAACTGGTGCTTGATCATGTAATCCTCGAATATGCTGGCTCCACTACTTCGGATGCTTCCACATCCGTAAAAATGGGGCTTTATAAGGCCAAGGCCGGAGAAAATCTGCCCGCACTCTGGTTTGCCAATGCCAATGGCAAATTAGTGGTTCAGAACAGCATTTTCAGGAACCTCCAGGAAGATTGTACCTACATTGAAGGCGGGAAGATTATTTTTGCCAATAATGTGTTTTATACTACTGGTGTGACAGGAGGGGAAGCCATGAATTTTAAATCCGGCTGTTTAGCAGATATCGCTTATAATCTGGTTTATAGCACCAATACCAATGCCTTAAAATTATCCAATACAGGAGATAAAACACCGCAAACCTATATTATTGCGTATAACAATACCATGGTGAATACAGGTTGGAGAAGGCCAACGGCCAAAGGCGGATCAATCTGGCTGGAAAGTACCGTACGTGCCGATCTGTATAATAACCTTTTTGCCAATACCCGTTTTGGCGTAAAAAGAGATCCGAAAAAACCTGAAGATAGCCGTTCTGCTTATGGCAATAACTGGTATTATGGTTTTGATCAGGCCACTGTAAATCAGTTTCAGCCAACAGGCGATATTGTAGGTGGTAAAAACGATGTGATCAGCAATGTGGCCGGTGCAAATGATCCTAAATTTGTGAATTATCCTTTAAACACGGCAGTTACCAATGCCGATTTCAATACCGCATGGGATTTTCACCTGCAGGGTAACTCACCCGCTTTAGGCAAAGGCATCACTAACTTTAACCGTCATCACAAAGCCGGCATTGTAATGAAAAACGGAATTACCTATATCTCGCCTTCACCATCTACATTTGTTGGTGCATACGGAACTAAAATATAAAAATGAAATACAACCATATTTTAAAGTTTGCCGCTTTTGCGGTTTTAAGCCTGGCCACTTCTTGTAAAGGAGGTGCTCAAAATGGAAAAAGTACAGCCGTAAAACCCTTATATGTATCTGATCCTGTCGATTTTGATACCGATGATCCTGCAATATGGGTGAACCCAAGCGATCCTGCACAATCTTTGGTAATCGGTACCGATAAAGATACCAATGGTGGCCTGTATGTTTTCGATCTGAAAGGTAAAATCATTCAATCCAAAACGGTTAAGGGCTTAAAGCGCCCTGATAATGTGGATATTGCCTATGGTTTGCAGCTGGCTGGAAAAAAGACAGATATTGCAGTGACAACTGAGCGTTATACCCATAAACTGCGTATCTTTTCCCTGCCGGATATGAAGGCAATTGACAATGGTGGAATTCCGGTTTTTGTGGGCGAAACAGGAGCAGAGTACCGTGATTTGATGGGGATTTCGATGTATACCGATCCTGCTGGAAAGATTTATGCCATTGTAGGCCGTAAAACCGGCCCTAAAAATGGAGGTTATCTTTGGCAATATGAATTGGCAGATGACGGAAAGGGTAATGTTAAAGCAGATTTAGTGCGGAAATTTGGATTGTATAGCGGGAAAAAAGAAATCGAAGCTATTGCCGTTGATAACGAATTGGGCTTTGTTTATTATTGCGATGAGCAGGTAGGCATACGCAAGTATTATGCAGATCCGGCCAAAGGAAATAAAGAACTGGCATTGTTTGGACAAGGCGATTTTGCCGTGGACAATGAGGGTATCGCCATTTATAAAACACCAGGCAATAAAGGATATATCCTGGTGTCTGATCAGGGTGCCGGGCAGTTAAAAGTATATGACCGGGTAGCCAGGAAAAATACGGTACATCCGCATCCGCTATTAACCACCATAAAATATTCAGCTAATCAAACAGATGGTATTGATGTGGTTTCAGTTCCTTTGAATAAAGATTTTAAACACGGTTTGCTGGTGGCGATGAGCGATGATAAAACCTTTCACTTTTATAGATGGGAAGATATAGCGGGTAAAAAATTGACTATTGCAAATCCATAACATTAACATTTATTTTTTGTAAAGCAATTGCAGAAGCGGTTGGATTGGTGAAGTCCCGGTTCTGACAATTTGAAGGAAACCGGCATTCCGCTTAGATTGGGTGTAAGGGTTAATGAATGGTACTAATATGGTGTTGACATAAGCCCCGACCACTGCAAGCTGATGAGCGGTGTAGTTAAGTTAAGCTTTTTTAACCACAGATGCATACGGATAGACATGGATTTTCATATCTGTGTGCATCCTTTCTGTCTGTGGAAAAATTATTTTTGTGATGGCGAATGGTTTGCCCTGCTGATATAAACCCTGCCCGTTGCAGGCGGGTAATCAATGGGATTAAGTTTAGGTGAAGCAATTACCGCCCTGAACCTGTAGAAGGCCAAATGTTTTTTCGAATAGTAAAGATCTTCGATAGGCTCACACTTAGAAATGATCATTATTAAGGGGGTATTCTTAACCATTCCGTCCTTTCGAGTGGATTGCAGCTGAGTCGGGAAATCTGTCTCAAGATAGATATCTTCATTCCACTGCGTTCCGGTCGACATGAGCTAGTTCCACTTATAATGACAATTGTAGCTAACTAATATTAAGTATTTTTCCTTTTTTATTGATATACGAATATGGCTTGTCGTTTTTAACTTGATTTTTGTGTATATTTAATTGATTATTAAGTTGTTATTAATAAATTATCGTAAAACTTAATTAACAAACTCATCATGGACAAACCAAGCCAAACAAAAATTCAACTATTGCATCCCGATTTAAGGGAACTGGCAATAAGTACCTTTTCTCAGGCGGAAGCTGCGTTAACGGGAAGATCTAAACCGCGGATAACTGCAACCCTCAGAACATTTAAAGAGCAACAGGATTTATATAATCTTGGCCGAACGGTAGTAAACCCTGATGGTAGATCGGCCAGCAAGCCTATGGGTAATATCGTTACCAATGCAAAAGCTGGTCAATCGATACATAATTACGGTTTAGCACTTGATTTTGTGCTGGTTATTGATGGAAAAGATACCTCATGGAATATGGTTAAAGATTATGATAAGGATGGGCGTAGCGATTGGATGGAAGTGGTTAATGTTTTTAAGGCCAATGGCTGGGAATGGGGTGGTGATTGGGTAAGCTTTAAAGATGGCCCACATTTACAGCACGATTATGGTTATACCTGGCAACAATTACAGGCTAAAATGATTGCTGGCGAACAAAGGAACGGTTATGTGATTTTGGACAGGCCGCCGGTGGTGGTTCCAAACCCTTATCGTACAACAACTGCTCTAAATTTTAGAACCGGGCCATCCGTTACCTCAGAAAAGATAAAAAAGATCCCGGTGATTTTAAAGGGCGAACATGTTGCAGAAATATCCCGCGATGGGGAATGGAGTTTGGTAAGTTACGAAGAGATCCAGGGATATGTTAGCAATAAATACCTTTCGAAGTAATCCAATTGATTTAAACCAAAGATATACGCGGATCTACAGGGATTTTATATCTGTGGTTAAATCTTAAACCGCAATATTATTCGATAATTTATATTCAGACGGGGTAATTCCCGTCTGCTTTTTAAAATATTTACCAAAAAAAGAGGAATTGCTGAAACGCAGTTCCATGGCCACTTCCGAAATATTCATTCTATGGCTCGTTAGTAATAATTTCGCCTCCCTGATGACCATTTCATCAATGATTTCTCCCGCTGTTCTATCGGTTACCTGTTTCACTACTTGTGATAAATGCCTGGGTGTAATGCGTAAGCGGTTGGCATAATAAATTACACGCTTTTCCTTTTTGAAATTTTCTGATACCAGCGATAAAAACCGGTTCGTAAGCTCTGTTTTGCTATCATGCACAAAAGGCATTGCGTCTTTCTGTTTGTGCTTTAACAAGAAAATATCATACAATAGTTCTAAAAAGCTGTTGTGAACAATGTTTTTAATCTGAGGCGTGTCTTTAGGTACATTCAGTTTTTTGTGTATGGCAAGCATGTCATAATAAATGAATGTATGCTCTTCTTTTGATAATGAAAATTTATGGATAGGATTGGTCTGGAACATTCTGTAAGCTTCGCCACTGTTAAAAAATACCCCCCTCGTTTTTAAATAACTTTTACTAAAATGAATACTGATAAATGAAACCTCGCTGTTATCTCTTATTTCATAAACAGCATGCGGAAAAATGAGTAGAATATCCCTTTGGTTTAATACATGTTCTGTAAAATTTATCCTGAGGTTCATTTTCCCTTTAGTAATCAGGATCAGCGCATAACTTGATACGCGGAACGGCTCAGAACTGCAATAATTGGGATCTGTGCTATGATGGATTTTAGCCATCAGACCATCATTTAAAGACAGCGCTTCCTCATGGGCTTTTTCAGAAAAAGTTTTGGTGAGTAAATCTTCTTGCATAAAAATTGTTCCGTATTTTTAATCATTTCTTAACAGATCCAATCATCTTTTGCACCACAATTTCATCCACCCTATTTGGATAGTTTTTGCCCCCTTATCTATCGGATTTTTGATCTGGCAAATGTAATGTTCAGAATTAATTTTGCAAGAATATTTTTTTTAAATGACTAATTTCTGATTGATTTTTACGTTTTTGATTAATAGTTTAAATAAATTAAAATGCTTTAAAACAGTTATTTATGTTATTTAAGCGCTTTTTTGTCTACTTTTTAACCTTTTTACTATTTTATAATAAAAGTCAGAATGTCAATTAGTCAATTCATCTAAATGTCACATTTTGCCCATCCAACATTTTGACCAATATATCCCACATTTGAACCTTTTTTTGGCTTCACTTACGCACTAAAATTGTGTGATCAAATCATTTGGTTAATGTTGCCTTAATCTACGCTGTTGATTTTAATTTCTACAAGTAGCATTCAGGTTGCAGATCAATGTTTCAGAACGGGTTTTAAAAAACTGAAGAATATAAGTGTTCAGCATGCGTAAAAAATTACAAGATAGAATTGCCTCTTTTAAGGATGCAGCGGTGATAAAAGAAAAAGGATTATATCCTTATTTCAGGTCCATAGCATCTGGTCAGGACACCGAGGTCGTAATCAACGGGGAAAAAGTACTCATGTTTGGTTCAAATTCCTATTTGGGTTTAACCAACCATCCCAAGATAAAAGAAGCCGCTAAAGCAGCAATAGAAAAATACGGAACCGGCTGTGCAGGATCGCGGTTTCTGAACGGTTCGCTCGATATCCACCTCGAACTGGAAAATCGCCTGGCCGAATATGTAGGCAAAGAAGCTGCAGTACTTTTTAGTACCGGTTTTCAGGTCAACTTAGGGGTAATATCCTGTTTGTTAGATCGTAACGATTATCTGTTGCTGGATGAGTATGATCATGCCTCTATTATTGATGGTAGCCGTTTGGCCTTTTCGCGCACGATTAAATATGCGCATAATGATATGCAGGATCTTCGTCGCAAATTGAGCCGTTTACCTGAAGATACTGCGAAACTGATTGTTTCCGACGGTATTTTCAGCATGGAAGGTGATCTGGTTAATCTTCCTGAAATGGTGGAAATAGCCAACGAATTTGGCGCCAATATTATGATGGATGATGCACACAGCCTCGGTGTAATCGGTTTTAATGGATCTGGAACAGCATCTCATTTCAATCTCACTGAGGATGTAGACCTGATTATGGGCACTTTTAGCAAATCGCTGGCCTCACTGGGCGGATTCATTGCCGGTAATACCGAAACCATCGAATATATTAAACACCGTGCCCGTTCACTCATGTTCAGCGCCAGTATGCCGCCATCAGCTGTGGCCAGCGTGATTGCTGCGTTGGATATCATTGAATCGGAACCTGAACGGATTGATCAGCTTTGGGCCAATACAGAATATGCGAAGAAACTTCTGCTTGATGCCGGTTTCGATATCGGGCACAGCAACAGTCCGATTATACCCATTTATATCCGCGATAACACCAAAACCTTTATGATTACGAATATCCTTCAGCAAAACGGGGTTTTCGTTAATCCGGTAGTTTCGCCGGCTGTTCCGTCAGATTCATCTTTGATCAGGTTTTCTTTGATGGCTACGCACACTTTCGATCAGATTGAATCGGCCATAGCCAAGCTAAGTGCAGCTTTTAAGTCCGTTAATGTAGAATTAGTCGGGAGCCAATCATGAGAGAACTGGTAAAGGTTTCCGGTAAAAAAGCATTGGCTGCGTTTGTAGATTTTCCGCACGATTTGTATGCGGGCGATGTAAATTATGTGCCCGAACTTTTTATTGCCCAGCGCGATCTGCTTAGCCCTGGAAAACATCCGTTTTACGAACATTCTGAAATACAGCTCTTTTTGCTTTATGATGAAGGTAAAATAGTTGGGCGGATTGCCGCCATCAACAACACCAATCACAATAAGGTCTACGAATCGAATGATGGCTTTTTTGGTTTTTTTGATTGTATCAATGATGCCACAGTAGCTAAACAGCTTTTTGAAGCGGCAGAGGATTGGTTAAAGCAAAAGGGATTGACCAAAGTTTTAGGACCGGTAAATTTTTCTACCAATGAAGTATGCGGCTTGCTCATAGAAGGTTTCGACGGCCCTCCGGTAGCCATGATGCCTTATAATGCCCGGTACTATCTACCGCTTTTGGAACAGATTGGGTTTCAGAAAAATGTTGATTTAAGGGCTTACCGGTACACCGCTGGCAATTATAGCGACCGGTCGGTGAAACTGATGGACAGGATTGAGGAACGTTTGAAACGGAATGACATTATCCTCCGCAAAATCAACATGAAGAAATTCAAGGAGGATTGTAATGCGGTAAGGGAGGTATACAACAAAGCTTGGGATAAAAACCTGGGTTTTGTACCGATGACGGATAAAGAGTTTGACTACACAGCAAACGATTTAAAACTCATCCTTGATCCTGAATTTTGCATCCTGGCCGAGCAACATGGCAAGATTATAGGTTTTGCTTTAGCAATACCCGATATCAACCAGATTTTGATCAAAATTAAACGCGGAAGACTGTTCCCAACAGGGTTGATCAAGCTTTTAGCCAACAAAAAGAAAATCGATGGGATCCGTATTTTATTGCTTGGCGTGGTAGATGGTTACCGTAAAATGGGAATCGAAGCCTGTTTATATGGACGGATTATCAGACATTTTGAAGCTAAAAAGATGAAATATGCAGAGGCGAGCTGGACTTTAGACCATAACGAGCTGATCAATAAACCCATTGAAGATATCGGTGGAAAGTTATACCGGAAATACAGAATTTTAGAGAAAACGATATGAAAAAGAGGGTGTTGATTACGGGAGCAACTGGATTTGTGGGTTATCACTTAATCAAATCTGCTTTGGCTAACGGATTGGAGGTATATGCAAATGTACGTCAATCGGCTACTGCAGATCACCTCAAAGATTTTGAGATCAATTATGTAGATCTAGATTTTGAATCAATCTATTTGCTGAAAGAGAATATTGAAGAGAAAAAGTACGATTATATTGTACATGCTGCTGCAGTAACCAAGGCAAAAAAATTAAGCGATTATAATAAAATTAACGCAACCTATACCAGGAATTTGGCGGTAGCTGCTTCAAAATCTACACATCGCATCAAGAAATTTGTATTCATCAGCAGTTTGGCGGCACTGGGACCTTTAAAGCAAAAAAATGAAAGGCTAACGGATAATGGTGCTTCAAATCCGGTAACCAGTTATGGGATCAGCAAAGCATTAGCTGAAACATACCTGGCCCAGATTTCGGATTTACCCTTAATTATAATCAGGCCCACTGCGGTTTATGGTCCCAGGGAGAAAGACATTTTCATACTGATCAAAACCATTAAGGCAGGGTTAGAGCTTTACATCGGTAAACAGGAACAGGAACTCAGTTTTGTTTATGCTACCGATCTGGCCGATATCATCATTAAAGCACTTGCTTCTGATGTGGTGGGCAGGGCTTATAATATATCAGATGGGGCAGTATACAAGCGCTCATCGCTTGCTCATTATGCAAGGAAGGCCTTAGGCAAAAAAACAGTAAGGTTAAATGTACCTGTGCCATTGATTAAAGGTTTGGCCTGGTCAATGGAGCATTTATATGGCATCTTTAATAAAATACCCGCATTAAATGTAGATAAGATAAAAGAACTCACGGCACCTAACTGGGGCTGCGACATTAAAAATATTCAGAATGATTTTGGTTTTGCTCCCCGGTTTGGCCTGGAACAGGGATTAAATGAAACCATCAACTGGTACCGTAAAAACAATTGGTTATAAGATTTTAAATAAAATAGAATGAAAGAACAAGTAAAAGCAGCTGAAGGTAAGCTGGGAATATTAATGCCAGGATTAGGCGCCGTAGCAACAACCATGATCGCCGGAGTTGCTGCAATTAAAAAAGGCATCTCAAAACCGATCGGTTCTTTAACGCAGATGGGTACGATCCGTTTAGGTAAAAGAACAGAAAAAAAGGAGCCAAAAATTAAAGATTTTGTTCCTCTGGCCAATCTGGAAGATTTAGTTTTCGGTGGCTGGGATGTTTACGAAGATAACGTTTACGAAGCTGCTTTAAACGCCCGAGTATTGGATGCCAACCTTTTGCGCGATGTACGCGAAGAATTACAGGCCATTAAACCGATGCGCGCTGCTTTCGACAGAAACTACGTGAAAAACCTGGATGGCAAATATGTAAAAGATATCGATAACCGTTACGAACTGGCTCTAGCCGTAATGGAAGATATCAAAAACTTCAAAGCTGCAAACAACTGCGACCGTATTGTACTGGTTTGGTGCGGCTCTACCGAAATTTATTTCGAACCATCAGAAGTTCACGAATCACTTGCTGCTTTTGAGCAGGGTTTAAGAGATAACGATCCACGTATTGCGCCAAGTATGATTTATGCTTATGCAGCATTAAAATTGGGGATTCCTTTTGCTAACGGTGCACCAAACTTAACGGTAGATATTCCTGCTTTGATCGAACTGGCTAAAGAAACCAATACCCCAATTGCCGGTAAAGATTTTAAAACCGGTCAAACCTTGATGAAAACCATCTTGGCACCTGGGTTAGCAGCACGTTCGTTAGGTGTAAACGGCTGGTTTTCTGATAATATTCTGGGTAACCGCGATGGTTTGGTGTTAGATGATCCGGATAACTTCAAAACCAAAGAAGTATCAAAACTGGGTGTACTGGAAGATATCTTTAAACCGGAGCTCAATCATGATCTGTATGGCGACATGTACCACAAAATCAGGATCAACTACTATCCCCCTCACGGTGATAACAAAGAGAGCTGGGATAACATCGATATTTTCGGTTGGTTGGGTTACAAAATGCAGATCAAAATCAATTTCCTTTGCCGCGATTCGATTTTGGCCGCACCGATAGTATTAGACCTTGCTTTGTTTATCGATCTGGCTAAACGTGCAAACCTTTCGGGCATTCAGGAATGGTTATCATTCTACCTGAAATCGCCACAAACAATTCCCGGTGTCCCTGCAGAAAACGACATTTTTAAACAGTTAATGAAACTTCAGAATACCTTGCGTTACATCATGGGTGAAGAATTGATTACCCATTTAGGTCAGGATTACGAAGAAGAACTGATAGAAACGGTATAGTGTTCATCCATAAATTTCTTTCAACGGCTCTGGGCATTGGCTACATCGGTAAAGGTGCCGGTACTTACGCTGCAATAGCAACGTGTATTTGCTGGCACCTTTCCCAGGGCCCTTATACCAATCCATATTTATGGCCTATACTTTTTACCATGTTCATTGTAATGATTGGGGTAATGAGTGCCGATAGGGTGGAGGAGATTTGGGGTAAAGACCACAACCGGGTAGTAATTGATGAAGTTGCCGGAATGTGCATTACATTACTGCTTATACCTTTAAAATGGCAATATACCCTGATCGGTCTTATTCTTTTTAGGTTTTTTGATATCCTCAAACCATTTGGCATCCGCAAATTAGAAGAGCTGCCAGGTGGTTGGGGGGTAATGGCTGATGATGTATTGGCTGGAATTTATGCGAATATTATACTGCAACTGATCGTTGTTTTAGCAATATTTTAAACCTGATGTTCACTTTCCTCAAAGCACAGGCATCATCGTTATTGGCCTCGGCAACAGATTTCGGTGTGACTATTATGGCCGTAAATCTTTTAGCATGGTGGTACCTGGCAGCCAGTATAACAGGCACGGTAGCAGGTGGTGCCGTTAACTTTTACGTAAACCGTAAATGGGTTTTTGAAAGTGAATCTACAGCCATTAGGTGGCAGATATTAAAATATATTTTGGTATGGGCCGGCAACCTGATCATTGTAACCTCGGGGGTATTTATGCTCACGCATTTTTTTAATCTCAATTACGTACTCGCCAAAGTCTTGAGCTCCGTTTTAACGGGTATCAGCTACAATTATATCATGCAAAAGCAGTTTATTTTTTCAAATTAAATGAAACCGATTTATTCATTTTTATTATTCGTTACGCTCTGTTTTATTTTGCAGGTAAATGCCTTTGGCCAAAGAACTGTTGTATCTGGTACGGTACGCGACGCCGGAACCAAAGAAACGCTGCCCAATGTTTCGGTTTTCTTTAAAGATACCCAGATTGGTACACAGACCGATGTAAACGGGAAATATTTACTTGTTTCTCCAAACCCACAAAATGAGATCAGTTTCAATTATGTTGGTTATCGTAGTGTTCTTAAAAATACTGTTCCATCCGCAACGCAGGAACTGGATATTGCCATGGTACCCGATTCGAGAGTCTTGGATGAAGTGGTTGTGGTGGGCGGTAAAAAGACAAAGTATCGAAATAAAGATAATCCCGCGGTGGAATTGATCCGCCAGGTAATTGCGCATAAAGATGAAAACCGCATTAAAAGTTATAACACCATTTCTTTCAGGCAATATGAAAAAATGCTCTTCTCACTGAGCAATGTATCAGATAAGTTTAAGAATAAAAGGATGTTTAAGAATTATCAGTTTCTGTTTCAGGAGCAGGATTCGACATTAATCGGAGGGAAAAATCTTCTTCCGATTTATATTCAGGAGCAACTGGCCGATCATTACCTGAGTAAAGATCCGGAAAAGAACAAAACGATCGTAATCGGAGAAAAACAGGTCCAGTTCGATAGCCGATACATTGATAATAAAGGAATGAAATCCTATTTCGACAGGATGTATCAGGATATTGATATTTATAAGAATAATATCTCCGTGATCAGTAATGAATTTTTGAGTCCTATTGCAGATGGTGCGCCTAATTTTTATAAGTTTTTCATTACTGATACCATTAAAACACAGAAACCTGAAATAATAGAACTGTCTTTTACCCCGCGTAATACCGGCGATATGTTGTTCGAAGGGAAGATTTACGTGACCAATGATAGGCATTATGCGGTTACAGGAGCCTCTTTCGGGGTAAACAAAAATATCAACCTCAATTTTGTACGTGCACTTAAAATCGATCTGAATTTTGAACAGAACGATAAAGGTAAATACAGTTTGAGCAAAAGCAGTTTACTGGCCGATTTCGGCATTGGTAAAACCAAAGGTATTGGCTTTACAGGCGAGCGTTCGGTTACTTTTAAAAATTACCGGTATGATACGGTGCTGCCGGATACGATTTTTCAAGGGAAAAGCAGCGTAGTACTGGCTGATGCGGCAAAAAAAGACGATACATTTTGGGAGAATAACCGGTTAGATACCATTTCGAAGAACCAGCTGAAAATTTACAGCAATATTGATACGCTGCAAAATCTGCCATCTTTCAAGCGGACCATGAAAATCGTGACCCTTTTATTTGCAGGTTATCAGAATCTTGGCCCCTATGAAATAGGTCCGGTAAACACCTTTTACAGTTTTAACAATGTAGAAGGTTTAAGGCTACGGTTTGGTGGCCGAACCACTCCAGAATTGAGCAAACGTTACTATTTCGAAAACTATCTGGCTTATGGCATTAAAGATGAGAAATGGAAGTTTTTCCTTTCCGGTACCTATTCACTGAACAATAAATCGATCTACGCATTCCCTCAACATTATGTGAGGGCCAGTTTTCAGCGCGATACCAAAATACCCGGACAAGAGTTACAGTTTGTACAGGAAGATAATTTCCTGCTCTCGTTTAAACGTGGCGTAAACGATATGCTGTTGTATAACGATTTTTACCGTTTGGATTATGTAAAGGAGTTCGAAAATCACTTTTCGTATAACCTGGGTTTCAAAAAATGGAGCCAGACACCGGCCGGTGGGTTAAGTTACCTGAATACAAATAACCAGTTGGTAAACCGGTTAACCACCAGTGAAGTTTCTGTTCAGTTAAGGTACGCCCCGAATGAGAAATTTTACCAGGGGAAAATATACCGCGTGCCTATTGCCGATCGTTATCCCGTATTTAATCTCCGTTATACCGCGGGTTTAAAAGGCGTTTTGGGCGGCGAATACAATTATCATAACCTGCTGGGAAGCATTGATAAACGTTTTTATTTATCGCAGCTGGGTTATAGCGATGTAACGGTAGAGGGCAGCTATATTGCCGGAAAAGTGCCTTTTCCTTTGCTGGATATCCACCGTGCCAATCAAACTTATGCTTATCAGCTTAACTCATACAACTTAATGAACTTCCTGGAGTTTGTAAGCGATCATTACGTAAGCATTAATATCGATCATAATTTTAATGGCTTCTTTTTTAATAAAATGCCATTGATCAAGAAATTGAAGTTGAGGGAAGTGGTCTCATTCAAAGCCCTGTATGGTGGCTTGCGGAATGAGAATAATCCGGATTTTCAAACCGGATTATACCAGCTTCCGGTTTACGAAAATGGTGCACAGCGGACTTATGCATTGGGCAATACACCCTATATGGAAGGCAGTATCGGTGTAGCTAACATCTTTAAGTTATTGCGGGTAGATCTGGTAAAACGCTTCAGTTACCTTAATAATCCGGAAGTTTCGGAGTGGGGGATCAGGGCAAGGGTAAAATTTGATTTTTAAAATAAGCTATGGAAAAAAATCTGAGAGACAGCCTGCAACAGGGCATTTATAAAGTTATCAATCCTTTTGTAAAGGGATTGATCAAAATGGGTTTAACACCTAATGCCGTCACTACCATCGGTTTAATTTTAAATATTGGCGTGGCCGTTATTTTTGTGCTTGGTGCAGAAAAATCTAACCGAGGCGACATGTCTTACATTGGTTGGGGAGGTGCACTGGTGCTTTTTGCTGGTCTGTTCGACATGCTCGATGGTCAGGTGGCGCGACTAGGGAATATGAGTTCGAAGTTTGGTGCTTTGTACGATTCGGTACTCGATCGTTATAGCGAAATGATTATGTTTTTGGGTATCTGTTATTACCTGGTGGCACATCATTACTTTTTAAGTTCATTGTTTGCTTTTATTGCATTAATTGGTTCGATGATGGTAAGTTACACGCGTGCAAGGGCCGAAGGATTAGGAGTGGAGTGTAAAGGCGGTTTAATGCAGCGACCAGAGCGGGTAGTGACCATTGGCGTTTTTGCCATCTTCTGCGGTATTGCAGGTCATTTTATCGGTGGCAATTATAAGTTATATGTGCCGGGAATTTCTTTCCATGTATTCGAAACCATGTCAATTTTTACCATGCCCATTACTGTAATGGCGGTATTGACCAATATTACGGCTGTTAAACGTCTTCAAGAGGCCAAAAGAGGCCTGGAAGCACAAGAACTTAAGGAAAGAAAAGGAAATAATAAGGCGGCATTAATTGCAGGTTTAGTTTTTATGGGAAGTTTAACCGGGATGATTTCGTTGCCTGCGAATGCGCAGGGGGCAGATCCATCCCCGATCAGTTTTCCGGTACCAAAAGACATTAGCAATCAATTATTTTACCTGCAGCGCGATCCGAATACCAATACCATCATTTGCCAGTTAAATGTAGATAAACATGGAGAAGTGAATAAAGAGCAACCTGTAAATGTGTTTTGGATGCGTTACGGAGATCAGGGTGAAAAAAAAGAACTGAGTTATATACAGCGGAAATTTGCTTATGGCATTATTAGCAAAAACTTAGGCAATGGCCAGTTTGAATTGCGGTTCACCTCCCATAAAAAGTTGCCGATGTACCTGAATAAATCTGCTGTTGATAAGAAATATCATGTTTTTGCGACAATCAACAATAAGAAAATGCAGCTGGAACGGATATTCCTTCGGATTGAAGGGGGCACATTCTGGTTTCCTAATGTAAAATATGTTGAAATTAAAGGTTATGATGCTTCGGAGCCGTCGAAAGTGTTAGTAGAAAGGATTAAGGTTTAGCGTTAGGCGTTTTGCGGGTGGCGTTCTTATCCAATCCGTCATTATAAGAAGGCTTTTTCAGCCGAAGAAGCAATCTCTCCCGAATCGTCATTTCGAGCGGAACCGATAGCTTTCGGGTGCAGCGTAGTCGAGAACACGAAGGCTCTGCGAAACAAAATCTAACCATATCGATCTCTCCATTTCGCAGCGCTTCAGTCGTGATGACGATTGAATAGGAGTGAATTGTCATTCTGAGTGTAACGAAGAATCTTTAAGAATAAAGTATTGTATATGACAGATTGTTTGGGAAGAAGATCCTGAAACAAGTTCAGGATGACGATTAAATGAGTGGAGCTGAAAGCCAATTAAATAATTACAATGAAAAAGAATTTTGTTTCCAATTCAACCGCATCCATCAGGATGTTTAAAAACGACTTTTTAGAGCGTCTATCAAAAGTTCAGTTTTACGTGCCGTTAATCGTATATGTTCCGGTTATTGCCTTTCTGTTTTGGAAAGCACTCTGGGAAATAAACATGACAGCTTTAAGTTTTACAGGATGGTTTTTGCTCGGCCTGGGCATCTGGACCATCACCGAATACGTGCTCCATCGTTATGTTTTTCATTTTGAACCTGAAGTTGAATGGGGTAAGAAAATCCATTTTATTTTCCATGGGGTACATCATGATTACCCAAATGATGCCAAAAGGCTGGTGATGCCGCCCTCTGCCAGTATTCCAATGGCTTTAGGCTTTTATTTTCTTTTCGACTGGTTATTGCCGGATACCAAAGTTTATCCGTTTTTTTCAGGGTTTATGATCGGTTATCTGTTTTACGATATGGTACATTACGCGCTCCACCATGCAAATTTTAAAAGTGGTTTCTGGAAAAAACTAAAGCAGCATCACATGCTTCACCATTATTCCGACTCGACCAAAGGTTATGGGGTAAGCTGGACTTTTTGGGACCACATTTTCAGGTCTAATTTTGATAAAAAGTAGTATGCAGCAACAATCATTGCTTAAAAACAATTTTTATGATATCCGTAATATTTATCTAACAGTTGCTATATCTGTTGGATATCTATTGTTATCAATACTGCTGGTTGGCTTTAAAACTGATCAGCTGGTGTTGATTTTTATCTTTAATGCCTTGTTCTATATATCAAGGGGAACCAGAAAGTTTATCCTTGGTTTTTCTATATTTATTGTATACTGGATCCTGTTTGATTACATGAAAGCTTTTCCAAACTATCTGTTTAATAACGTGCATATTGAAGATTTATATGATTTGGAAAGGAAAACCTTTGGCGTTAATTACCATGGAGCAATACTAACACCGAACGAATACTGGAAGATAAACAGTACCCCGTTTTTAGACGTATTGACGGGGTTTTTCTACCTGATGTGGGTACCCGTTCCATTAGCATTTGCTACCTATCTTTTTTTTAAGAATAAAGAACAGTTTGTTCGGTTCTCGCTCACCTTTGTTTGGGTAAATTTACTGGGTTTTGTGGTTTACTATGCTTTCCCGGCTGCTCCACCGTGGTATGTGCAGGAACACGGTTTCGGCTTTGTAGCTAAAACAGCGGGTAATACCGCCGGCCTGGCCCGTTTTGACCATTACTTTGGGATTACACTTTTTAATGGAATATACAGCAAAGGTTCTAATGTATTTGCGGCCATGCCATCGTTGCACTCATCATATCCGGTTATTGTGGTTTATTATGGTTTGAAAAATCATTTGGGAAAAATTAATATTTTCTTCCTTACCGTAATGCTGGGCATCTGGTTTTCGGCGATTTATACCAGTCATCATTATACGCTCGATGTGCTGGCTGGATTAACCTGTGCGCTTTTGGGCATCATTTCTTTTAATTTATTAATGCGCTACACCAAATTAAAACAACTTGTAGCCAAAATGGTAGCCGCCATTGGTAAATAGCATATTCATTCAATTCAAATTAAGCAGAAATAGGAAATGAAGATTGAGCCTGGTGTGTTTTTAATTCTATTTCAATGTTTTTTGCATGGGCAAATAGATAAAACTCTACACTTGCAATAAGAATAAGTGCATAGCCAAAGAGTTCGAGCGACTCTTCCGATACATTTTTGACATCACGGACGTACTGTGTTTCCATAACGGCCATCCAGAAAACTTTCCTTCCGTACAGGCGCGCAAAAATATAGGTTGTTACAATACCTGATAATAAAATTCCAAAAGAGAACTGGTGTACAAAATTGTTTAAGTTGGAGAAAAATATAGCTTTCTTTCTGTAAATAAGCAGACTTGCCAGGATAAGGAGACTGAATGCACCGGTTTGCCATGCACCATCATAAACATGTTCGTCCAGAAAAGCATCCTGTTCCCGGATCAACGAAGCCATCATAAAAGCAAATAGCGCGAAGGAAAGTGGGAATAAGGATCTGTATTTAAAAGAGGTGTAGAGAAAAACGGTTGAACTTAAAAGGAGCAAAATGCTTTGAACATATTCTACCGCAGAATCTTCACTGAATTTATTGCTTACTGCTTCCTGTTTTACATTCCATTTAAGAAATTCGGCAAGCAGGTAAATGAGTGCACCATAAATAATAAGCCGTAGAAGGGCAGTTTTTAAACCTGCAGGGGTTGATGTGATGGTATATTTAGCCACTTTAATGAATATGGATTGGTGATCAGCTGAATCAAATTATTGATGATTCCGCTTTTATGAAATTTATGCTACAAATTTCGATCAGGAACCGCTTTCAAAAAAGGTCTAAAGCTCCTAAAAATTGGTTTAAAGGTACGAATATTTAAAATCTAAGGACATATCTTGTTATGTAATCAATTAGGATAGGCGCTAAAAGCAGTTAAAAAAGCCTTATAGCTGATCGCTTAAGATCAGGTATAAGGCTTAAGAATATGAATTTTTCGGAATGAAATTAATTATTTAACACTTATCCACTTGTTAAGCGTATTGTCTGGTGCTTCAACCACTAGTTTATAGTAAGGGGATGGATAGTTATTAAGGTCGGCCAGGTAATGTTGCTGATTAATGTCAACCTCTCCCAGTAAATGATAATCATCTTTTCCGCCGGTTTTAAACGCATTAGTGGTTGCCAGCCAGATTTTTACTTTTCCCTTCTTTTCCAATGCTTTCCAGGTGATGTCTAAGTGGTTTTGTACATAATTTGCCTTGAGTGCGGATATGGATACCGGGCCAATAAATGAAGTGCCATCAATTTCCTGTTCTACACTTTTTGGAAGTTTTATATTCAGATAATCAGCAATGGAAGGCATAATATCTACTATACCAAGATCGAAGTATTGCGCATAAGTATTCAGGTTTTTGTAATTACTTACCATCCAGGTAGAACGCTGACGATCAGATTGTCCGCCATGTCCGCGACCTGTTTTTTCATCACGTCCATGATCGGTTGTAATTACAATCAGCCAATCTTCTTTAAATCGCTGTTGACGGTAATTAATGGCATCCCAAATTTGGCCCATTTGTTTATCCAGCATCTCAACAGCCTTATAAAACTCCGGACTATCACCATAGCGATGGCCCATATCATCCGTATATTCCAGGTATACCCATGATAGATCCGGTGCTTGATCATGAATGGTATTAGCAGCTTGTTTAACCACTTCCTCATCAATAAAATGCATATAGTCAGCTTTTTTATCATGTTTAAATCGGACGGTATCTAACTCAAAACCATCAGCTACAAAATCGGGTTTAAAGTTTCCGGTTTCGGGAAGGCCATCGCCAAGTAGTTTGGTTCGGTCGTCAGTCCAGCTGGAGAAAATAGCTGTTTTTTTATCAGGGTATTGATTTTTGAAAAGCCTGAAAATATGCTGATAATTATAATTTGGTGCCTTGATATCATTATCGGGTACGTTATGCTTGTTTACCCAGGTGCCGGTAAGCAGGCTATTGTAACCCACAGCAGATATGGTTGGTGTTTCATTATAACTTGCTTTATCTCCGCCCACATGCATGCGCGAATAGGAACCTGCAGAGATGATTTTTTTGAAGTTAGGTAATTCCAATCGTTCTATTACATCGGCAGGGATACCATCGGCGATAACATAAACCACTTTTCGTGGCCTGTTTTGAGCAAGTGATGATAGTGATAAAGAAAAAAAGCAGGCAAAAATAAATGTCCTTAATAACATCGTTTTATGATTAGAAAGTGTGTGAGAAATATTCGTTTTCAACTGTTCCATCATCGTACATTTTAAGTATAGCATATCCGGGTGGCGTTTCCTGGTAATAACCGTGGCCTGCTGATTCTGCATCGCCTTTGCCCCACCAAAAGCCACTCATGGCTCCATTGCAGCAGTATTGCACACCATTGTATACCGTTTGATCAGAGAGATGGTTGTGTCCGCTCAGGCAGATTTTTACCTTATCGCGATGTTTGTAAAAGAGATTCTTCAGTTTTTTGCAATCCGAATGTCCGCCGCCAACCAATACCTGGGTGGTGCCCAGGATCGGATAGTGTGACATGATCAGCGTAGGTGTGCCGGCAGGCAGGTTTTCTAATTCCTGCTCAAGCCAGTTATACTGTTCATCATCAAGAGAAATTTTGCTGTTATTGCCGTCAAGTATAATAAAGTGCCAGTTTTTTTTAGAGAAACTGTAATAACGATTAGGAATTTTCAGCCGTTTTACCACATAGTTCTTTCCATACATTTCATCGTCTGTTGCAGGCGCTTTCCACCAGATATCGTGGTTGCCAATACAACTGTATATTTTGTATTTATCGATCACCTTAGTGCATTCATCCCAAATATCCCATTGTTCAGTTACCTGATTGCGTACCACATTATCATAAGAAGCATCATTAATGGAATCTCCTCCGTTTAAGAAGAAATCAACTTTATGTTTGCTGATTATCTGATTTAAACATGCTTTGAATCGTAGCGGGGCATTTTCTCCTGCACGGATATGAACATCAGTAATGTGTGGCACAGTAAGCACCAGCTTCTTACCTTTCGGTTTATCTGTAAGCGTTTCTGAAGCCAGACCGGGCAACGGGCCCAAAAATGCCGTTCCTGCCGATATTCCTATTGCCTTTATTAAAGACCTTCTCGTTATTTCTGCCATCATTACCAGCCAAAAATTTGTTTCAGTTTAGGATTCAGGATGACTTGTTGCTGCGGGATAGGGCGGTAATAGAATTTGGGTTCTTCGAAGTTTCTGGTCACATTTTCTGTTACGATATTACCGCCGTTGTTGCCATTCTTCAAATAAACCGTTGCATCAGTACCGATAAGTCCTGCACGGTAATAATTAAGTTTTACCCCAAGTGAATTCTTTTCTTTCTGGTCTTCGCCAGGGATCGTTGCCGTTCTGTCAATCAGAATAATATCATCAACACCGTCCCCGGTAAGGTCGTATTTGCCCAATCCGGCGAAATACATGCCTTCAGGACTTTTAGTAAGCAGTTTACCTACCTTCCAGCGCATTAAATCATCAAAGCGCATGTTTTCAAAAGCATATTCTACCCTGCGTTCCCTCCTGATTTCGAGTATAACACCTGCGTTAGCGGTGACATTCGGATACTGTAATTGCAATGCCGGATCTGGATTGGCATTAGCCGCTGCCAGGTTGAGATCGGGCAACCCCGCTCTTTTACGAAGAAGATTTATCGATTGATCGAGCTGGGCCTGCGTTAAGGTACCCAATTCAGCAAGCGCTTCAGCATAAGTTAACAGGATTTCTGCATAGCGGTATACCGGAAAATCTACACCGTTTAAGATCGCGTTATCAGTGCTGTTTACATAACCTTTCAATTGATGATAACCTGTAAAATTTTTGTTTAAACGCTGGATATAGGGGGTAGGGTCGGGTACCCTGATCCAGCCCGGGTAAACCATTGTTTGCGACATCCGCGGATCGCGGTTTTTAAATTCTGCCACAAAACCCAGCTGCGTGTAGTTTGCTACATCTGTAAACCTCGTTCCATCTTTCATTAAGTAAGTTTCTAACAGGTTCTTGGCTGGTGCCTGCTCATAATCGCCAAAGACAGTAGAATTCACATTCTGGCTTTTGTTTTTACTCAGGTCAAAGATGTTGACTAAAATGACCTCGCTATTGGCTGTTAAATCCTGACTGGAGAAAAGTGTTGCATAATCCTGTTCCGGTTTTCCGGTGTTGTAAATGTTAAACTTTTTGCTGGCGATGATTTCTCCAGAAATTCTTGCTGCAGTTTCTAAAAATGCATTTGCTGAGCCGCTTAAATTGAGTTCGTTATGGTATTTACGATAAGTGCCCTCATAAAGTGCTGCCCGTGCATATAAAGTGGCCACTGCCCATTTTCCCGGAGTACCTGCCGGAACACTTTCCCTCACATTTTTATAGGCAAAATCCAGATCTGCCATGATACTGTCGGCAATCAACGTCCTTGGATCCCGGGCTTTGTAGAGTGCATCATCACCAGGTTCCAATGTACCTGAATACCAGGGTACGTCAGAGAAACGCTTAACTTTATCTAAATAGAATTCAGCGCGGTAATACCTGGCTAAACCCGCGTAGTGGTTTTTAACGGCAGCAGAAACCTGTGCTTTTCCGCAATTCTCTAGAAAATAGTTAATGTTTCTTAACCTGCTCCAGCTCCAGCCAGTGGTAATGTTTTGGGCGGTCGCGTTGCCTCCCATAATATTTTTTATCTCAACTGCAGCTGTAGTGGATACGTTATCCGTACTCTGATCATTAAGGTAAGTACTGCGGTCTGGCTGCGAAAGTAGGCCATTTACATAGAGCGAAAGATCACTTTCTGTGTTAAAAAAGAGGCCAGGGGAGACGGAGGTTTGAGGGAAACGATCAAGCCCGGCTTTTTTACAGGCTGCGAGCATACCTGCAACTGCAATAAACACGATATATATATACTTTTTCATTTTCTAATGATTTAATTATGATAGATCCAAAAATTAAAAATCGAGGTTTAAACCGAAGGCATATCTCCGTTGATAAGGATATGCCCAGGCACTTGGTCCCTGGTTAACCGCTTCAGGATCAATAAATTTCTTGATAGAAGAGAACTCATACAGGTTTTCTCCGGTCACAAATACGCGAAGACGGTTTACATGAAACTTTTTGGTCCACTGAACTGGTAAGGTATAACCAAACGATACGTTTTTGATCCTCAGGTAAGCACCGTTTAGTAAATATTTAGTCTGGGGAATATCTAAACCCGATCCATAATTGGCATCGGCAAGCCAAGATTGTAATACCGGATATTGAGAATCGGTATTGGCATCAGCAAGGCCCGCGGCGATATATGAAGCGGAGTGTTTGGCTCTTTGTTCCGGCGAATCAGCTGCTCCACGGTAAAAATCAAGGTTCCATGGATAAACGTTGGCATACGGCTGCTGGTAAGGCCCCCAGAAAAGATAGTGATGAGGATAAAAATCTCTCTTTAATACGCCCTGCAAAAATACAGAAACATCAAAACCACCCCAATCCATATTCAGATTGGCACCGATCGTATAACGGTCAGCACTGTTACCGATAATTTTTAAATCTTTCGGATCGTTTGAACTTAAACCCCTTTCAATTTTCTTATTTCCATCTAGGTCAACATATTTTGGCCATCCCTCAACAATGGAAAGTGCACCCCATGGAATAATGGCAGATTCATCTAAAGCAGCAATTTCTGCTTTACTCCGGAAAACCCCGTCATTCTGTAATCCCCAGATCTCTCCGAGTGTCTGCCCCTCGCGGTAATTGGAAAAGAGGTTCTGATCATTTTTAAATCTGGTAATTTTAGCTTTAGAATCGGCAAGGAATATTTTAGTATCAAAGCTGAAAGGTTTTGAACCCAGTTCAAACCTGTCTCGGTAAGTTACTGAAAGTTCCCACCCTTTGGTACGAAGATCTGCTGAATTTTGGCGTGGTACACCCGTACCTAACACCCCTGGAAGTTCCTGTCCTGCAGTAAGCATGCCTTTGGTATCACGGATATAATAATCGAAAGTGAAAGAAAGCTTATCGTTCAACAGACCAATATCGGTACCCATATTTAAGGTCGATATTCTTTCCCATGTATAGGTTCGTGGGTCTACGTTTAACCCAGGGGCACCATTAATCACCTGGTTCTGGCCATTTCCTCCAATTAAATAACCAGAAGTACCAGTTACAAGTGATTGGATATAACCAAAGTTTGCTACGTTATCGTTTGGAAGAGCACCCTGATTTCCAAGTTCTCCATATGAGGTTCGAAGTTTAAAGGTAGATACTACAGGCGATAGTATCTTAAAGAAATCTTCTCCACTTGCTATCCAGGCCAATGAAGCTGAAGGAAAGAATCCCCAGCGCCTATTTACAGGAAACCGCGATGAACCATCGTACCTTCCTGTAGCTTCCAGGATGTACCTGTTTTTGTAGGTGTAATTTAATCTCGAAAATGCACTATTGGTAGCATAAGCGGAATAACTTGCACTAGCAGTAGCCGTTCCACTGGTGAGCGATAGGTACGGTAGAGAAGAAGAAATCAGAATGTCTTTACTCGCGTTTACGGTAGAATAGCTGTAATCTTCGCTATTAAAACCTACCATTGCACTGAAAAAATGGTCGCCAAGCGTCTTTTTATAAGTGCTATAGATATTAAATGCGTTGTTAAACAGGTAACCATTGTTTTCGGTTACTGAACCGGTCCCACCTTCTTCGCGGATATCATTCGGACCATAGCCGATTTTGTATTTTTTACTGTCATTATGTGTTTTCCAAAGCTCGCGTTTAAAAGAAGCGTCAGCGTTTACCTGAAGATCACCTTTTAAAAATAAAGCTGTTGCACTGGTAATATTTTGAAAACCAAACATATTTTGAAGGTTATTTCCTCCATCTACAAGTTTTGCAGCCAGTTTTCCGGCAGCGGTATTCGCCCATGTGCCATCAGGATTCGTAGCTACGTCGGTAGGCATCAGGTAATACAGGTCGGTAATGTTTCCGTTAGGAAGTGCCCGTTTAGTTTGATAAATATTCAGGTTATTATCTATTTTAAGCCACGAAAGTGGAGAAAAACCCACTTTTGACCTCAGTCCATAACGGTCCCAGTAATCTGCGGTCAGTTTATTTAACCCATTATCTCTGGTATAATCTGCAGAGAGGTAATAGGTTAAAGGCTTTTCGTTTACCGCAGCTCCACCAGAAAAAGTAAGGGTATGGCTTTTAGATAAACTTGAGTGATTAAAAAAATATTCATACCAGTCGTTACTGCCCATATAGGCCCACTTGGTAGGGTCGGTTGGATTTAACCGGGTATCGGCTATAGCAGGGTTATCCGATCTTTCTTTCGCCCAGCGGTAATATTCGTCAGAATAATTTACATAATCCCATGGAGTGTTATCTGTAGCAGTTTCTAATACCCTCGAAAAAATATAGGGATCGGTCACCGGCCTGGGTAGTAAGGTTGGCTTTGCCCATGATTGGAAAGTATTGTAACTAATGGTATTATTACCAGCAACACCTTGTTTAGTGGTAATCAGAATCACACCGAATGCAGCACGTGCGCCATAAATGGCTGCCGATGCCGCATCGCGCAATACGGTAAACGAAGTAATATCGCTAGGGGTTAAGCGCAACATATCATCAGTGCTGGTAGCAGGAATACCATCGATAACAATTAATGGCGAGCCACCATTAATGGAAGTATATCCCCTGATATTGATGTTGGGTACACTGCCTGGCGCGCCGCCTGCGTAAGTAATATTGAGTCCGGGACTGATGCCCTGTAAGCCCTGCAATACATTGCTTACAGGTCTCGACTCAAGCTGCTTGCCAGAAATCTGATCAATTGCGCCGGCAACATTGATTTTTTTCTTGGTTCCAAAACCAACAACCATTACCTCATCGAGGTTGGCAAAGTCAGGAGATAAAGAAATATCGATTTTTGCCCGGCCACTAACCAAAATTTCCTGTTGCTTGTAGCCAATGTAGGAAAATATAAGTGTAGCATCAGGTTTTACATTACTTAAGGTATAAACACCATTACTGTTGGTGGCGATATGCAGGTTTGTCCCTTTTACAGTAATGTTTACGGCAGGGAACGTTTCCCCTGTCTTTGCATCAGTAACCACGCCTTTTATTGCGATCCCTTGTGCAAAGCCGCTTGTAGACAGAATCAATAGCATGAATATCCAGAGTAGCCTTTTTTTCATTTTCTTAATATTTAGTTGTTTGATTTGGAATAATAAGCTCTTTTCAGCGGTGCTAAATTGAACATATCATATTAAGGATAGGTTAACGTTCAATTAATATATTAATTGAACGTTCATTCAATATATTTGGTAAAATAAATTTGCAGAATCCAACCGCTTTTGATTAGTTTGCCCCATTAAATTAGCTGCACGATGGGACGTAAAAGCCTAAAAGAGACAAGGAGACAGGAAATTATAAAGGTATTTTACCAGGTGGCCAAAAAAGAGGGCTACGAAAATACCTCTATAGCCAAGATTGCAAAGGTAATGGATATTAACCCGAGCCTTATCATTCATTATTTTGACACCAAGGAAGGACTCACTTACGAATTGATCGACCACATACTTGACCGGTATTTACTGATCTATACCGTAAAGAATAAAGAAAAAGCATCCTTAAGCGATTTGCAAAGTACGATTGAAATGCTGTTTTCTAAAAAATGGAACCTGCTTTTTGATGACGGTTTATTTTATACTTTTTACGCTTTGGCGTTTAGGGAGAAAAAAATCAAGCAAAAGTATAAGCTAATTCTGGATTCGTTGCGCAAAGGACTTGCGTTGCTGATTGAACAGTGCAACGCGCAGTGCATTACAAATGTAAACGACCCAAAGGTTGCAGCCGATTTCATTTTTGTAATGGTTGACGGAGCTTACTTTTATCTTTCGTTGGAAAATGATAAAAAAGCTTATTCGGAGCGATTAGCCTATTATAAGCAGAAAGCTTATGATCTGCTTAGCATACCTCCGACTAAGGCGCTTTCTGATCACGTTTCCTAAGTTGGCGACCCAAAGCAAATAAGCCAATAGACATCCAGAGTACATTGGCAGCAGCATTGGGTAAATCGTGCGTATCTAAGGCGGTTACGGCTAAACACAAGCCGCCCAATATATTTAGGGCCTGAAAGGAGAACGAATCCGATCGGATTAATTTCATACTTAAAAAAAGGTATGCCAGCGTACAGAATACTACTCCAGACCATCCGATAATTGACATCATTAATTTCATTCTGTTGTATGGTTTGCTGGGTAAAGCTATGAAATAATGTGATTACCTTTAGATAATTACAGCAATAATCAGATATATCGGGTGGTAGCGCTGTAGCAAAAAATACGTTAGTATCGGGATGCTGGTTCTTTAATTTCAATAAAGAAAAAGGAGATTACCGTTGCAGTTTGCTTTGGTTTTCTCCTTTTTTTAAAGAATGAACATGTTAATCTTATCTGAAATATTGAGAAAGGTCGGTTACTTTACCGGAAAAGTAGGTACTTCTTGTATTCGCTAAAATATTTTTAGTATCGTTGATAACAAACAACCTCGACTTGCCGGCTTCAAAATTAATTTCCCCATAACGGCCCTGGTTGGGTTTAAAGGGATAAGCGGCTAATACAAAAGGCGCGCTGGTTGTGGTGTAGGGTACGTTATCGGTACCTTTTTCAACAATATCAAAACTATATATATAATTGGCATCTGGTAGTGGTGGAAGTTCTATCTGGCTAAAAGTACCATCTTTAAGCAAAGTAAGCCTAAGTTCGGGCTGTACCTTTGTTCCGGCGGAAGCATACGCTGCAGTAGATTGGGGTTTAAGCCTGGTGTAGAAAACGAGGTCTACATCAACATTTTTAAATTGTGGTGCAAATAAAGTCTCGAACTTTGCACTAACCATCATATTTGCAGGATTTACAGGAGGGTTAAGGCTTACATTATCAACAATTTTGATTCCATCGTAAAAGAAATTTATGCTTTGGCTATTGCTGGTTGCATCGATCGTTTTAGCAAGCAGAATATCGGTTTCGCCTTTTTTGCGTACCGTAATTTCTCTCTTTGTACCTTTATCAATCAGGATAGGGGAGGTGTTATTTATCGAACCGGTGCCGGATAAAAATACATTTCCATCTATTAAAAATTCGAGTTCACCGGCCAGTGCGTAGCCTTTGATGAGTAATGAAATGGAACTGTTGTATATTTTAGTGCCATCATAAAAAATACTGATGTACTGATCGAACGGTGCTGCCGTTATCGTTCTGGAGAGTAATATCTCCGTTGAACCTTTTTTTCTGATTTTCAAATCAGCGTGCTGATCTTTAACGGTAAGCAGGGTTTTTACGTTAATGCCCCCCGCAGGTGGTGCGGCAATTACGCTGTCTTTATACAGGTACTCCAGCTCAACACTACTTGCACCCGTAACATTCAACTGAATAATTTTAACCGGTTCGGGTTGGAGTAGTTCTGCCTTACGACAGGATAAACTTAATGTGGCGATGGCCGAAAGGAAAAAAAAGGCAAATATTTTAAGTTTCATATAAAGGTTAATTATCATTTAAAACAGCGTTATCCTGTTTTATTATAAGAGACTATGCCGAACAGCATAGCCTCTTTCTATTAAGAAAAAATTAAAATACAAGTTTTGACCAACCTGAAGCCCAGCTCGGAAGTGTAACTGAAGCAGGAGAACCCGGAGTGTTATACCATGGTTGCGCAACACCGAAAGTACTGGCGTTGGTTGCATTTACTACCAAAGTATTGCCACCACCATCAGCATAAGCACCAACGGCAGCTGTGATTGAATTGTTGAAACCATGAACAGAAGTAGAAGAAATATCTGAAAGACTTGCATTGGCATCAGTGTCGAAAGCGATACCGGTATTGTAACCAGAAACAATCACACTAATTAAGCTTACTTCAGAACCTCTGCGTTCGCGGATACCGTTACGGTAGCCTAAACCAGAAATACCGTTTTTATTTTCAGTTCCGAAAATGCTTACATTTTGTAAGGTTGGATGTGTTTTAGGGGTTAAGCTAAACGTACCATCTTCCGCAGGTGCATTGTTATCAGATTCGATACCGTTTGAATCGCTGTTGCCGCCACTCGTACTGTGTGTAGAATTTTTATCGGCAATGGCCACACAGTCGCTTAATATACCGGTAAAACCGTTATCGAAATCAAACTGGTCGTCATCAGAAGCCAGCGCAATTAAATTACTTGGACTAACTGTACCACCAAAAAACTCAAATCCGTCATCCAGACCATAAGAAACCTGTACATGATCGATCGTTGTGCCACTGCCCACGCCACCTAAAGTTAAACCGTTAACTTCGATGTTTGGAGCCAACTGGAAACCTGCATACTCAATACGCACATATTGTAAAGTACCTCGGTTATCTTCGTCATTTGTACCTCCGTAATGGAATTTAGGATTGTCAGCTAAACCTTCTATCAGTTTATCACCAACATTGATTCTGGCATTACCTAAAATAATGGCTCCGCCAAAGTCTCCTGGTTTACCAGTTGTACTGGCATCACCATCTAAAAGGTAACGGCTGGTGAATACAATTGGATTTTCTGCTGTACCTACTGCATTGATGTTACCATCTTTGGCAATAACCAATACACCATTTTGTACACCCGGTGTATTTACCGAAGCTTTGATATAAGTCCCTGGTTGGATGGTTAAAGTTGCACCATTTCTAACCGTTACTACACCGCTTAATTCGTAAACGTTTCCTGCGGTCCAGGTAACAGAGCTGGTAATGTCTCCGCTAACAGCCACAACCGGCAAGGATGATTGTGAATAATCTGCTGCTGAAGTGCTGCGGTTACCGAATGCATCAGCACCACCTTCGTTTTTTTTACAAGCTGTAAATGAAACAGCAACAATTGATAAAAGACCGATTAAATTTTTAAAATTTTTCATTGTCATTTTTTGTTTTTCATAGGATCTTATTGTTACGATCCATGTTTTTTAGGTTGATTTTTTTCAAGGTTATTTAGGTTTACAGACAAGTTATTTGTTGGTTTTTAAGGAAATAAAAGCCTGATATACCTAAATATGATGTTTTTTTATATCTTAGCTGTTCATATAGATTTAACTAAGTAAAGCTGTTAGCTACCCTGGGTTTTTAACAGTAGATTTAAAAATAGTTCAGGTTTTTCCTGATTGGCCGTTCCACTGCAAATGATCGGTTTAAACGAAGGGTTCTGATACAACCTTTCGTTTTTTTATGGCTATGCAGGAAATAAATTTCCTCCTTTCCTGTTAAATGGTTTAACCTTATAAAAACTGTTTTTCATGGTCGTTCTAAAAATTGTAGGTAATAGAGGTGCTGTAGGTGCGGCCAAATTTTTGCGAAAACATCACCTGGTCTCCATCATCCAGGTTGTTGGAAAAACCTGGTTTCAATCGCAACTTGTTGCTGTAGTCTGAACCCGGCTGGTAATCGGGGTTAGCTTCGTAACTTGCGGTATTTCTATAAATCAGCGAGACCCTGTTAAGTAAATTCCCGGCATTGACTTTTACTTCGAACCTGTTTTTATAAAACTTATAACTAATCTGTGCATCAATCTGGTCGCGCGGGTTTTCATATTCAATGTTATTCAGTTCCGGACTAACCAAAGTTGTTTTGCGCCCAGATTTATTATAGGCCAGGTTGAAGCCAAAATGCTCGTCCAGATACTGTAAACCGGCATTGATCAGGTAAGGTGCCTGCCCATACATATTTCTTTTGGCTTTGGCACTTACTATAACACTTTCGCCATTGGTACCGGTAGTTTTGTAGGTCCCAACCACATTGGCTGTTTGTAAGGTAAGGTTCCCATAAAGCGTTATTCGTGATAACAGCGTACTGCTTTTGATGAAACCCAGGTTTTTCCTTAACTCCAGTTCCAATCCATAAACTTTGGCTTGATCAGAATTTTTGATATAATAAAAACCGCCTCCGTTTGATATGCTGTAAACCACTTCTACGGGTTGATCGAATTTTTTATAAAAGGCACTAGCCGAGATGATTTCGCCCAAGCCGGGGAACCATTCAAATTTAAGATCGTAATTTTTAATTTGGGTACTGGCTAAACCCTCGTTCCCAAACTGGGCATCAAACATAGGGTCGTATCTAAAGAACTGACTGTTATCCATTAGTTCGGGCCTTACTACAGCATTTGAAAAAGCGGCCCTGATGTTAATCTCTTTTGTAGGGCTATAGGTAAGATTAGCCGAAGGTAACCAACGCCATTTTTTCTCAGATGGAAGTGCGAAACCACTCACACCCCTAACATTGAGGTCGTTGCGGAGTTCGGTATATTTGAAGTACTCTGCTCTTAGGCCCCATACCAAACGTAATTTTTCAGCAAGACGGTTATCAAGCATCATATACGCCGCCTGGGTGGTACTTTTACCTTTATAGCCGTTTAAAAAGTATGGGTTAATAAAATAATTGTAGCCATTATTGCCAATTTTGGCAGGATCAATCATTTGGGCGATAGAGATGAATTTCAGGCTATCGGGTATCGATGCATTACGGACCAGTGATGCGATTTCCCAGTTTAAGGAACCTTCTTTGTGTATACCAAAATACCCCGTTTTTACCGTGTTATTTAGTGAGCCAATTTTGAAAGGCATACTTGCATCGCCACCCCAGGCAAGATGGTGTTCATTATTGCTGTAGTTATGTCTTGAGGTAGGTTTGATATAACCTTCCCTTTGGCCACTTGCCTGATAAAAATATTCATAATCATTACCAAATTGCTGCAAGTTTTGGGTGCTAATACCCAAATCCTTCTCTTTACGGTCTATTGATGTACGCGATAAATTCCATTCCAGCTTTACTTTGCCTGCCTGGTGCTGGCCATTGAGTTTATTCTGTAACAGGTCGGTGTACGTAGGATCGTCAGCCTCAACAATAGCATTTGGTTTTCGGCCATTGGCAAAGAATTCAGATCCATTATCAGCATCATAACCAATGGTTCTAAACAGGTCGTTATTGTAAATGTGTGTATAGGTGTTGCGGAAACTAAATCTGTTTTTCTCAAGCTGTAAACCCACATTTAACATGGCTGCTAAAGTGGTATTGAACATATATTTCGCACCGGTATTTGGCGTATTGATATTCCATTCGCCTCTTGTTTGCTGTTCAATGGTATTGATATTCTGGTTGTTGCGGTAGCTTAATGATGTTGTAAAACCCAGTTTTTTATTATTTGTAGTATCAATGCCTATGGTTCTGCCTATGGTAAACTGATAA
The DNA here is from genome assembly GCF_042464845.1 of Pedobacter sp. BG31. Taxonomy (NCBI): domain Bacteria; kingdom Pseudomonadati; phylum Bacteroidota; class Sphingobacteriia; order Sphingobacteriales; family Sphingobacteriaceae; genus Pedobacter; species Pedobacter sp. BG31. The sequence goes on from NZ_JBHNZK010000002.1 coordinate 156,265, forward strand.
TTTTGAGATGGTGCCGTTTTGTACCTGTACATCGTGAAATTATCATTGACGAATTTCTGGCTTTGGACAATCAGCTTTTGCTGGTACTGCTCGTCTGTAAGGGTATTGTTGGGTGCCGTTGTACGTTCAGTATGTTCTAAACCGACCGGAAAATTTCTTCTTCCATCATCAAACCCAAAATAATCGTATTTACCTCGCTTATGACTTAAAAAATCTTTTCCTGTGCTTTGGTCATTATACGAAGTACCTGCTGTAAAAGACATAAAGTTCTCGGTAGGGATATCTTTGGTATTGATCTGTATTAACCCACCCCCGAAACTGCTGTTCATATCAGGCGTAACGGTTTTACTCACCACAACGTTATCAACCAGGTTCGAGGGAATTAAATCGAAAGAGAAGTTACGGGTTTGTGCCTCTGTACTGGGTAGGGTAATCCCATCCAGCTGTGCAGTGTTATAACGTTCACCTATGCCGCGTACCAGTACCATTTTATTATCTACCGAATTTACCCCGCTAATGCGTTTCAAACTTTCACCAATGTTTTTATCCGGTGTTCTGGAAATCTGTTCGGCACTAATTCCATTGCTCATTTCAGCAGCATTTTTCTGATGGGTCAGTAAGCCTTCAACGGAAGCTTTTTTATAGCTGGCGGTTATCACCACATCTTGCAAACCTTTTGCATCGGGTTTTAGTGCAATGTTAAGCGGTGTGCTTTTATCTGCCCTGACTTCTACATCACTTATTCGTTGTGTAATGAAAGATATATAACTAATTTCTACTGTATATTTTCCGGGTTCGGCAGTTAATGTGTAACTACCATCGCTGGCCGTTTGTGTAGCTTTGCCCGTTTCGTTAATTTTAACGGATGCACCGGGCAGGGTTTCACCTTTTTCGTCAAAAACCTTTCCTGATATGTTTCCTGGTTTTACCAGATCCGGAAGTTTATAGAGCAATATGGTATTGGCATCAGCAAACCTGTAGGCTACTCTGGTTCCTGAAAGTATTTTTTTTAAGATCAGCTCAATGGCCATGTTTTTTACTTCGAGGCTTACTTTCCCGTTTTTGCTGAAAATCGATTTATTATAATTGATTGATAAACCTGCTTTTTCTTCAAGCAATGAAAGCGCATCAGGAATGCCCATTTCAACTATCTTAATGCTCAGCATGCCTTCTTTTGGCGTTTGTACAAAGCTGTTTGCCACTGCCTCGTTAAATAAAAAAGTAGATAGTATGATGAAGGTTACCAAAGGGCGGTAATCTAAATTGATAATATATTCTTTTATATATTCATAAATTCCTATTTTCATAGGTTCAAGATGTTTTTTAATTTTCACGGGTTAAAAACTTTTGTTTTAGGCGCTGGATTGTTCGAGCAATCCGGCCCCTTGTTGATGTAAAGAGGTTTTATCTGTTTTTTGTAGGTATAAATCTGGTTTGTTGCAGCTTTTGCCGCGCTATAGCATTTTGCTAACTCATCATTGACAGCCCTCCCCCCATACGGTTATTATTTTGTTTGCATTGTCTATTTTATATCTCATTTTTTTGCCGCTCATGATCCGGATTTCTTCCATTATATCGCTGATGCTCTTGTTAGTAAATGTGGCATTGTACCTGCAATCGTTTAATTTATTGGTTTTCATTTCGAAACGGACATTGTAATATCTTTCCAGTGACTGGAACATATTAGCCAGGCTTACATCTTTAAAGGCAAAGCTGTTCTTAATCCATGCATTTATTTCGCTGATACGTTCGTTACGGATATCATAGTGATGTGCTTTCAAATGATATGATAATTTCATTCCGGGAGTAAGTAGCGAAAGATGTCTTAATTTTCCGGTACTGTTCTCCGAAACGCCTACTTTACCGGTACGAACAGCGACGCTGAAAGTTTCATCTTCAGGATAAGCATAAATGTTGAATGAAGTACCCAAAACCCTGGTCTGCATCTCTCCGCTCTGTACGATAAACGGGCTGGTGGTATCATGTTTTACTTCAAAAAAAGCTTCTCCTTCCAGCTGGATATTTCTTAAATTACCTTTTACGAACCGGGATGGCCAGGTTAGCCTGCTTTCGGCACCAAGGTATACAACAGAACTATCAGGTAAAATCAACTTTAGTCTTTCGCCCTTTTGAGTGGTTTTACTTAAAAAGGTGATCGATGTTTGTGTAGCTTGTTGTACATTCAGGTAAAGATACCAGCCAAGCGATGCAGAAATAATGACGATAACTGCCGCAGCATATTTTAATAGTGGCGAGAATAATCTGCTTTTAGGTTGGCGTTTTTCTACTTTGTCCCATATTTCTGCAAGTCCGTTAACAGCGGTTAAAGAGTAATCGGTTTCTGTTGTTTTCGCTGTCCACGCGCTTTCCATTACACCATAAAATTCACTATCGGCGTTCGCTGGGTCAGCAAGGTACTCCATTAAAATTTTTTCTTGCTCTGGAGTGGTTTTACCTGCTAAGTAATATTCAAATAGTATTTTAATATTTTCTTTCACTTTAATATTTGTAAGCTTTAGCGCTGCGCACTAATGTATATATGCACGAGCGTGGTGATATAGCTATCTGAAAATGAAATTTATTTTAAAAAGCGATTAGGGGCAGTTACGGGGCAGTTTTATTTGCTTGTTATCCTGAGAAATAATTTTAGAATTTAACTAAAAGTAAATCTACTCGACGGATTTATGCAGGTATTCATCGCGGCTCTTGCCTGAAAATGATGATAACGCTTAAAGCTTATATGCGCTTATATAGTAGCAAGATATATTAACCATGAGCTGCTTGTATAAACATTATTATAAGAAGGCTTTTTTCTTGTCACCATCGCATTTTTTTTGCTCGTCAACGGTGACCTAACGAGAGGCATCCTCGCTAAAGAAAATTAAGATGGGAGAATGTAAATGAATTTGGTAATGGTCAATTGGCAGAGTATATTCAGAAACCATGCAGGTAGCCATAAGTACTTCCTATGGGCAACCTTAACAAAAGATCACTATAGCCAATGATAATATCGTTTCCGGGGAATAGGTGCTGAAGTATTTCCGCAAAGTCCCAAGTGATTTTTTGAGGTGGTTGTTTACCGTGTTTTTAGAGATGCCCATCAGTTGCGAAATTTCTTCGTGGGTATGGTGGTCGTTACGACTCAATAAATATATTTTTTTAACCTGCGGAGAAAGACTTTCTATCACTTTATTTACAATTTGTTTCGTTTCTTTGGCATTGAGTTCCTCTTCTATGGTATTGAAAGATGGCTCGCATTTAAGGTTTTCGTTGCTATAAGCCTTCTCTCTGGCTTTTTTACGAAGTATAGAAAGAAAATTATTACGGATAAGGGTATAAAGAAATGCCTCAAAATTCTTTTGTGTATCAATTTTTGACCGGTTTTCCCAAAGCCTTACAAAAACATCCTGGGTAAGTTCTTCGGCTTCTTCACTGTTACGGCTAAAATGGTAGGCATAACCATATATTTTTTTTCGATACTGGTGGTAAATTTCATTGAAAGCGGCAGAATCGCCAGCTTTTACTGCATTGAGGAGTTTTGCATTTTTAAAATCTTCCAACTGTTCCATAAGTAGCGTTTATGTAGGCAAGTTAGTAGTTGCGTATAAAGTTAATGTTAACGCAATGAAAACCTTTTCTATCACCTTAACTGATGGCTGATGACTATGCTTTGCTGTGCAGACACCGTCCTCGAATCCATTAATACACGATCAGGCTGAAAGCTGTTAGTCAATACATTATTTATTACAGTAGAAGTTTTGATAGCCTTGCCGGTTATGGCAGCAATTGCTGCTCTCACCATTGGATCTGCAGTATCGCCAGGTTGAAGCAAAGGCAGATTATCCATTTCATTAACCTTGATATCGGGGGTAATGCCTGTGCTGTAACCGCCAATGCCCTGTGCGTTAAAAAGTTTATAAACAATCGGGTGTATTTCCCAATACACCTGTTTAGGGCTTCGGGCATCAAAGATCCTAAATGACGCTTCATCTTTTCCCCTTGTTTTTTCGCCGATCAGTATCACCTGAATAAAAGGTTTAAGATTATTAATCATGACTTCTGAAGCAGATGCGGTGGCTGCTGTTGATAGGATATAAACCCGGCTTAAGCCAAGGTTTTGCTGCAAGATGGCGTTAAAATTTAAAGTGCCATCGAATGTAGCTGCAGTACCGATTGATTCGGTCTTGGTGCCTCCGTTTTTATTGCCTTTGTAGATAATAAAGGGTTTATTGAAAGATACATTTTTAGCAATCATAGCGCATAAGCCGGCTGCTTCTGCTACCTGGCCACCTGCGTTATAACGGAGGTCGAGAATGAGCTCGGCGATGTTTTCTGATTTAAAATTACTGAAGGCAGCAGTAAGCGAACTGGCCAAACCACCATTAAAATCCAGAAAATACAGGTAACCGATTTTTTTTTCATCACTTTCTATCACCTTGCTGATCTCACGCTGATCGAGTATGATACTTTTATTTAGCTGAACAGTACGGGTGTCTGTCCAGATATTGTTTTTCAGTTCAGCTAAACCCAAAGAAAAGTGATCGCTATTTAATATTTCAGTTTGCAAAACCTGCGCATTATCAACCGTTATTGTTTTGCCGTTAATTTTACTGATATAATCTCCACGTTTTAAACCGGCCCTCGAAGCCGGAGAGTCGTTTAGTACCACTTTAATAATTCCGATAGCTTTTGAACTGTTTTGGTCACTCACCACGGTATAATCAAAACCAAAATTTCTATTGCCTGGTATTGCAGTGGCAGGGTCATTAGGGATAGTGATGTATGAAAAACGATCCGACGAGTTGCGGATGGAATTAAAAAAATCTTTTGGTGCCAAACTGAGATTCGGATTGGCAGGCAATTGGTCATTCCAATAATAATATCGTTTAAGGCTATCAAGTATCCAGGTGTTGATATGCTCGTTGCTTCCTATTGGATAATCAGGTTTTTGACTGCTTTTTTTGCAGCCCGACAGGATAGTTAAAAATAGAATAACTATATAAATAAACTGATAAGTTGTTTTATTTAAGTTTGTTATGGACGTGGTCATTGCCTTTCCTGGTTTTAGAACAAACTTAAAATTACTATTGTTAACCCGGCATTAATTTTCAAGTTAGCATAATCTACCAAATATAGGCCTGGAAAGAATGGTTCCCGGTGTTAAATTATCATTACAGACTTATTTAATGTTAACGTAACAATAATTAAACATTCGCGTTTTATTGCATTAACTTTGCGTTGTGAATTTTCCGCTTTATATCTACAACGAATTACTAATCCGTTTATCTGAAATCGACTCCGGAATCGGCGATTACGTATCTTCAAATGCTAATGATGAAAATTGCGTATTGCGTACTACAAATGGTATTATAACGGTTCCAATCAGCCTCCTAAGACGACAGTCTGCAGATCCCAATCTGATTAACCTTGACGAATTAATTGCGTTAAGTAAAAATTTCAGGCCCGGCTATGCCTAATTCGATAGGAGGGTGGACTGATTTAAAATAAAACATGATCTTTTGCTTAAATAAATCATTAAGGTTTAATAAAGAGGTATTAGATCGTTTTTGGAAAATCGCAGGCATCTTTTATTTTATCGCACCAAATGCCGCAAAACAGGCGTTCTTGTGGAGGATTTCGGTCATGCTAAACCCGACTTTTTTTAGCAAAGCCAGCTGATAATTAACCGAACGCGGGGTATCTTCATATTCAATATAATCTAATACTTTTTGTTTGTATGCTTCACCGCCAAGTGTTTTCAGGTATGCTCCGTATTGATCCTGAAAAAGTTTGTCAACTAAAACTGAATCGTGCGTAATGAGATCTGAAATCCAGATACTGCCACCGGGTTTTAAAGCCTGGTAAATCTTAGTGAAAACAAGTTCCCAATCGGCATCGGCACGTAAATGATGAAATGTAGCTGCGGCCAGTACAATATCGAAACGGTTGTCGGGCAAATCCAGGTTTCGCATATCATCCTGTATCAGCGTTATTTTTCCCGTGGTTTGCGCCGATATCCGATCTTTTGCACGTGTTAACATAGGTAGGCTCAAATCGTTTAAGGTACAGTTTAGGTTTGGGATTTTACTGAGCATTTTCAATGTATAATTACCAGCACCACAGCCAATATCCAACAGTTCTGTAGCGGTTGAATTAATGTATTTGGCGGCTTCGGTGCAAAGTTCCATGGTAAGTGGGGCATCAATAGTGGTTTGCTGACCGCTTTCTAAATTAGAGAAACGTTCTACATCGCTGTCGAACCTTGTTTTTATCTCATCGTTTGTTGCTTTATGCGAATAATCTTTATTCATTGCTTTTAGTTTTTTGTAAAGTTACCGCAGTTGATCATATTTGTAAAATACCAATTTTAGCATAAATTAATACCTGATAAGTATTGTAGAAATGGAGCTCAGACATTTGTCATATTTTAAAGCTGTTGCAGAAGAACTGCACTTTACCAAGGCAGCAACGAAACTCTTTATTTCGCAGCCTCCTTTAAGCAGGCAGATTAAAGAATTGGAAGAAGAACTCGGCGTAAAGTTGTTTATCCGGAATAATAAGCGGGTTGTGTTAACAGATGCCGGTAAATATTTTAAGAATGAAGTAGGTAACCTGTTTACCAGGCTTGAAGAAAGTAAAGAAGTGGTGCGTAAAATCCATGAAGGTGTTAGCGGCGAATTTAAGATCGGTTACATCAGTTCAGTTTATCAATCGCAGCTTGCCGAAATTTTAAAGTTGATGCATCAGGAATTTCCCTACTTGAAAACGAGTTTGTTTGAAGTACCTACACTGGCGCAGATTAAAGCGCTGGAACATGGTGACTTAGATGTTGGGATTTTGAGAGCTCCTGTTTTGTCTGAAAAATTGAAAGTAGAATCTTTGTTTTTTGATCCTTTTGTGGTGGTTACCCCTTTAGGAACACATAAAATAGGCAATGAACATGAACTCGCAGATTTTTTAAGGAAGAGTCCGTTTATTTTCTTTAATAAAACATTTGCGCCGCAGTATAACCAGAAACTTGTGGAAATTTGCCAGAGATTGGGCTTTAGTCCGGATATAACCCACGAGGCTAACAATGTACACTCTATACTACAATTGGTAGAGGCGGGTCTGGGTGTATCTATTTTGCCACTGTCGTTAAAAAAACAATACGGACAATTGAACGTATCTTTTATTGAAATCAGCGATATTCCCATTAATACAGAGGTAGTACTGGCTTATAAAGAATCAAATAAATACGAGGCATTGAATTGGTTTATTAAACATTATACACGATTGAAAATATAAAAAGGCTGTATCAGAAGTAAAATCTAACATTTAAACCCGAAATTTATTTTGTTTTTCGTCATTCCCGCGCAGGCGGGAATCTTAAGGCGCTTTGCAATAGCATTAAGATTCCCAATTAATTGGGATTGAAGACCTTTCAAAATATTATTCTGCTAAAAATCTAAAAAATCATTTCTGATACAGCCTCTGTACGCAGCTAGAAAGATGTTAATTGCTAAAAATCCTTAATCTTAATGTGAAGGCTGACCAATCATTTCAATGAGTTTATGCTCAAGTCCTTTTCCAACTAAAGTTTTGCCTACAATTTTTCCATTGGGATCAATCAGGAAATTCTGCGGTATGGCGCTAACGCCGTACAATTTTGCTGCGGTACTATCCCATGCCTTAAGATCAGATAGTTGCAGCCATGGTAAACCATCGTTCTTTATCGCAGCCAGCCATAGATTTTTTGCTTCGGGTTTATCGAGCGATACACCAACTACGGTAAAGTTTTGATCTTTGAATTTGTTATAAATCCTGAGCAGGTTTGGATTTTCTGCCCTGCAAGGGCCACACCATGACGCCCAGAAGTCTAATAAAACGTATTTGCCTTTAAAAGAAGAAAGTTTTACCAATTTTCCTTCTGTATCAGCCAACTCAAAATCAGGTGCCGTTTGTCCAATGGCTGAAGCTTTCATCTGAAACAAGGTTTTAGCAAAGTTTATACCTTTAGTACTTTTCTTAATCCTGTCAGAAAAACCATCAAATAAAGATTTTACTTCAGTGTATTCACCGTCATAAGCTAATTTCGACATCAGGTTGAGCGCAAGATTAGAATCAGGGTGGGTTCTTACGAATTTTGCATAAGCTTCGTTTGTTAGTTTGCTATATCTTTTTTTGAATTCTTCCAGCTTATCTTCAAAATCAGGCGTGTTTTGCTGATTTGATTTTCCTTCCATGAAAGCCTTATCTCCCGGAGACATCTTTGCCAGCGATTCGTCTACAAGATTGTTAAATTCGGTATAATCATTGTTCATAGGTGTACCGGTTACTTCTAATCCGTCAAAAGAACTTCCGCCTTTAATAGCGACCATTATTTTACCAGGTTCTAAAATTACGGTACCGCGCTCCAGGCTTTTATCTCTACCGACACCTTTTGTGTCAAAACTCAGTTCGGCTGAAACTGGCGAAGAAGTCGCTGTGCCGGTGAATTTAAATGCTCCGTTTTTCAATACAACCGAATCGGTAATATCTTTGCCATTTAAAGTATATTCTAGATAGGCCTTTACCGGTGCATTAAATTCACCATATTTTCCTGTGATGGTAAAAGTATTTTTTCCGCCCTGTGCAAAAGCACTCAATTGTAGTATGGATAAGGCGATGATCATTAATCGTTTCATATTTTTATTGTATCGTTCTGGATATTAATTGATGTTAATGGTAAAATCGACTTCATCCGGCGGAAGGCACATCTTGTCGTTACAAACCATAAATTTTACTTTTCCTTTAACAGTTGCTGTTTTGCCTTTTAGCTTTACTTTTTGCTGAAAGATGACTGAATTTTCGAAAAATCCGACTTCCATCATAAAAGTGGGCTCTAAACGCACAATGGCCTGAGGTTCTTTTGTATAACCTGAGACGGTATAGCCATCTGATTTTTCAAATGTAAATTTTGTCGGTTGCGGACCACCTTTTTCTACATACTGTGAGTATAAGTGCCAGCCTTTTTCTAAGGTGGCTTTTACATATACAACCGCTTCATTTTTACCGGTTTTTTTGGCCGCATAACTCCATTTGATGGGGTGGTAGATTTGCCCGAATCCTTTTATTGTGAAAAACGAGCAGAGTAACAGCAGAATGATATTTTTTTTCATATTGATATTAATTATTGTCGGCAGCATGCTTTTTAGTGATTTCTACCATTGCTTTTAATTCATAATATTCCCGATCTGTTGAGCCAGCGTAACCAATTCCTTCCATTCTTATTATTCCTTTAGGATCGATGATAAACTTATGCGGTGTGCCTTTAGCACCAATTGCTTTATAGAATTCCATATCGGGATCTCTCAATACATCTAAAGTCAGTTTGGATTTGTCGACATATTTTTGCTGGGTTTCTTTGTCCTCAGCTATTCCGGCTACAAATAGTTGAAATGGTTCATTTTTATAGTCTGCAACTATTCTTTCGAAAGCAGGAAAGCAGGCTTTACAGGGCGTACACGTGGTGCTCCAAAAATCAACTACCATGATTTTTCCTTTGTAATCAGATACTTTAAATTCCTGACCATTTAATTTGGTAATGGCAATGGTTGGCGCAGGTTTGCCGATTGGATCCCATTTGCTTTCAAGCGCCTTATAATAGTGCTGGTACGCCTCATCCTGCAATGAAGTGACATATTTTATAGCATTATCTTCTCCATTTATTTTAGCATAGATGGTTTTAAGCGTAGATAAAAGTTTGGGATTAGATTCTGCTTCTTTAACGGAAACGGTTAATGTATCAATTGCCTTTTGCGTTTGGCCATTTGCATCTAAAATGAATGCATAACGACTGATGAAATTTGGCTTCGAATCTTTAAAGTAATTCATGTTCCTCATTTTAGCATCTTTAAGTGCTTCGTTGATTTTTGCTAATGCAGAACTTTTATCGCCATTGATACAATCTACCGTAGCTGAAATTTCCAGTAAAAGTTCGTGTGCATGTTCAAAATCATCTTTGCGTAATCCGTTTTCAATATCTTTAATATATTGTTTGGAAATTACATCAACCCATTCCATGTGTTTTTGCTCATCTAACCACTTTTCAAGAATGTTAGTTAGTTCAAATAACGATAAACCATCTTTAACTGACTTGTCATAATATTTGAACTTTTCTAAATTTTCGTCATGAAGCCAGTTAATGGCTATTGCACCTTTAATACGGTCGTAAATTTTTCTGTTTTTCTCTGTTTCAGGTATTTTCTTTATTAAGTCCTTATAAAATTTTTCCTGATCCTGTACTTTGCCAATAAGCGTAAATTCTTCATATTTTTCAGCCAAAGGATTAGGCTGTTGTGCTTTAGCTCCATTGCTGATAATCAGCATCATGCTTAAAGCGGTAAAGCAGTTTATTAATTTGTTGATTTTCATAACTGTTATTTAATTGATGTGTAATATTGGGCAGCCTAAGGGCCGCCCAGGTGGAATAATTTATTGATTATCTGCTAATCCCTGATTTTGATTGACCATAAGTTCCCCGAATTTCATCGCATAGCGTTTTGGGGTCAGCGTATAAGTTTTTAAAATGCTGCCATCTGCATCCAACAGATAGTGGTTAGGATTGATGTGATCCTTATAAATCGGATCAACTGAAAGACGACGCATATCTAACCAACGCAAACCCGAAAGCGCAAATTCCCTGATGCGTTCGTCGAGAATAAATCTAACCATAGCTTGCTGGTTGGAAGCTACGTTTGCCGGCACGCTCGCAGCTGCAGCAGTCATTCTTTTCAACCGCAAGGCCTCAACATCTGCCTTTGCGCCGCTCAGGTCATTTTCCCGAGCCTTTATTTCTGCACGCATTAAATACATTTCGGGTAGCGACGGTCCGATATCCAGAAAGAAATTCGGATAACGACGTACTTTTTTGGGGTAAATCAGGTCGCCAAACATCTCCGTGTCTGAATAAAGCAGTAATCTTTTATCATCATCACCGTAAAGGGTAGCCACCTGAGGCGTGAAAACCGGGCAATCAGCAAAATTGAAATTCCAGACTGTGGTAGAAATATTATAAATGACCTGGCTGTTGTTTGCTGCAAGAGGCAGATTGCTTAACGCACCCAGGAAGTTGAGCGGAAACCAGGAACCGGCTGCATTTTCATCCAAAACAGTATTGTAGTCGTAAAGTGAGAGCGGTATGGTTGATTTAGACAATTCTGTGAATGCGCCATCAATATGCGTTTTAGCGGAAGAAAAATCAAGCATATTCATATATACTCTGGTGAGAAAGAATTCGGCAGCCATTTTAGATAACCTTCTGCGATGCACAACTGGTCCGAGGCCTGGAAAGGCTTCTGTTAAATCTTTTATGATTGCAGTATAACATTCTTTTACCGTTGCCCTGGTAAAGGATGTTTGGGTAACATCGGCTGCGGTAATAAGCGGAATCCCCAAATCAGTTGCAGCCGATGCAGGGTTGTAAGGGAGTGAAAAATCATTTAAAAAGGCCAGATTGCAAATGGCCCTTCCGACTTTCGCTTCAGCCAATAACTGCTTTTTCTGCTGATCTGTTCCTTGCGTAGATGTTGTCACCTCATTGATAATCTTGTTGAAAAGGTATAGTCTTTGGATGTAACCCGTAGCTGCGGTAATTTCCTGAGGGAGTTCGTTTTGCTCGTAAACCCTGTCTTCATACCTAAACAAGCGTTGAACCCTTAAGGGTACTCCATCCAAATAGCTATTTTGCAATGCAATATCGTCTCCAAGATATATGGAAGCGGAAACGGTATTTTGCAAATACAAACCATTCAGGATCTGTTCATAATCATTTGTTGTTTTTGCTATCAGTGATCCTTTAGGCTGTATTTCCAAAAAGTCTTTTTTGCAGGAGCCCGATAAAAGTACTATACAGGCCACCAATGGCGTTAAAAAGTATTTCGTTGTGAGTTTCATAACTGTTAATTCTGTTTAAAGTGTGATATGGGCACCTAGTGTTATTGTTCCCTGTCCGGTGCGCAGATTTCTTGTCGCACCGGTGTTGCCCGCCGTTTGCGTTGCACCAACATTTCCTAAAGACTGGAATTCAGGATCGATCCCCAAATCATTGGCTTTCCACAACATTAAGTTAGAAACCTGTGCCCTGAACGTTATGGCCTGTGCATGTAGTTTTTTGATTATTCCACCTCTAATATCATAAGCTAATGTGATATCCCGGACCTTTGCGAAAGAGGCGTTAAACACATTGCTATTTGAGTAGGTGTAATAGTTGGTGTTTCTATTGCCACTGATTGCGCTTGTGGCAGCATATCTGGGAATGTTGGTCTTATTTTCGTCGCCAGCTATCTTCCAACGCTCGGCAAACTCACTGGTCATATAATTTAAATAAGGTACGCCCGACCAGAATGTATTTACATCGCGAAACATGACGTTTCCACCGTTGTAAATGATGTTAATGCCCAATGTGAGGTTTTTATAGCGGAATTTATTGGAAAAGCCACCGCTGTAAACAGGTTGTGAAGTTCCCATGTACAATACATCCTGAGCCATAGTCGCTGTCGGGTTTGAGGTAACCGTTCCATCGGCAAGTTTAACCTGGGGATCTCCTGAAGTATTTAAGCCTGCATAATTGTAGGCAAATACTGCAAAAGAAGGATAACCATCCAGGAATCTGGTATTGATCATGCCTGGGCCTGTAGTAATCGGTGTAGCGTTCGCAAGCCTCGATATCTTATTTTTATTATAACCCAAATTAAATGAGGTACTCCAGGTGAAATTGCTATTGCTGATGTTTAGCGAACCGAGCGAGACGTCCAAACCCTTGTTTTGCAGATCGCCAAAGTTCCCGATCACTGACGCAAAGCCTGTTAGCGGAGCAGTTGTCAGGTTGCCGATCAAATCATTTGTTTTTCTGAGATAAGCATCTATCGAACCGAAAAATATGCCATTCAGGATTTCAAAATCCATACCCAGATTATAGTTTTTGGTCAGTTCCCAGGTCAGTTTCTTGTTTGCAGGTGCATTAATGATCAGGCCAACGCCGTTTGGATAATTAACATTGGTTTCAGCACGTAAAATATCCCATGATGCCGCGGTACCCGGAGTCGGGGCATTACCCGTAATACCGTAAGTGAGCCTTAAATCCAAACGGCTTAGCCAATTAACCGGTTTGATGAAATCTTCTCTCCCAAGTGCCCACTTCGTACCAACACTCCACACTGGCCTGTTCTGGGCTGAACGGTCAAAGCCGAACAAATTACTTTTATCTATACGGATACTGCTGTTTAGCGTGTACTTCCGGTCAAATGTGTAACCTATATTGGCAAAATAAGAGGATGTACGGCTTATTACACCTTCGCCACCGGTTACATTATTGGCTAATGTCCTTGTCCCTCCTGGTACTGTTCCCGTGATACCCTCACCTAATAACTGATAATTTACAGGTCTTGCTACCTGAAGCTGATCATCCCAGCCCCGGTAAATACTTGTTGTTGAAAGTGGCGAAATGCTTGTCGCTTCCTGTCCTGCCATAACCGTCAATTGATGCTTTTCAAGCCAGCTGTGATCGTATAAAAACTGATTTCTGATGGTCCAGCTTTTCAGCAGTTCATCGGTAGCAGTTAACCTGCCACCAAAAGCGGGCACATTATAGATAGGGGTACTGTTTACAGTAGGTGCCTGGGTAAATGTCATCACCTCATTTCTTACGGCATAACTGTTTTGATCCAGTTCCACGCGATTTTTAAAGGAATTAATGTTATAGCCAAATGTCCCTTCATATCGAAGCCCTTTTATAATCTCCAATGTTACGCCCCCTACAATCCTTGTAGATAATGCATTACCTTTGGTATATCCATTTTCGATCTCCTGTAAAGGGGAGTAATCAAGATTGATCCGGCTTCTTGACTGATAGTCTTTGCGTACATCATCGCTATAATTACCCATATGGTTAACAGTCAACGGATTTCCAGATGGATCGGCAAATAGCTGATAGGGAACCAGATCTAAACCTGGAACGGTTATATTGTTACTCCCGGTAAGCCTGTTCGTGAAGTCGGTAATGAGGTAAACCTGGAGGCGTTCGCTGAATTTAAAGTCCTGGCGCAGATTAATTTTATACTGATCATCTGTTTGGCCGGGTATATTGTTAACTATTCCAATATAATTGGCAGAGCCATAGAAAGAATGGACTTTACTACCTCCAGATACGGAGATGGTATGGTTGGTGGTTGCAGCCTGCCTGTAGAAATATTGTTTAAGTTGGTCGCGATTATCAATTCCAGCCAGGCTATCTAACTTTGTATTCGCCTGGGCCTGGCTTATTAAACCCCGGTTTGCATCATATTGGTATTGCAGATGGGGAGTAACGGGTGCAATTAATTGAACTGAATTAAAGGAATTGCTGCCAACATATTGAGGGAATAGTTCCCTTGCTGCAGCAATAAACTGGCTACTGTTCATCTTCTGGATGTAGTTCAGATCTGGTATGCCCTGAAAATTGTGATAGCCATCATAGTCAATTTTTAATTTTTCATCTGCAGATCCTTTTTTTGTAGTAATTACAATTACACCATTAGCCGCTTTGGCACCCCATATAGACGAAGAAGTTGCATCTTTAAGTACGGTGATATCTGCTACATCCTGCATATTGATGTTTTGAATAGCATTATCGGGTACCTGTACTCCGTCTAAAACTACCAGCGGGCCTCTGTTGGAGTTAATGGATGATAAACCACGAATTAAAAAAGGATTGTTGCCGGCATCAGGAGCATTATTTACGGCTAATCCAGGTACTAAACCATCCAACCGTTGTAATACATTTGTACTGCCTGATCTCTCGTTCATAACAGCCAGGCTGGGCTTTGAAAATGAACCTGCACTCCGTTCTCTTGACAGTGTTTGATACCCTGTTGAAAAGGTCACATTTACTGATTCCAGCTCATTAGATGCAAATTCGAGCTGAATGGTTCCCATATCTGGCGATGCATTGATCTCTTTAATGGCATAGCCTACATAAGAGATCATTAAAACCGCATCACTGGCAATACCGGCCAAACGAAATGAGCCGTCAGCCGCAGTTTGTACGGAAGTATTACTGTTTTTAACCTTAACGGTGGCGCCCATCAATGGTTGTTTTAACATGTTTAGCACAATGCCTTTTACATCCATCAACGCTGTGGGCTTAGCAATTGCTGCAGTCGGTTTGTTGAAGATTAGAATCGCTTTGCTCTCTTTATCAATGCTGTAGGAAAGATTGGTTTGGTCAAGTATTTGTTTAAGGGCAGTTTCCAGGGGGGCGTTAGTGAAACTGACATTTATAATTTTGTTCTTCTCGCCCGCATCTGCCCAAACAGAACTATACCCGGTTTGTGATCGGATTTCCCTGAACACCTTTACTAAGGCAATTTTTTTTTGATTAAGGGTAATATTTTGTGCTAAACTGGATGCGCTTACATGTAAAAGCGAGATCAGTAGGAGGGTAAAAGTTAGCTTCATAAGCCTTAAAATTTTATGCGCGCAGCGTGGAAGCTGCATAAAATCTATCGAAGAAATTTTATACATTTACATTCTTTTAAATCGTGAATTATCTGGTAAGAAATGTTCATTTCCGATCTGATCGGAAAGATTTAAGAGTTTCAAAAGGGGTGTTCCAGCACTCCTTTTTCTCTTTTAAATGGTGGCAATTAGTTACTCTTCATGTGGTTTGGTTTAGTTAAGTTTGGTTTGGTGGTTGATAATTAATTGGTATTGGTTTATGGTGTAAAATGCGCAACCTTGATTGTTCTTCCCTGCACATTAAAGCGGACTTTTTTGGTCATTTCTAAAATCCGCAGCACATTTTTAATATTTCCGTGGCGTGTAATAGTGGCCAGAACCGGGATGCTTTTTAGCGCTTCATCCTGGTATTCAACCTTTACATCATACCACATGGCAATTTTATTCATGGCACTTTCCATCGGTTCATCAAACATAAAATAGCCGTCTTTCCAGGCAATCATGTTCTCAACGTCTACATCGTTAACCACAATTTTCTTTTTACTGAATAAGGCCTGTTGACCAGGTTTTATCTTTTTAAATTGCCCGCCTGATTCCACTTCGATAGCGCCCTCTAGTAAAGTGGCGGCAACATGGCCATTATTAGATGCGCTGTTGATGTTAAAACTCGTTCCAAGGTCCCGAACTATCCCGGCAGCTGTTTTAACTGCGAATGGAGCATCTGGCCTATGTTTCACTTCAAAATACGCTTCACCATAAAGAAGTTCTACATCGCGTTTGTTGTTCGCAAATTTTTCAGGAAATCTGATTGCACTTGAAGTATTGAGCCAGATTTTGGTGCCATCGCTCAAGTTAATCTGGTAAACCCCACCTTTTGGTGTCCGCAGGGTATCATAGGACATTGCAAGTGATGTATTTGCGCCCCTCTGATAAGTCAACGATCCGTTTGAATCCTGTTGAAGTACCAGATCAGTATTGGGGATCTCAATTTTTTGAAGGCCACTGCCAAGTACTACCTTTTTACCATTTGCCATCAGCAGTTCGGCCTTATTGCTACCTGGTTTAATTTCCAGATTAACAGACTGCTCAACAGGATTGGATTTTCTCGAATTCAATAACAGGTAGGTGCCTGCAAAAACGCAGATGAGCACAGATGCTGCTATAGCGACATAACGAAGGGAGAACCTGCTGCGCTTAACTAAAATTGAATTCAGGATTTGTTGCGCATCTTCTTCAGGGAGTTCCTGGTCAGACTCATATTCCAGCCAAATATCGTTTAGCAGTTCGTCTAACTTTTGTCGGTCTAATACATTCAGCAGCGCAAATAACTCTTCCAGCTCTTTTTCATCACACTTGCGATCTACATATTTAGCTAGTAAAGCCTTTATTCTATTTTCCGACATACATAACAATTAATTGAGCGCAATTTTAGTGAGTTTTTAATTGTAAGACGACGAAGTGGTAAGAATGTGCAAAAGAAAAATAAATATTTTTATATTTTTAGCTTACAAGCGGAATAATATTATCAGCAAGAACGAAAATAGGCTTCCTTTTAAAGTATTGAGGGCATTTCTGAAGTGACTTCGGATAGTTGGAATAGAAAGATTAAGTTTTTTTGCGATTTCTCCGTAGTCTTCACCTTCAATATGACGTAATTCATAGACCATACGCTGTTGTCTAGGTAATTTCTTTAGTGCAAGTTCATATTTCAATTGAATTTCTGTCGCTTTCATATCCTCAAAGGGATCGCTGGACGTACGCTCTTCAGAAACCAAGCTAAGGGTTGAAAGGGCTGTTGACTCGCGCGAAGCCCGCTTTAGTTGATCGAGAGCGGCATTTTTAGCCATGCGGTAAACCAGTGCATTGAAATTTTCTACTTTGTGGGCATTATGGCGTGTTTTCCAGATCTTTAAAAAAACGTCTTGGACAATGTCTTTTGCAATTTCGCTTGATCCCGTTATTCCAAAAATAAAACCATAGAGTTTATTTCGATAACTGTTAAAAAGAGTAGCAAAGGCCTGTTCGTCATCTAATAAAAGACGGCCAAGTAATTCCTGCTCCTTTTCAAGTGTTAATTTATACATCTAAATTCGTATAGATCCTGCCTTTAAGCGTCTTAAATTTAAATCCACTTAAAAGCTACAACGACTGTTATATAAAACGTGGTTAATTTATTAAAAATATCTTAATATTTAATAAATAAATAAAAGTTCTCGAAGTATGCGAATGATTAAATAAAAAGTAACTCGCTACCCCTAAAGTGATTAAAGGCATATTGAATTAAGCGGTGAACTATTTTACTGTATATCATGTAAAGTACTTCCAAATATATCAGAGATTATTGAGATTTTTTAAGACAAAGTCTGCTCTTGTCAGCACTTCAGATCTCAAATCAGGATTCATTTTATCCCAGATCCGGTAAACCATAGAAAGCCTGTGGTTTCTGCCAAGTTTAGTCCTGTTTCTGTCATGAAAGTCCCAATACAGGCTGTTAAACGGACAGGAATTTTCTCCGGTTTTTTCATTGCGGTCGTACTTACAAGTATCGCAATAATTGCTCATTTTATGGATGTAATTTGCAGTGGCAGTATAGGGTTTGGAGCCGGTAATGCCGCCATCTGCATATTGGCTCATTCCCCTTGTATTGGTAATTTCTACCCATTGTATTGCATCGATGTAGATACCCAGATACCAAAAATCGACCTCATCCGGATCGATGCCGGCAAGCAGCGCAAAATTTCCTGTGATCATTAAACGCTGGATATGATGTGCGTAGGCATATTCAAGAGACTGATTAATGGAATGCTTTAAACAGTTCATCTCCGTTTTTCCCGTCCAGTACCATTCAGGAAGTTTCCTTTTGTGATCAAAGAAATTCATTTTTTCAAATTCAGGCATTTTCATCCAATAAATACCCCTCATGTATTCACGCCAGCCTAAAATCTGCCTGATGAATCCCTCTATCTGATTCATTGTGATCGATTTCTTATTTTCCTTCCAATATTTAATGGCTGAACTGACCACTTCAACCGGAGAAATAAGTTTGGTATTCATGCTAAATGATAAACGCGAATGATAAAGAGACCATTCATTGGTTTGCATGGCATCCTGAAAGGTACCAAATAGTGGGAGACAGTTTTCACAGAAATAATGTAGCAGTTTTAAAGACTGATCTCTGTTTACAGGCCAAAGGAGATGTTTTGGATTAATATTACCGATAGTTTTTATCTCCGTAGTACTTATTCTTTTATATTGTTGGCTTACATCGTTATCAAATAACAGCGGAGGGTTTGGTTTGTGGTTTTTAGGAAGTTTCTTCCGGTTTTCCTCATCAAAATTCCATTTGCCGCCTACCGGATCATGGTCGTCATCTAACAATATGTGGTGTTTTGCGCGCATTGCCCGGTAGAAACTTTCCATTAACAATTCTTTTTTACCGGAAAAGAAATCCGCCAGCTCGGTTCTGCTGGTATAAAAATGTTCGGTATCAAAAGGGCGGTGATTAATAGGCAGACTTTTACAGAACTTGTTTAGTTCCTGATCTAGCCGATACTCATCGGGCAGCTGATAATGAAATTCTTTTACCCCAAACTTTTCTATTAAATCGTTCAGGTTATCTGAAAAATTTTGTTTGTTCTTCGGGTCATCAAGTCGAAGGTAAATGGTTTCAAATCCTTTATCGTTCAGCAGCTCAGCAAAATTTTCCATTGCTGCAAAAAAAGCACATGCCTTTTGGATGTGGTGCCAGACATAACCGGCTTCCGTTTTTACTTCCATCAATACATGCAGCGTGCCTGGCGCTGGTTTCTTAAACCAGGAATGCTGGATATTGAGCTGGTCGCCCAAAATGAGCCGCAATATCCTGTATTTTTTTTCCATCGTTAAGAATGTCAGCTCAAATTGTTTACGAATAAAAAAACTATATTACCGTTATATTGTTTGCAGGAAAACGAATAAAATAAGCAATCTTTTTATTGATAGATAGCTTAAAAATTGACTTAATACCAGTGATCATATCCGGTGGTTTAATATCTTTTTCTTCGGCATTAATTAAGATATCGTCTTCAAAGAGCAGGGTTGGTTTTGATCATTATACTGGTGAGCTATTGGGTATGTGGTAGTTGCGGCAAAATAATACTGTTATTAATTTTTGTAACAGCTTTGTTGCTATTAATGCTTTTGCTTTTTTTTATTTAATACAGATTTTAGCACCAATATATTAGGTTGTCGATTTTGAAGGATATAAAGATTAAGCAGATACCCAATTGCTCTATCATCGGAGTTGTTTTGCTATATCTGATCATCTCTCTCGGCAACATCTTTTTTTTATCCAACCTGTCTCTTTTAGAGCCAGCTAAGGGCATCAAATCAGCCGCACAACATAGCGGTAGTTTTTCTCCGCCCGGAAAAGATTCGAAGATTACCAGACAGTTTAAGTGTATCGTTGATGAACGGAAAAAAACCGTGCTTCCGGTTCTGGAAGGGCTTATTCTCGGTATTATCTTGTTTCTGGGGCTTTCCCTTTTAGCCTCCGGCCTTCACAGCTATTTTATTGAGATCAGGTACCGGATTGCCGGATCAGTTCCAATTTATCTTTCCAATCAGGTGTTTAGAATCTGAGATTCATTCCCAACTTTCTTTTATGGCTATACTTTACATGCTAAAGTGATAACAGTGGGTTAATTATCGGGCACTCGCGGCCGCACGCCTTAAATCTTTTTTTTCCATTTTTAATTTAAATACATGATCCGTATTAAACAGGTTTTCTGTTTGTTCCTATTTTTATATCTGGGGGTGGAAACCCATGCCCAAATATCACCAAAACCGATCGGGATCGTTGATCTGATTGATCACGTCACTGCTTTTTCTCCTGCCCTTGCTGCTGATTCTGCAGTGGTAGATATTCGTGCCGCACAGTTAAAGGAGACTGCAGCAAATGCACTTCCAAACCTGAAACTCAACTATCAGGCAGATCTGGGCACTAACAATAACGTAACTGGGCCATATATGGCTTTTGGTATTGTACCCTCTAATTCAAGGGGCGTTCGAACGGTAAGCAACACCCAGGCCGCACTCACCAACCTCGGGATTGTTTCCCTCGATTGGGAGATTTACAACTTTGGTGCTTATAAAGCCCAAAATGCGGTAGCTAAATCCGAGCTTGTAGCAGAACACTCCAGATTTGCCCAGCGTCGCTACCAAACCAGGGCTATTGCGATTGATGATTACCTGACGCTGTTAAAACTTCAGGATATGTTATCCATACAGCAGCAGAACATCAAACGTAACGAACAGATTAACCGCTCTATTATCTCTCTTGCCAGAAGTGGTATACGCCCGGGCGTAGATACCAGCATTGCGGGGGCAGAACTTTCCAAATCAAGGCTGAATTATATCGAAATGGACAATACCTATAAAAAGGTTAAGCTTGATATTGCAGCAATCAGCGGCTTGAGTCCGCAAAATATTGTGGCAGATAGCACCATACTCGATCGCTTAAAACTGCTGGAAGTAAACCTTTCCGTAAACCTGACTGATAGTTCGAGCCATCCGTTGCTTGATTTTTACAGAAACAATTACTTCAGTAGTATTGAGAAAGAAAATCTTGTTAAAAAAGCCTATAATCCAAAGGTAAGCCTCCAGGCCGCAGTATGGTCAAGGGGATCAAGTATCGATGCAAATGACAATTTCAACAGACTCTCGACCGGCCTTGATTGGCAGCGGGAAAACTATCTGGTGGGCCTGGGCATTAGCTATAACCTCTTTGATTTACGCAGGCGTCAGCTGAAACTCAGGACCCAGAAGGCGAATAGTAATTTTTATTTAAAGGAGTTAAAGCAGGAGCGGCTAATGTTATCAAATGCCGCTCTTCAGGCAGGTGTCGAAATCAATACTGCACATAAGCGGCTTGAGGAAATCCCCAATCAGTTAAAGGCAGCTTCAGCAGGCTACCGCCAGAAGCTTTCTCTGTATAAGAACGGGCTAACCGATATTATTGAACTCAATACAGCCCTGAACATCCTCTATCGGGCAGAAAGCGATTTTGTTAATGCAAAGTATCTGTATATCCGGGCACTTTTTCAAAGGGCTATTGCCACCAATCAAGTAGATTCACTTTTAAACGCATTAAAATAATAAATATATGTCAATGGTTACCTCGGCCTTGAAAAGGCCGATCACAACAGTAGTCATCACCGCGAGTTTATTGCTCTTCGCAGTCCTCAGCGCGATGAATATCCCAATCGATATTTTTCCCCAGCTTAATTCTCCAACGATATATGTTATCGAATCTTATGGTGGTATGTCGCCACAACAGATGGAGGGTTTTTTCTCTACACGCTTGCAGGACCAGTTCCTCTATGTTAATGGCATTAAAAATATTACTGCAAAGAATATCCAGGGATTAACGATGCTCAAATTAAGTTTTTATGAGCAGACCAATATGGCCGAAGCCTCTGCACAGGTAGCCTTACAGGTAAACCGTGCTATGAAGTTTTTTCCTCCTGGTGCACTACCCCCTCAGGTAGTCCGTTTTGATGCCTCTTCACTACCCGTAGGCCAGCTCGTGCTTTCTGCAAAGTCCAGGAGCCTGAAAGAAATCTACGATATGGCGGCAACACGTATCAGGCCGATGTTTTCTTCTGTAGCAGGGCTTTCCGCACCACCGCCATTCGGTGCCAATTCGCGCTCCATAACCATTAATGTAGATCCGAGCAAGCTCAGGAGTTACAACCTCACCCCAGATGAGGTGGTAGGCGCCTTATCCAAATTCAATGTGATGTCTCCTTCCGGAAACCTGAGGCTAGACAATACCATGATGGTAACTTCTATGAATTCGCTTGTAAAAACGGTGGATGAATTTAACAACATTCCTATTGCTACAAAAAATGGCGTTTCGGTATTGGTGAGAGACGTGGCCAGAGTTGCTGATGCTGCTGACGTTACGGTAGATTATGCACTTATTAACGGAAAACGGTCAGTCTATATACCAGTGGTTAAAACCGCTGATGCGTCAACCTGGTCGGTAGTGAAATCGCTTAAGGCGAAAATTCCTGAAATGCAAAGCCTTTTGCCTGATGATGTTCACATCTCTTATGAATTTGACCAGTCTGTAGCAGTGATCAACTCCGTTAAAAGCCTGATCACGGAAGGTGGTTTGGGCGCAATCCTTACCGGACTTATGGTACTGTTGTTCCTGCGCGACCTGAGAAGCAGCCTTATTGTGGTTATTACTATTCCGGTATCAATTTTAATTGGTGTGCTGTTATTGGGGATGTTCGGGCAGACGATTAATATCATGACATTGAGCGGGCTTGCACTGGCAATCGGTATTCTTGTTGATCAGGCAACAGTAACCATAGAAAATATCCATCAGCACCTGGAAATGGGAAAGCCGAAACGTGAAGCCATTTATGATGCCTGTGAAGAGATCGCTTTTCCGTTACTATTGATATTATTATGCATCCTGGCAGTTTTTGCGCCATCTTTTATGATGAAGGGAATACCAAAAGCAATGTTTCTGCCTTTGTCTCTGTCCATTGGTTTTACCATGATTGTCTCCTTTATAGTAGCCCAAACATTGGTTCCGATTTTATCCAACTGGATGATCAGGGAAGAACGCTACCAACATTATGACCACAGTAAGATCCACGCACATGCAGGGGAAGCGTTAGACGAGAGAGAAGAAGACCAGGTTGAAATACATCTGCAGAACGAAAAGGATGAACCGGAAAAAAATGATTTCTTTGAAAGGGTAAAGGTGCGTTTTATGACGATTATTGAACGCTGGATGCCAATGAAAAAAGGAATTGTAGGCACTTACCTTTTTATCGTTTTTATTTTGGCTGCACTTGGTTTTGTTTTCATTGGTAAAGACATGATGCCAAAGCTCAATAACGGGCAGTTCCAGATTCGCATCAAAGCTCCAGATGGTACGAGGTTAGAGCGCACCGAAGAAAAATTCAAGCAGGTACTCGCCATCATTAACCAAACGGTGGATAACCATGTCGAGGTCAGTTCTGGCTACGTGGGACTTATTCCAAGCAGTTACGGAACCAGTAATCTGTATATTTTTAATACAGGAACCCATGAGGCTGTGCTACAGGTAAACCTGGATGAGGATTATAAGGTAAATATGGATGAACTCAAAGATGCCCTGAGAAGGAACATCGCATATAAGCTTCCGGATCTGAGAATTACCTTTGAACCGATTGACATGACAGAAAAAATCATGAGCCAGGGTGCCGCTACTCCGATTGAGATCAGGGTAGCCGGAAAAGATATGGCCCAAATTGAGTCGTATGCCAATAAAACACTCGCTAAACTGAAAAAAATAGACTATTTGCGGGATATTCAGATCGCCCAGCCATTGCACATTCCCGTGGTATCCATTACGCTAGACAGGCTCAAAGCCGCGCAGTTCGGACTGAACGTTGTTGATATTGCCAGATCGGTTACCGCGAGTACCTCTTCCAGCCGTTTCACGGAGAAAAACCAATGGCTCGATGAAAAAACCGCCTATACCTATCAGGTACAGGTGCAGATTCCCGAATATGTGATGAATACGATGGATGAACTCAAAGAAATTCCGCTGGTAAAAGGGCAAAGCAGCCCGGTATTGGGTGATATTGCAACATTTAATACCAGTTATGTTCCCGGAGAGTATGATCGTTCTGGTCCGAGACGCTTTTTAACTGTCAGTGCGAATATTTACAAAAAGGATCTTGGAACTGCAACGGCTGATGTAGAGAAAGCCCTGAAATCAGTAGGTACACCTCCTAAAGGGCTAACCGCTGAAGTGAAAGGCATGTCAAGTTTGTTAACCGAAACGCTATCATCACTTCAGGGCGGCCTTGCCTTTGCCATTTTGGTTATATTTTTATTGCTGGCAGCCAATTATCAATCTTTCAAGCTTTCGCTCACGGTGCTGTCAACAGTACCGGCTGTAATACTTGGTTCGCTTACTGCCTTATTGCTTACCGGTTCTACGCTTAACCTGCAGAGTTATATGGGGATGATTATGTCTACAGGAGTGTCGGTTGCCAATGCGATACTGATCGTAACCAATGCCGAAAAACTCAGGCTGGATTATAAAGATTCTTCCCGCGCAGCAATTGTTAGTGCTGGAATTCGTTTAAGGCCGATCCTAATGACCAGTTTGGCCATGATAGCAGGCATGATCCCAATGGCATCTGGGTTAGGCGAGTCCGGCGAACAGACCGCTCCGCTGGGTCGAGCGGTTATTGGCGGACTATTTTTTTCTACTCTTGCAGCATTATTTATCCTTCCGCAGGTTTTCGCCTGGGCACAGAAAAATAGCAGTCTGACAGAACCAAATCTAATGCCCGGAAAAACAAAACTTTAATTAAATAAAAAATATGAAAACCAGATTTATTCCCCTCATCATTATAATTGGTTTGCTGGCCGCCTGTAGTGGTAACCAGAAACCAGTAGATATCAGTAAGGCAAAAAATGGCAAAGACGCTAAATACGAAACAGCCAGGGTAGCAGAAGAGGCCCTTTCCAGTTACACCCGCATACCCGGAACATTAAAACCCTTTAATCAGGTAAACATTTTCCCAAAGGCCAATGGCTTTGTGAAGGCCATATTGGTCGACTTGGGATCAAAAGTGACCAAAGGTCAGCTCTTGATGATCTTGGAGGCACCAGAACTTGAATCGCAGTTACAGTCTGCAAATTCCCGTTACCTTCAGGCTCGTGAAACGGCATCCGCAAGCAGTGAAAAATACCGGAGGTTAAAAGAAGCTGCAAAGGAAGCAGGTTCTGTATCCCCCTTGGAGCTCGATAATGCACTTTCAAGGATGAAAGGAGATAAGGCCATTGTGGAGGCCGAACGATCTAATGTAGCTTCTGTACGTACTATGCAAGATTACTTAAAGGTATATGCCCCATTTGACGGCGTAATAGTTGACAGAAATGTGTCACCCGGAGCGTTGGTATCAGCAGGAAAATCTTCCGATCTGCCAATGTTGGTTTTACAAGACCTGACCCACATGCGGCTTGAAGTATCCATCCCTGAAGATTATGTTGATAAAGTAGACTTAAGCCAGATGGTGAAGTTTTATTTTAACGCCTTGCCAGGGGAGGAGCATCGGGCAAAGATCAGCCGTTCTGCAAATTCTTTGGGCAATATGCGTCAGGAAATTGTGGAAATTGATGTAGCCAATAAAGATAACAGGCTGAAGGCTGGAATGTACGCTGAGGTAGAGATTCCGCTAAAATCTGGTGCTACTTCGTTACTGGTGCCCAACTCCGCTATTGTACGGTCTACCGAACGAAAGTATATCGTAGAGGTGAAGAACGGAAAAGCCTTGCTCGTTGACATTAAAGAAGGAATGAAAGGCACAGCCATGACTGAGGTTTTTGGTCCTATCAAAGCCGGTACAGAGATCATTTCGCCTGCCAACGATGAGATTAAAAATGGCGAGACACTTTAACGCACAGCCGGACGGATATAAGCCGTCCGGCAAATTTTTTTATCCTTATATATCATACAAACAGAAGAGTATGGCGCGAGCAATACGTTCAAGATGGTAGCTAGAGTTTTTAATCGCTGGAAAACAAGATAACGTTTTAGGAAATAGCATTTGTCAGATAAATAAGCAGCGCGATACTGGCAGCAAAGATCATTACGGTAATCGCCTTAATGAACATTGTAGAATGATAATAAAGCCCTTTTTCCAGTTGAAACTTTGTTTTCTGATACCTTAAAAACGATAGTATAATGGTGATGGTACCAAGGGCAACCAACAATATCCCAATCTTTCTCGAATCGCCGGTCTGGTGCACAGAAACTTTAGTTCCAAGGGCCAACGAGATCTGCTTGATGAATAAGGAGAATTTAACCACCACAAATCCAAAACCCATAACCGCTATACTGGTCCTGATCCAGGCTAAAAAAGTACGTTCATTGGCCAGGTGGTCTCCCGGGGCACCTGTAGAATGTTTTTCACTCATTGTTCATATTTACTATCACTAACAGTTATTCTCTGTTAATAGTTTCACGGCATGATATTCAGTTGAGTTTGATTTGAAGTGATAGCATAATATGTGTCATTCAATTTAGCGTAGCATGGTCAAAATTGATAGGGCAGAAGGGTTGAGTGGATGTATTTAATCACAAACGAATTACGTGAAATAAAAAACGAGACAAACAGTTTTAAAACTGATTTGTCTCGTGAGGTGCTCCCGACGAGATTCGAACTCATATCGATGGTACCGGAAACCATAATTCTATCCATTGAACTACGGGAGCAAGGCTGCAAATATAGGATTTGAAAACATATTTTTTTTGCATTTTTAATAAAAAAATACAGTTATCCAGATCAACCTTTGCTACAATTGTTTAGCGTCGAGAAAAGATTTTAATTGCTTCGCAGTCCCTTAGGCCAACATCAAGCCATGAATATGCTGAGCCTGAGTTGACAAAGTGGATTGATCATCTCCATAACGAACCATCCGACCTTCAAAACTCGGGCTAATTTCTTCCTGATAATAAAAAACGTTCTTCAATAAACTTGCTGAAAGCTGCTTTATAATGGGCCGCCATCAATACCTCGTACTTTCCGAGGTTTATCTTATTACCTTCAATTTTCTTTACGTAAGCCGAATTGATGATGTAGGATTTGTGTACCCTGAAAAAGCTTGTATTGTATTTAAGTTTTTCTTCCATCTCCTTAATGGTCATGTAAACAGAATAATTTTCAGTAGGAGTGTATAGGTGGATATGATTATTTGAACCCTGGATATAAATAATGTCAGTTTTTTGCACGGTTAAGATTGTGCTTTTATCACTGGACTTTCTAAAATAGAAAACATCTTCACTATCTCCTTCAAAATTGTGGCTTCCGTAGCATTCTTTTAATACATCATTGACCACTTTTGCAAATTCTGAAAGATCAAATGGCTTAAGAAGATAATGCTTTGCCCTGACTTTGAAAGCATCTATCGCATATTGCGGGTAGGAGGTGATAAAAATAATATTGTGCGGTTCGCCCCTTAGATTTTCTGCCAGGTCAATGCCTGAAAGATTTGGCATATCGATATCTGTGAAGATGATGTGGCTTTGCTTCAGCATGGTGATATCGTTTAAAGCTGAAACTGATTTTGTGTAGGTGAATTCTAATCTAAGCCTTGGAAATGCGGAGATAAATTCTTGAAGAATGTCAATAGCTGACTGGTCATCATCGATAATGATGCAGGGGATTGTGTTATTCATGAGAGATATATTAGATATGACAAGATACAAAATATTCCTGATTAGAATCAGATACATTTGAAAGCTTTTTACGCGTTCGTTTTTGTCCCCTAACCAAATGTTCAGGAAAGATCTCAATTGGATAATTCAATTACAGAGATTGTTATTAATCCTGCTACCATTTCTGCATCCCGACCCTCCTCTGTCAAGTTGATGATTTTGATGTTAACAAACGATTAAATCATGGCCTAAACACGCACTTGTATTGACTTTATGCTTCTGTATTTTTAATTTAGGCTGTCTGCTATACTGATTTTAGGGGCTTAGGTTGGCTTTTTAAGAAATAAAATGCACCTTTGCGAACCGTTAAATAGGTTTAAGCATGTAACAAATAAATAGCTGTGTATGGAAGAAATGGTTGTGGAAGAAATTCAGGAACTACTTGAAAAAGAGAACGACAAAGCATTAAAACAATATCTGGATCAACTGAATATATCAGATGTTGAAGAACTGATAGATGAACTCCCACAACATGCAGCTAAATTTATTGAAACCTTATCCCTCAATAGGGCAGTAAATGTATTCAGGATCCTCGATTTTCCTACACAGGAACGGATCATTAAAAAACTTTCAGGCAATAAACTTAATCAGATCATTAAAGATCTGCCACCTGACGACCGTACCGCACTTTTTAGTGAGTTAAAAGGAGATGTGGTTAAAAAAATGATCACCCTTTTGCCGCCGGAAGAACGTAAAGAATCGCTTGCGCTTTTAGGCTATAAAGAGGATAGTATAGGTCGTTTAATGACGCCTGATTACATTGCTGTGAAACCCGAATGGTCTATCACCAGGGTTTTGGCGCATATCAGGCGTTACGGGAAAAACTCAGAAACCATCGATGTGGTATATGTAATCAATAAGGATGGGGTGCTGTTGGATGATATCAGGATACGGGAAGTTTTATTGGCCGATCCCGAAGCCATTATAGGCGAATTGACCGATAAACGTTTCATTGCCTTAAAAGCAAATGACCCTCAGGAAGATGCAATCAACATCTTTAGGATGAATAACCGCGTGGCTTTACCCGTGGTGGATGAGCATAATATCCTCCTGGGTATCGTTACCGTTGATGATATTTTGTGGATTGCCAATGAAGAATATACTGAAGATATGCACAAAATCGGGGGTACCGAGGCTTTGGACGAACCTTACCTGGATATCCCGATTTTTAAACTGGTAAAAAAACGTGCCGGTTGGCTAATTGTACTGTTTTTAGGCGAAATGTTAACCGCAACAGCCATGCAGCATTTCGAAATCGAACTTGAAAAAGCAGTGGTACTGTCTCTTTTTATTCCTTTGATTATGAGTAGTGGCGGTAATAGTGGTTCACAGGCATCTACCCTAATTATCCAGGCCATGGCTCTGGGCGAAGTAACCATTGCCGAGTGGTGGAGAGTAATGCGCCGGGAACTTGTTTCGGGAGCCTTACTCGGCATCATTCTGGGAACTATTGGTTTTGTCCGTATTGTAACCTGGCAAGAGTTACACCTTTATAATTATGGGCCACATTGGTTATTAATTGCTACTACTATATTCTTTACACTTGTTGGCATTGTACTTTGGGGCAGTTTAATTGGTTCGATGATGCCAATTATCCTGAAAAAACTGAGACTTGATCCTGCAACCTCATCAGCACCATTTGTAGCCACTATGGTAGATGTAACCGGAATTGTTATTTATTTTAGTGTAGCCGTATTGATTTTGAAAGGCGTTTTACTTTAAATTTAAATCATGCAAAAGAAAATTACCACACTTTTTACCGATATCGGGGGCGTTTTATTGACAAATGGCTGGGATAGGCAGGCAAGGGGAGAGGCTTCAGTAATTTTTAACCTCGATTCCGTTGATCTCGAAGAACGGCATCACCTTACTTTCGATACCTATGAAGTGGGCAAATTAACGCTTGATGAATACCTGGAACGTATCGTTTTCTTCAAAGAACGCAATTTTACCTACGATGATTTTAAGGAATTCATGTTCAAAAAATCACTTCCTTATCCGGAGATGATCCAGTTGATCTGTAATTTAAAAAAGAAATACAATTTAAAGGTCGCCGTTATCAGCAACGAAGGCCGGGAACTCAACCAGTATCGCATTAATACTTTCAAACTGAATGAGTTTGTCGATTTTTTTGTGTCGTCAAGTTTCGTGCATTTCCGTAAGCCCGATGCCGATATTTTTAAAGTAGCCATTGATATTTCGCAGAGTGATGTAGAAACGAGCTTGTATATTGATGACAGGATGTTATTTGTGCAGGTTGCCGAAGGTTTGGGCTTAAAGGGCATTCATCATACCGATTATGAAGATACCAAAGCGCAATTGGCTGCTCATGGGTTAGAGGTTTAATATAAGTCGTCCTTGACTGAAACACATTGGGATGGAGAGATCTATTTTATTGGTTTTAAGGGGATTGACAATGGTTGGTCAATTATAGAGTATAAATATTTGCTACTCAGGAAAGTTTATGTATCTTTACATCGTGAAAATTACAACAGCAAAATATTGTTTTAAACCGTGTTTTTGTTACTCAAAAAGTAACGGGTCGACTTTATTTATCTGATAAAATATAAAATGAATTTAAAGCCGCTTGTTACAAATGTAATAAGCGGCTTTTTTGTTTCCTATCGTTTGGTATGCACAATGGATGTGTGCTGGTCTGCAAAATCAGTGTAGTCAGTTCGATTCTGACACCAAACTCAAAAAAAATGAATGGGCGTGAATATTATCTCATACTGCAGCTGAAAGGTATCTTTTATGTTTGAAAGCACAGCAGCAGCTCCTTCAATGGCGAGGCTTTATAAATAAAAAAGCCATTCTTGCGAACGGCCCTAAGTTTTTAAAGTCCCCTGTAGGGATTTGGAAGCTTAAACATTAAACCTGAAGTGCATGATGTCACCATCTTCCACTACATAGGTTTTTCCCTCTACACCCAATTTTCCAGCCTCTTTACAGGCATTTTCAGAGCCCAGGGTTACAAAATCATTATACTTGATCACCTCTGCGCGGATAAATCCTTTTTCGAAATCGGTATGGATTACCCCTGCAGCTTGCGGCGCCGTAAAACCTTTGGTAATGGTCCATGCCCTTACCTCCTGTACGCCCGCAGTGAAATAAGTATACAGGTTTAATAATTTATAAGCTGCACGGATCAGTTTATTTACACCAGATTCAGTTAAACCTAAGTCGGCTAAAAACTCCTGGCGCTCTTCGTAACTGTCCAGTTCGGCAATTTCTGACTCAATTTTAGCAGAGATTACCAAAACTTCGGCATTTTCATCAGCAACATTTGCTTTCACCAGGTCAACATATTTGTTTCCGGTAACTACCGATGCTTCATCCACATTACAAACATACATGACCGGTTTTTGAGTGAGTAGGCCTAAATCCAGGATAAACTCGAAATCTTCTGGTACCAATGGTGCCGTACGAACAGATTTACCGCTTTCTAAATGAGATTTAACTACGGTTAAGATTTCATAAGTACGTTTCGCGTCTTTATCGCCACCTGTTTTAGCCATTTTTTCAACTTTTTGAATACGTTTTTCAACGGTATCCAAGTCTTTAAGCTGTAACTCCGTATCAATAATTTCACGGTCGCGGATCGGGTCAACAGAACCATCTACGTGGATGACATTTCCGTCATCAAAGCAACGCAGAACGTGAATAATGGCATTGGTTGCACGGATGTTTCCTAAAAACTGGTTTCCTAAGCCTTCACCTTTCGATGCACCTTTTACTAAACCGGCAATGTCTACAATCTCGATGGTGTTCGGTTGTACTTTGTTTGGCTTAACCAACTCCGCCAGTTTGGTTAACCTGTCATCAGGTACTGTAATTACACCAACATTGGGTTCAATTGTGCAAAAGGGAAAGTTTGCAGCCTGCGCTTTTGCGTTCGATAAACAGTTAAAAAGAGTCGATTTTCCCACATTTGGTAAACCCACTATACCACATTGTAATGCCATTATTTATTAGTCTTTATGTCTAGTTCCGGGCTAATGATTCATAATCTTAAGGTCAATAGCCCTATGCTCGTTTTTTGATCTTTAGTTTGGGCGCTTTGGCCATGATCTATCAAACCATCAACCATTTTACCTTTTCCTGCTTTCCGCTTTCCGCTTTCCGCTTTCCGCTTTCCGCTTTCCGCTTTCCGCTCTAAATTCCGCGCAAAGATAAGCTTTTAAAACCTTTATTTAAACCCTTGCTCTTGTATCAAATCTATATTTTATCTAAGTTTAGCCCAAAATACATAGAGATTAAATGGAAGATTTTGAAAAAGAAGTGCCTCAGGAAGTGAAGTTGGTTGTTACGGAAGAAATGCGCAGCTATTTTTACGATATGAGTAAATGGGCAAGATTTCTATCGGTTGTAGGCTTTATTGTCTCTGCTTTTTTAACCTTGAGCTCATTTGGGATAGGGGCCGCAATATCTGCAAACCCAGCAATGCTTAATCAATTAGGGCCGTTGGCCGGTATTGGTGCAACAGGCATCACCATATTTTACCTGCTATTAGCCTTACTCTTTTTTTACCCAAGTTTATTGCTCTTACGTTTTTCGGCCAAGGGCAAGCAAGGTGTGCTGTTTGGAGATCAGGAAACTTTTAACGATGCCATTTCAAGTGTAAAATCACTGTTTAAATTTTGGGGCATACTCACCATTATCTTTTTGGTAAGCTATTTTCTGTTAATTCTCGCCGTAGCAGTAAGCAGTGCAGGTATAAAATAGAAATATCGAACGATAAAAAAAGCCTCCGGATTATTAAATAAGGAGGCTTTTTATTGAAATTATATTACTTAAAAAGTAAAATCGTCGCTTGTTTTCGTGCTATGTTCTCCGTTTTCAGAATATTCATAACGTTTTTCAACCACATCCTGATGAGTTTTGATATAATCTACAGTTTCATTTAATCCTTCTGCAAATTTTTCGAAATCTTCTTTGTATAAAAAGATTTTATGTTTTACAAACACACCGTCTTCTAATCTTTTCTTGCTCTCGGTAACTGTTAAATAGTAATCACCCGATCTTGTAGCCTTCACGTCGAAGAAATAAGTTCTCTTTCCTGCTCTTACTTTCTTTGAAAAAACTTCTTCTCTTTCCTTGTTGTCGAATTCTCCCATGGTTGGTATTGATGTTGGTTTTTGGTTTCGGTAAATATAAAGCAAATATTTAAAGTTCAAAATACAATTTTAATACAATTTAAATCGTTCGCGTTTCCTCTTCCAAAAGTTGGTTGTTATAAAGCTCCTTATAACTGCCATTTAGGCTAAGTAATTCATTGTGTGTGCCTTGTTCAATGATTTTTCCGTTGTCCAGCACCAGAATCTTATCTGCATTTTTAATGGTCGAAATTCTGTGGGCAATTAAAATACTGGTTTTCCCGGCCATGATTTTACCCAGGTTTTGTAGTATTTCCTCCTCTGTTTTAGTATCAACAGCCGAAAGGCAATCGTCGAATATTAGGATCTTAGGCGATTTAATCAATGCTCTTGCAATAGAAACACGCTGTTTCTGACCGCCAGAAAGGGTTATTCCGCGCTCACCCAGCATGGTCTCGAATTTTTCGTCGAAATCGATAATATTGGTATAAACCGAAGCATTTTTTGCAGCCGCATGCACTTCTTCATCCGTAACCTCGTTTAAGCCGAAGGCTATATTGTTTTTTATGGTATCCGAAAAAAGGAAAACTTCTTGTGGTACAAAGCCAATCTGGTTACGGTAATCTTTCAAATTAAGATCTTTGATATTCTTCCCGTCTACATCAATAGCGCCGTCTTCTACATCGTACATCCGCATCATCAGGTTCGCCAGCGTTGATTTTCCCGACCCCGTTTTTCCGATAATGGCTACAAACTCACCACTGTTAATTTCAAAACTCACATTTTTTAGGGCCTCAATGCCTGTGTCCGGATAGGTAAAGCTTACCTTGTCGAATTTGATGTTACCGCTTAGCTCCATCTCTGCAGTTTCGTTCGATTGAATGTCGGATGGGATGTCTAAAAACTCATTTATCCTTTTTTGCGATGCAGCTGCCCGCTGGATTAAAGAAGTAACCCAGCCCAGCATGGTTACCGGAAAGGTTAACTGATTAATGTAAATGATAAACTCAGCAATATTCCCAGCAGTAATGCTGCCATTCATCACCTGGATGCCGCCTATATATATGGTTAAAATCGTACTTAAGCCTATTAATAGCAGCATGGTAGGGTAAAACAAAGCCGATACTTTAACCAAACTCATGGAGTCTTTTTTATATCCGTTGCTCTGGATTTCAAACAGGTTACGCGTATAATCTTCGCGTACATATGATTTAATAATCCTGATCCCGGAGAAACGTTCTTGTACGAAACTGGATAGATCTGATAAACGCTCCTGTATCTTTCCGCTTTTTTTAAAGACCAGGGTGTTTACATAGTAGATGATGATGACGAGAAAGGGAAGGGGCAAAAGGCAATAGATGGCCAGTTTAGAATTCACATCAAACATCGACCAGATGACGAGCACAGATAAAACAAAAGTATTAATCGCATACATAATCGCCGGGCCAACGTACATTCTTACCCGGTTTACATCCTCTGTTGCCCGGTTCATTAAATCGCCCGTATTGTTTCTGCGGTAAAAACCTAAGCTCAGCTCCTGGTAATGTTGGTAAATATCGTTCTTCATATCGAACTCAATATGCCGCGACATTAATATAATAGTTTGGCGCATAAAGAACAGGAACAGCCCCCGCAATAAATAAAGTGCAATAACCAGTAAACCAAAGAATAACAGGTTACTGCTAAAAATATTATAAATAATGTCCTGACGATCAAAACCAGCAAAAAGGTTAAACAGCTGAATGTTTTCGCTAATTAAGTCAACAGCATAACCGATTACCTGTGCCGGTACTACACCGAAGATATTAGAAATCACCACAAAAATACTTCCGGGTATAATCCACCATTTGTATTTAAGAAAGTATTTGTTTAATCTGCTCAGATGTTTCATGTTCTGCAAACTTAGATAAATTTGGTATTTCATACTACTTATTTGTTCATTGGAAATTGAGCTTTAATAAATTAATGACATTTTGAGTGCAAATGCCGTTCGTTGTCCATCTGTTCGTTTTTTGAAAATATGGTATGTCTTTCATCGCAACTGTAGTCCTGCTATTGGTTTCAAGCCTGTTGAATGATTGGGCTTTACATGATGTCAGTTACAGATTCTTTTGTGCGCAGTTTTCGTGTTGTCTGATGTTTCCATCTGGTACTGCAATATTTCTCTAGTCCCTCATTTTTCGTGTTGTCTGATGTTTCCATCTGACACTGCGATATTTCTCTAGTCCCTCATTTTTCGTGATGTCGGATGTTTCCATCTGGCACTGCAATATTTCTCTAGTCTCTCATTTTTCGTGGTGTCGGATGTTTCCATCTGGCACTGCTACATTTCTCCAGTGCCTCATTTAATTCAGCATGACTTTCAATCCGCTCAAATGGGAAAAATCAATCTGGATTAATGAAATCTATCTACGCGATAGGCCTGCTCAATGATAATGATGCGGATAAATTCATGAATAGCAGAATTACCTGTGGTGTCTGATGTTTCCATCTGACACTGCTACATTTCTCGAGTGGTTCATTTAATTCAGCATGACGTTCAACCCGCTCAAAGGGGCAAAATCAATCTGGATTAATAAAATCTATCTGCGCGATAGGCCTGCCCAGCAATGATAATGATGCGGATAAATTCATGGATAGCAGAATAATAGACTTTTTCATAGGTTACAGATCTTTCGTACGCAAAGTGATGATCGGAGGGAGATTGCGGCCTTAACGAATAAATTTTGTCATAGTTTTCTTAAATACGTGTAATAATCGTTTTTTATTTTAATTTTGCAGCAGGTTATCCGAACGTTCATATGCCAGCAAATTCTCCGTCAGATTCATCAATTTTAGATCAATTAAGTGTTTACGGGCACAAAAAATTGGTTTTCTGTAATGATCCAGATACAGGTTTAAAAGCAATTATTGCTATACATGATACCACATTAGGTCCTGCTTTAGGTGGAACACGTATGTGGAGTTATAGCACGGAGAGCGAAGCATTGGAAGATGCATTGCGGTTATCCCGCGGAATGACCTATAAAGCTGCAATTACTGGTCTAAACCTGGGCGGCGGAAAAGGTGTGATCATTGGCGATTCCAGAAAAGACAAAACCGAAACTTTAATGCGTAGCTATGGCAGGTTTATCAAAAACCTGAATGGCGAATTTATTACCGCAGAAGAAATGGGTACCAATACTCGCGATATGGAATATATCCGTATGGAAACCAATTATGTTACAGGTGTTCCCGAATCGATCGGTGGTGCGGGTAATCCGGCTCCTTTTACTGCGCAAGGTGTTTATTTAGGTATTAAAGCGAGTGTTAAAGAGGTTTTTGGTACCGATATGCTGGCCGGAAGAACCATCGTAGTGCAAGGAATTGGAAATGTTGGTGAACACCTGGTTGCCTTATTAAGAAAAGAAAATGCTGAAGTGTTGATCAGCGATATTAACCAGGAACAACTAACTTATGTTGCCCGGAAGTATAAAGCAAAACCAATCGAGGCAGATAAAATTTTCACCACCGATGCCGATGTTTATGCGCCATGTGCAATGGGTGCTACTGTTAATAACAAAACCATCGAAAAAATGAAATTTGCAATTATTGCAGGTTCTGCCAATAACCAGTTAAAAGATGAGGTTCTGGATAGCGAATTACTCTTAAAAAAAGGGATTTTATTTGCGCCTGATTACCTGATTAACGCAGGTGGATTAATTTCCTGTTATTCGGAGTTAACTGGATTCGGCAAAAAACGTACCGTACAGCTTACTGAGAATATTTATGATGCTACACGCAGTGTAATTAAACTGAGTAAAACCGAAAACATATCAACAAACATTGCCGCAAACCGGATTGCCGAGAAACGGATTGCAGATATTAAAAAAATTAAATCGTCATATTAAATCATAATTATTAAAACAGGTTTTAAATAACCGCACTCGTTCTTACATTCATGTTAAACAGAAGGCACTTAAGAATCAAAGCTTTGCAAAATATTTTTGCTTGGCACATGGCAGACAAAAAAGACATTAAAGGAGATTTAAAAACTTTAATGCAAAGCATCGATAGCGTGTACGAAATGTACATCTGGATGCTATCTTTAATGGTAGAGGTTACAGAATTTACCGCTAACGACGCAGCAGAGCGCGCAAATAAGTTTATCAAAACAGCAGAGGATATCAATCCCAACATGAAATTGCTACACAATAAGTTTAGCGTTTTATTGCAGCAAAATCCTGAATATGTTTCCGCAATTAAAAAATATAAGGTTGATTGGGGATTCGATCCTGAAATCCGTAAAACCGTTTACAATTCTTTAAAGGCGTCAAAAGAATATGCTGAGTATCTGGCCGATCCAAACGAAAGTTTAGAATCATCAAAAGACATTATTAAATACATTTTTCGTAAAATTATCTTGAAAAATCAGGCGATTATCCAGGTTTTTGAAGAGAAATTTATCAATTGGCAGGTAGATCATGAAGTGATGAAGGGGATGGTAGCCAAAACCTTGAAAAACTTTACATCCGAAGATCCTTTCAAAAACAAATTAACCGAAATTAGTGCCGATTGGGTTGAAGACAGCAAATTTGTTCAGGATTTATTTGTGCATACCTTACAGAATGATGCGAAATACCAGGAAATGATTGCTGATCGGACTAAAAACTGGGAATCGGAGCGTATTGCTTTGATGGACACGATTTTAATGAAAATGGCCATTTGCGAGCTGTTAAATTTTCCATCTATTCCGGTTAAAGTAACTATTAATGAGTACTTAGAGTTGTCAAAAGATTACAGTACACCGAAAAGTAATTCATTTATTAACGGTATTTTAGACAAAATTTTAGGCGATCTGAAGAAAAACAATACCATTAAAAAGATCGGCCGTGGATTAATCGAAGATTAAAAATGAAAAAAACATTTATCCTGGCTATTGCTGCGCTTTCATTCGTAGCCTGTCGCAATGCAAATAATCAAACCAGTGAAACTGCTTCGGCTGTTTCGGTTGGCAATGATACTTCAAAAACAGCTAAAGTTGCTCCTGCAGATGCACCTGTTATTGTTTTCGAACGCGATATTTTTGATTTCGGTAAAATCACACAAGGTGAAAAAGTTAAACACGATTTCAAATTTAAAAATACAGGTAAGAGTCCGCTCATTGTTTCCAATGCAACGGCAACCTGTGGCTGCACCATTCCGCAGGTACCTGGCGAACCTATTTTACCAGGTAAAGAAGGTATCATCAGTGTAGTTTTCAATAGCGAAGGCAAAATGGGTATGCAGGATAAGGTGATAACGGTAACATCTAATGCGAACCCGACGGTAAGTACCGTCCATCTGGTAGGAGAGGTGCTGGAAAAAAAATAAATCGTTTGGTGGTTTGGGCATCATCCTTAACGATCAAAATTCATAATAAACAAATAAAAAGAAATGATATCAACAGTAATATTACAAGCAGCAGGCGGAAGTAGCACGTTAACCACAATTGTACCAATGGTACTGATCATGGTAGTTTTCTACTTTTTCATGATCCGTCCGCAGGTTAAAAAAGCTAAAGACCATAAAAAATTGGTTGAAGAATTAAAAAAGGGAGATAAAATTGTAACGACTGCTGGTATTCACGGCCGTATTGCAGATATGAATGAAACTACTTTTTTAATTGAGGTTGAAGGTGGCGTGAAGATCCGTTTCGATAAATCGGCAGTTTCTTTAGATGCAACCAAAGCGGTGATTGCACCTAAAGCATAATAAATTAATAAAATTTAAGTGCAGTCCCGAAAACTTTCGGGACTGTTTTTGTTTTATTACATTTGATTAAATGCATTTTGGAAAATTGTTTTTCCGGATCATAGTCCATATTTAATTTATTATGCCCTTCATTACATTAACGAAGATTGAAAAAAGACGTGTATTTAGCTTGCTGGCCTGCCTGTTGCTGGCCATAGCTGCATGGCTTTTTATGGCATTAAATAATAAGTATGTTTATGTTGCTAAAACCGTATTGGTTTTTAAAAACAGTCCCACCAAAAGAGCATTTTATCCTTTACAGTCTGATACGATCGATTTACAGGTAGAGGGGACGGGCTGGCAGCTGCTTTTTGCCCGTTTAAGAATCAATCCGCCTTCTGTTTCTGTTAGTTTGAGCCAGCTCAATACCAAAGATTTTATCGTTTTTTCCGATCAGCTTTTTAATATCAACAGGCAGTTGGAAAGTACGCAGAAAGTAATTTCAGTTAAGCCCGATACCCTTTATTTCGATTTTACCAAACGCGTAGTAAAAAAAGTTCCTGTAAAATTGATTGATAAATTAGGGTTTGCAAAACAATATGGCAGGTCAAGTGACGTGATCCTCAATCCTAAATATGTAAAGGTTGCAGGCCCCTTGGAAGAACTTTCTAAAATAACATTTTGGCCAACCGATACGCTTAAACAAGATAAAATACAGAACAGTATTACCGCAAGGGTAGCTTTACAGCACAGCATTCATAAAAACGTAAGCATTTACCCATCATCTGTTGAAGTTAAAGTGCCCGTTGATGAGTTTACGGAAAAGACCATTGAAGTGCCTTTAAAAATCATCAATAACCGGAGTTATAACAGCATTAAACTTTATCCTAAAAAAGTTAAGGTTACTTTTTTAGTTGCTTTGAGTAATTACGATCAGGTTGATGAAAGTTTTATTACTGCAACTGTTGATGTTGATGAATGGAAGGATTTAGGGCATCGCCAGTTTACGGTGAAGATAACCGAATTTCCCGACTACTGTAAATTGGTTAGCGTAAAACCTTCAAAAATAGATTTCATTGTAGAAAAATAATGTATAAAGTAGGCATAACAGGAGGCATAGGCAGTGGCAAAACAACGGCCTGCAAGGTTTTTGAGGTACTGGGGATTCCGGTATTTTACGCTGATGCGGTTGCTAAGGAGATCATGTGCAAAGATGTTTTGTTGGTTGCCGGCATCAAATCTGCTTTTGGTGAAGTAAGTTATTTTGCAGATGGAAAACTGAACAATAAATATATTGCCGGCATAGTTTTTAATAATGAAGAAGCGCTGGCAAAATTAAATGCTTTAGTTCATCCGGCCGTTTTTAGGGCATTTGATGCCTGGGAAGAGACCATACCAAAAACTGTTCCTTACACGCTTAAAGAGGCAGCTCTACTTTTTGAAAGTGGTTCTTACAAGATGTGCGATACCACTGTTCTGGTTACTGCACCATATGAAATGAAGCTAAAAAGGGTAATGTGGCGCGACAGTGTTTCGGAAGAACAGGTTAAAGCGCGCATGGACAAACAATTTAATGACGAAGAAAAATCTAAACTAGCCGGACATTTTATTGTAAATGATGAACAACAATCCATCATCGGTCAGGTATTAACCTTGCATCAGCAGTTTCTAAAGGCTGCGGAAGCCCTTAAGCTTGCCAATGTATAACGATCTACTCCAATCATACCATTCTTAAATCCTTTCATTTCAATATGATTTTAGCAGATTTTATTACCATTACCCCAACGGGCTTATATTGTATTTACGGGGATTTTTATCTTGATCCACAGCAACCGGTTAAAGAAGCGGTTGTTTCGCATGCCCATGGCGATCATGCTATCGGTGGGAGCCAGAACGTGTACTGCACTGCTGCTACTGCGACTTTTATGAAACACCGCTACCGTAAATTTGCTGCGGTTGATTTTTTTCCCAAAAATTATCACGAATCTTTTAAAATAAAGGAAGTTACCATCACTTTTTATTCTGCCGGACATATTTTAGGTTCGGCACAGGTATTAATGGAATATAACGGTGTAAAGTATCTGTATACTGGTGATTATAAAATTGAACCTGATGGTTCTTGCGCACCTTTTGAATTTATAGAAGCTGATGTTTTAATTACAGAAAGCACCTTCGCCAATCCGGAAACCAAACATCCTTCTCCCATAGCAGAAATTAAAAAGCTCAACGAAACCCATGCGAATATCATGCTGGGTGCTTATGCCTTAGGTAAAAGCCAGCGGATAATCCAGTTGCTCAACCAGCATTGCCCTACAAAAAACATTATGGTTCATCATAGCATTATGCCTTTTGTTAAAATATATGAAGATTATGGTGTGAAAGTAGGGAATTACAAAATGTACGATAGGAAGGTGATGAAAAATAATCAGGAACATCAGGTTTACATTGTGCCGCCGATGGTGTTCCATAGTTACCATAAGGCCATTAATGTAGTCCGTGCCTTTGCGTCAGGATGGAAGAACCTGCAGCAGCGAAACGGGATATCACTTTATATTTCTGATCATGCCGATTGGGATGCGATTCTGGAAACCATAGAAAAAGTTAAACCCAAGCAGGTTTGGACTTTGCACGGTGATGGTAAACAGCTTAAAGATTATTTTAAAGATAAACTGGAACTTAAAATATTAAATTAGTCAGCGTTCGTCATTCTGAACCTGTTTCAGCATCCTTAGCTATTAAATGAACACTCAATCATCATTATTCATTCAATCATTCAATATTGGCTATGAAAGAAGGCGAAGACTTTTATTTCAATGAAGACGGACTAATGGTTTTCACAGAAGCCTACCATTTAAAACGTGGTTATTGCTGTAAAAATAAATGTAAACACTGCCCCTGGAGTTATGGGAAGAAAAAAGAGAAAAAGTAATCAGTTGACGATTTGCAGTTTTCAATTGACTGGGAAATAGGCCAATTGGTACTGCATCGTTCTGAGTTCAATTGTTAAAAACGGACAAAATAGTAGATGTCGCTTAGTGCCATGTCAAATCCCATTGAAACAATGGTTAATGTATCAGAAATTTCTTTGTATTCTCTTAAAAGCCAATTTCTATTTTCATTAATGTGATACGATTGTACAAAAACAGATTCCGAATCAATCATGATGTATTCTTTTAACGATGGAATATCTTTATACAAGTTGAATTTTTTATTCCTGTCGTAATTTCTGGTTGAAGGAGAAAGAATTTCAATAATTGCAGTTGGTAAAATGGAAGTGTCTTTATCAAAATTACTATGTGTTGAACCATTGCAATAAATGGAAATGTCCGGATAGGTAAACAAAGTGTTCTCTGGAATATTCATTCGCTTATCACTTCCGTAAGGTCTGCAAGGCTTGCCTTTAAGCTTGCTGGCTATTTCTCCAAAAACATTACTGAAAATCTCATTGTGATTCTCTCCGGCACCAGACATGGCAAAAATCTCTCCCTGGTAATACTCATGTTTAACTGTTGATGCTTTTTCCATCTCGAGGTATTCTTCAATAGTATAATGCCTTTTTTGATAGGCTATTGCGGGTTCATTTACAATTTTATCCATGTCTAAATTTACAGATGTTTTCCCGTAAAAATTGAATAAATAAACGATTTAAACGTTTAAAACGGCTACACGACTAACTGTAGAGTGGTCTAACCGGTTAATCGCCAACCAAGAGCTGAAAACTGCCAACTGAAAACTGCCAACTGAATTAGTGTCCGGTAAAGAAACCGATCAGTGCTACGCCAATTCCTAACAAAACAGCAATCATTTTGCGGGTGTTGATTTTATGATCAGCGCTTGATTCAAACAGGATCGTAGTAGAAATGTGTAAGAAAATACCAATTACAATCCCCATAATTTTATTAAAATAAGCATCAATGCCTCCAATAGTGCCGTTGCTTAAACCAACACTTACATAAAAGCCCAGTGGAGCCATAATGGCAAACACAATGAGGTAAAAAATAATACTGCTTTTTTTGAAATGATTCTGCATCAATATGCTTGCCAATGCAAAGGCAGCAGGAATATGGTGTAGCGAAATCCCGAAAATCAATTCGTTGTGCTGTTCTTTGGCCAAGGGCATACCCTCTAAAAAGGCATGTAAACACAAGCTGATCATCACTCCAAATGGAAATACATGCCCATCGTGTTGTTTATGGATATGGCCATGCTCTACACCTTCTGAAAACTGTTCTAAGAAAATTTGTAATAAAAAACCGATAAGAATAAAAATGCCAATCTGTCCTTTGTCTGGTCCGCTGTAGGCATCAGGAATTAAATGTAAAACGGTTATGGCAAATAAATAGGCGCCGCTGAAAGATAAAATCAGCTTGAGCAATTTAGATTTATCACTTTTAACTAAAAAGATAGCCGTTCCGCCTAAAAAGGCACAGAAAAAGAGTACGCAGAGTTTCCAGATTTCCATAGGTTAAAAATCAGGTTGTAATTTTTTAAATATTCTTGAACAGATCACGCCTATTATTATTCCTAATAAAGCGCCGGTAGTTACATCAACGGGGTAATGGACGCCAACATATACCTGTGCAAAGCTGATGATAAATGCCCAGAACAAACCAATGGGTAGAATCGGTTTCCATCTGCTGTAAAAAACGCAGATCAAAAAAACAGCTATAGCAAAATGATTGGTAGCGTGTGCCGAAGGAAAACTCAAACCACTTCCGCAGGGTACACGATGGATGATATCATTAGCCAAACTTAAATCATTGCAAGGCCTCACGCGTGATATCCAGGGTTTTAAAAGCCTGGAGGCGATTAAATCGCCCATGGCGAAAGTAAAAAACACCATGCCTATGATATAATAGCCTTGTTTTTTATACTGCCTGATACAAAAAATAACAATAAACAGGTAAAGCGGCGACCAAAAGAAACGGTTGCGCATAAGGGGCATCAGCCAATCAAAAAAGCCGTTTGAAAGTTCGCGGTGAATTTTCAAAAACAATTCTACATCAAATTGCTGTATGCTTTCGATCATGCTTTTTTACAGATTAAAATTAACCGGTCTGAATTAGTTTTGTCAAAATCAGCTAAGTCGTAATTGCCAAAGGTTTTCTGGATAACCATTCCCGCTTTACCCAGCATGCGTTCAAAATCTTCAAAACTAAATGCCTGTACCCGCTCTTCGAAATGATATACCCTTTGTTGATCTTCGAAATCGATCTTTTTAATGATTTTCCCATCAACAACACTTTTGGTGATTTGAAAAGTGATGCCGTCCAGTGATTTCGTTTCGCAGGAATTTAAATTCCGGATGATCTTCTCTGTATTAAAATAATCCAGCACCAGAATCCCCTCAGCAGTTAAACATTTGCGGAAAGTTTTAAGTGCATTTACGTGTTCTTTTTCTGTATCAAAATAACCAAAACTGGTAAACAGATTTAAAGCGACATCAAAATAATTGATGTAAAACAGCCTCCGCATATCATGCACCAGGAAGTGTAATTTGCTGTTCTCAAATTGCTTTGCGTACTTTATACTCTGTTCAGATAAATCAATACCTGTAACATCAAAGCCTTTTTTATTCAGGTAAATAGAATGCCGGCCTTTTCCGCAGGCAATATCAAGCATTTTGGCATCAGCTTCAGGATTTAAAAAAGCGGTAAGCTTATCAATAAAAAATTCGGCCTCAGCATCATTTCTTTGTTGGTAAAGAATATGATAATATGGCGAATTGAACCAATATTGAAACCACTTGCGCTGCATATAAAAGCTGTTTGTATCTTTAAAAAGATGCAAATATAAGGTTTTACAATCGCTAGTAAAGTTAGAATGTGCTTTTATGCAATAACGTTGCAAAAATATTATGGGTTGATTTTTTATATCAAGTAAATCAACTTCTTATGTAAGCACCTTAAAAGATCCGCTGTAAGGAATTTAGTTACACGCCATTTTATTGTGAAGCGCTACACTGCTCTATTAAATTGACCGCGTAGGTAGACATAAGGA
The DNA here is from genome assembly GCF_042464845.1 of Pedobacter sp. BG31. NCBI lineage: Bacteria > Pseudomonadati > Bacteroidota > Sphingobacteriia > Sphingobacteriales > Sphingobacteriaceae > Pedobacter > Pedobacter sp. BG31. Next base: position 200,806 of record NZ_JBHNZK010000002.1, read on the forward strand.
CTACATAAATTCAGGTATATAGCCAGGTTTAAATAGTAGCTATCTTGTTTTTTTTCTTATTTTTGGAGCCTCTAATAAATTATAAGAAGTGACTCTAATAAAATCGATTTCAGGAATACGGGGAACCATTGGCGGAAGGGCAGGAGCGGGCTTAACTCCAATTGATATTGTAAAATTTACAGCTGCCTTTGGTTGCTGGGTGGTAAATAAAACCGGCAATAAAAGGATTGTTTTAGGCCGCGATGCGAGAATTTCCGGCGAGATGGTCAACAACCTGGTTATTGGAACCTTGCAAGGCCTTGGTATTGAAGTAATCGATTTAGGCTTGTCAACCACGCCAACTGTTGAGGTGGCCGTTCCTGATGAAAATGCAGGAGGTGGGATTATTTTAACCGCTAGCCATAACCCTAAGCAATGGAATGCCCTGAAATTATTAAATGACAGTGGGGAGTTTATTAGCGATGCTGATGGAAAAGAAGTTTTAGATTTAGCAGAAAGTGCTGATTTTGATTTTGCCGAGGTAGATAAGCTAGGAAAAGTGATCAAAAATGATACTTACCTGCAAAAACACATCGATAAAGTTTTGGCTTTGCCATTGGTTGATGTTGAAGCAATAAAAAAGGCTGATTTTAAAGTGGTAATCGATTGTGTGAATTCTACAGGCGGTATTTTTATCCCGGCGTTATTAAAAGCCCTGGGCGTAAGTAAGGTAGTAGAATTGTACTGCACGCCAGATGGACACTTTCCGCACAATCCTGAACCTTTACCAGAAAATTTAACTGAAATATCGAAAGAAGTACAGAAACGGCATGCTGATTTAGGCATTGTAGTAGATCCTGATGTTGATCGGTTATGTTTTGTGAATGAAGACGGCAGCATGTTTGGCGAAGAGTATACCTTGGTGGCCGTAGCTGATTATGTATTAAAAAATACGCCGGGAAATACCGTTTCAAATCTTTCATCAACCCGTGCCTTACGCGATGTAACCGAAAAAGCAGGATCATCCTATCATGCTTCGGCTGTAGGTGAGGTAAACGTGGTTAACAAAATGAAAGCTACCCAAGCCATTATTGGTGGTGAAGGAAACGGAGGGATTATTTATCCCGAATCGCACTATGGACGGGATGCCTTGGTGGGAATTGCCTTGTTTTTAACACATTTAGCTAAATTTGGTAAATCTATTTCGGTACTCAGGGCCAGCTATCCGCAATACCATATCTCTAAAAATAAGATTACCCTTACACCTGAAATGGATATCGATTATTTATTAAAGCAGGTAGAAGAGAAGTATAAAAATCAACCTTACAGCACAATTGATGGTTTGAAGATCGAATTTGATAAAACTTGGGTACATTTGCGCCGCTCTAATACCGAACCGATCATTAGGATTTATAGTGAGGCAGAAAATGAAACCATTGCCGAAAATTTGGCAAACAAAATTATTTCTGATATTAAAGAAATATTACACCTTTAATCTCTAATACGGATTCTGGGATCAGGCATACCTGTTCAGGATTTAATAAAACGATTAAATCCTGAACATTTAAACAGGGCGGACCTTAACCAGGCAGCTTTGCAACACTAACTTTTTAAATATTCATAAAATGAAAAGGGTCTATTTAGATAATGCGGCCACAACGCCCTTAGATCAGGCGGTAATCGCGGAGATGACAAACGTGATGGAAAACTATTTTGGTAATCCGTCTGCCATTCATGCACTTGGCCGCGAGGTGAGAACATTGGTTGAGAAGGCCCGTAAAACTGTTGCCGGTCTTTTAAATGCGTCTCCATCTGAAATATTTTTCACATCCGGTGGTACAGAGGCAGATAATACCGCTATCCGCTGCGGCATTTCAGCCTATGGTATTAAACATGCCATCACTTCAAAAATAGAACACCACGCCGTTGAGCATACTTTAAATACAATGCTCAAGAATGGCGAAATTGATAAGTTAAGTTTTGTCAATATCGATGAGAAAGGCAATATAGACTACAACCATTTAGAAGAACTGCTTCAAAATAACGAACGCACTTTCGTTTCGTTAATGCATGCCAATAATGAGTTAGGCACGCTAACGGATATGGTGAAGGTTGGCGATATCTGCGAAAAATACAATGCCATTTACCATGCCGATACCGTTCAAACCATGGGGCACTATCCACATAATGTACGCGAACTTAAAGCGCATTTTATCGTTTGCGCTGCGCATAAACTCCACGGACCTAAAGGTGTTGGCTTTTTATATGTAAATAGCAATATTAAAATTCCGCCTATGATTTATGGTGGCGCACAAGAGCGCAATATGCGTGGTGGTACCGAAAATGTATATGGCATTGTAGGCTTAGCGAAAGCCCTGGAAATTGCCTATGCAGAGATGGATGAGCATCGATCTTATATTCAGGGCTTAAAAGATTATCTGAAAACACAACTAATTGCCGAAATTCCGGGGATTGCTTTTAATGGGGAAACGGATGCCGATAAAAGCCTTTATACCGTGCTGAACGTTTCGTTCCCGGAAATGGATATGGCCGATATGTTATTGTTCAATTTGGATATCAACGGGATCTGCGCTTCCGGGGGTAGTGCCTGTTCATCGGGTTCAAATATAGGCTCACATGTGCTAAATGGTATAAAGGCCGATCCAAACCGTCCTTCAGTACGTTTTTCATTCAGTAAATACACCACTAAAGAAGATTTGGATTACGTAGTCGAAAAAGTTAAAATGGTAGTGAAGCAGAATGCTTTAGCTTAAAATACTATTCCCTGGCTGGTGACCCACCAGCCATAATATTTATCACATTGCTAAGGTTGGTGGTTCACCAACCATAAAATATTCGTGTTTAGTGAGCCAATAAGTATGGAGATTAGAATACATCTCTGTAATCGGTTAGTATATTAAAATCATCTACGCCAGTTTTGTAAAACCTGGAAGAAGACCAATAATAATCTTCAGTGTTTTGCGCCAAACACCATCTCGCTTGTAATGGGTTATGATGGATATAATTTAGCTTTTGCTCCAATATATTGAGATCGAACATATTGATTGCAAGGGGATCACGTTGCCATATCCGATATTTACGATCAGATTCTGTTACCTCAAAAAGTCTTAAAAAATCAGGATTGTTGATCATAAGGTCTTTTCTTAGTTCATGGGAAGTATCCTTCAAAAAACTGACATTCGGTTTTTCTTTACCGTTTGGTTTAAAAATTTTTAAAATCAAATGGATATGGTTTGGCATAATTACAAAGCCATACACCTCTATAAAATTATTTATAACAAGTTTTCTTAAAGAATTTAAAACTAATTGCTTGTAATTTAGTGGTTCTAGCAAGTTCAACCAATCCTTAATCGTGCAAGTCCAAAAGTAAGTTTCATTATAGTCAATGAATGATTTTCTTCTATCTTTAAAAATATCGGAATTCATGTGATTATATTTTTATCAAGATAATAATAAATTGTTTGATTCTCATTTGGTGAGTTTCATATTGTGTTTGGTGAGTCACCAAACATTGAAAGCGCGCCCAGCAATCCCAAATAGTATTACCGGCCGTGCCACCTAAACCTGATCGGAACGGACACGTAGCACGGCGTAGTAAAGTGGAGAGCAGGACTGTATTGAGCTAAGTAGTACTGCCATTGCTTTCCAAAAAAATGATTAAGGAAAAACTAAGATTAAATATTTCTGCGCACAAAAAGTAACTTGCAAAACCCGAAAAATAAACTTATATTTAATCAAACGTATGGCAATCCACGCCATTTAACCTGTTGTTGCGGCAAGAAACCTTATCAGATTCCCATGGTATAAGGTTAAGCAAATTTTAAAAAAGCTTTTAATCATTATTAAAATTGTTAACCCTGAAAGCCTGCAAGGTTTTCAATAATTTATGTCAACATGGAAACGAACCACAACACTCAAAATCAGGAAAACGCTAAATTGGAAGAAAAATCAAATGAAGAAAGAAAACACATTTACAGGTTTATCTTCAGTCCGTTTTCATTCGAGTCCTCAAACCATTTCAATAAAATCCATAAAAGGAAGTTTCATTCTTTCGGCTGCATTCATGAGTTAGGGAAGTTACCCGGGGCAATGTTGTAAAACGTAACAGGAGACGTTTTATGAGGTAGTGAAGTTTCACGCCTAACAATCATTTCGAGTGGAGCGCGACGGAGCCGAAAACCATGGTGTGCTTTGCGCAGTTAAGTCTGCATAGACAAGTCTCTCTATTTCACTGCGTTTTAGTCGGGATGACCACTGTTATTAATAGGATTCTATCGAAATCAACTATCTTATTCATGGCCCACCAACTATAATATCGATCAAATCCCATTCTTGCGAGGATTAATAAAAACAATCTCATTTTTTGCTTGTTCCTATAGTACATCAATTTACAATTACTATGGAAACGAATAAAGAACAAGGTAAAGTTGTTGAGAACGATTTACTGGATAAAACAGCAGAAGATATTAAAGAAGATAGAACTTTAGATGAAAATAAGTCATCGAAAGTAGCTACCAATCTGTTTAACAAAGATAAAGACAGAAAGAATAATTCATTCGGCCCCGGACATGAACCGGGTACTACGCCAGGTGCAGGTATATAATTTGCTATTTTGGCATGTAAATCATTAAATTTAAACCACAGCATTTGCTGTGGTTTTTTAGCATCATCCCGAAAATGGAAAGAAGAAACTTTATTAAAAATTCAGCACTTGCTATGGCCTTGCTATCAGTTTATAAAACCGATGTTTTTGCTCAGCAAGAGTTATTGCGCGCTTATGATTTTAAGCCGCTCCGTAATAATGTTGGTATATTTACCGAGCAGGGTGGGACCATTGGCTGGTTAAATTCAAGCAGCGGTTTTGTAGTAGTGGATGCGCAATTCCCGACTACGGCACCGCATGTGATTGATGAATTGAAAAAGTTAGGCGAAAAACCTTTCAAATACCTGATCAATACACACCACCACGGTGATCATACCGCCGGGAATATTTCTTTTAAAGGATTGGCAGAAAAAGTCGTAGCTCACCAAAATTCACTGGTCAACCAAAAAAGAGGAGCAGAGAAAGCCAATAATTTAGATAAACAGCTTTTGCCTGATAGCACTTTTGGTACAAGATGGAGCGCTAAAGTAGGCGACGAAAATATAAAGGCTTATTACTATGGCTCTGGTCACACCAATGGTGATGCCGTTTATCATTTCGAAAATGCGAATATCGTGCATGTAGGCGATTTGGTATTCAACCGTAAATTTCCATACATTGATCGTGAAAATGGTGCCCACATCGGCAACTGGATCACTGCTTTGGATAAGATTCAGAATCAGTTTGATGGTGATACCTTGTTTATCTGGGGACATAGTCTTGATCCGGAAAAAGTAACCGGAAGTAAAGCTGATGTTAAAGCTTTTCAAAATTACCTCCAAAACCTTTTAACCTATGTAGGCGGCGAAATTAAAGCAGGTAAAAGCAAAGAAGATATTTTAAAAACCACTACCATCCCAAATGCACCCGAATGGAAAGGAGAAGGCATTGAAAGAAGTTTAACCGCTGCTTATGATGAATTGAAGGGAGCCTAACCTCATATTCCATAAGAAAATTCGTCCTCGACTGAAGCGCAGTCCCGAATATTCGGGAGAGAGATCTGTCTTGACAAATCTCTCGACTGCGTTGCACTCCGCTCGAAATGACGATATCTGCCTATACTCATCTGTGACAAAAAAAAATATGGTTCCTTTACGACAGTCCTCCAAATCTTTTTTCAATTTATAAACGTTCTATATTTTAAATAATCCTTTCAACATCATTGAATGACCACAGGCTTTAATCATTAACGACTATATTTGTTACCATACAAAATCTACAGCCCATGGATGATTTTATAGCAGCCCGCTCGCAAATGGCCTTGTCACTAGGCTTCCACATTATTTTTTCCTGTATTGGTATGGTGATGCCTTTCTTTATGGCCGTATCGCATTACAAATGGCTTAAAACGAACGATGAGGTGTATAAAAACCTGACTAAAGCCTGGAGTAAAGGGGTAGCCATATTCTTCGCAACTGGCGCGGTATCTGGTACCATGTTGTCATTTGAACTGGGACTGTTGTGGCCAAAATTTATGGATCATGCCGGGCCAATATTCGGAATGCCTTTTTCGCTTGAAGGAACGGCCTTTTTTATTGAGGCTATAGCGCTCGGTTTTTTTCTTTATGGCTGGAATAAGTTAAATAAGTGGTTCCATTGGTTTACAGGAATGGTTGTGGGGGTAAGTGGACTAGCCTCCGGGATCTTGGTAGTTGCCGCCAACGCCTGGATGAATAGTCCGGCAGGATTTGATTTTGTAAACGGACAATACCTAAATATCGATCCTATCCAGGCCATGTTCAATAAAGCCTGGTTTACTCAGGCGCTGCATATGTGTTTAGCCGCATTTACAGCAACTGGTTTTGCTGTGGCAGGCGTACACGCATTAATGATTTTAAGGGACAGAAATACCTATTTTCATTTAAAAGCCTTTAAAATAGCGGCCGTATTTGCCTGTATTGCGGCATTGTTACAACCTTTGAGTGGCGATATTTCTGCCAAAGACGTTGCCAAACGCCAACCGGCAAAACTGGCGGCGATGGAAGCATTGTACAAAACCGAAAAGCCAGCGCCGCTATTGATTGGTGGTATCGTAAATGAAAAAGATAAATCGGTAACAGGCGCAATCAAAATTAAGGGGGCATTGAGTTTTCTGGCACATGGCAATTTTAAAGCTGAAGTTAAAGGGCTGGATCAGATTCCTGAAAACGAGCACCCACCGGTAGCCATTACCCATTATGCTTTTCAGATCATGGTGGGGATTGGTACATTATTGCTCTTTATATCTTTAACCTATTTTTTTATCCTTCTCAAAAAGAAGTCCTTAATAGAAAAAAAATGGCTTTTAAAACTATTTGTTTTGGCCATTCCGCTTGGTTACCTTGCTTTAGAGGCTGGTTGGGTAGTTACAGAGGTAGGGCGTCAACCGTGGATTATTTATGGTATTATGCGTACCAGGGATGCGGTTACACCAATGCCCGGTATTGCGTATTCCTTTTATATTTTCACCGCCATTTACCTGTCGTTAAGCATAATAGTAACGTTTTTGCTTTACCGGCAGATTAAAATGGTACCGGTGTTATATGATAAAGTCGAATCTAATACTCATTTGCATAGCTAAGTATGAACAACACGAAGCAAATCTCATTAATCAGCATAATCAAAATACCGGTGTAATCATATTGAATATGAAAGAAGTAGTAATCACATTTTTATGTATGGCCATTCTGCTTTACTTTTTATTGGGTGGAGCCGATTTCGGTGCAGGAATCATAGAACTCTTTACCTCAACAAAAAATAGGAGCCGAACACGTAAAACCATGTATCATGCCATTGGTCCGGTATGGGAGGCTAACCACATGTGGCTGATTATTGCGATTGTAATCCTCTTTGTTGGTTTTCCGTTTATTTACACCACCATGTCGGTTTACCTGCATATCCCGTTGGCCATTATGCTTATCGGGATTATAGCCCGTGGTACCGCTTTTGTATTTCGCCATTATGATGCTGTAAAAGATGATATGCAATGGTTATACAACCGGATATTTCGGTATTCGAGCTTTGTAACCGCTTTATTTTTGGGCATCATTGCAGGAAGTTTAATTTCAGGACATATTGATGCGCAGGCCACCGATTTTTATACAGCCTATATTTCAGGCTGGTTAAACTGGTTTTCTGTTGCTGTGGGTTTCTTTACGGTTTCACTTTGCGGTTTCCTTGCGGCCATTTATCTCATCGGCGAAACAACAGAAACCCATGATAAACGTCGGTTTATAAAAAAAGCAATGTTTATGAATGTGGCAGCAGTGGTTTTTGGTGCAATGGTATTTGTTGCTGCGCAACGGGATAAAATTCCACTGATTGATTGGGTTTTTAAAAGCCATGTGGGTTTATCAGCCATTATTTTAGCCAGTTTATCGCTTATGCTGTTATGGTACCTGTTAATTAAAGGAAAGACTAAGGTTTTACGCCTTTTAGCTGGATTCCAGGTAACGATGATCCTGTTGGCGATAAGTTATGCCCACTTTCCAAATTTTATCCGTTTAAAAAGCGGAGATTCGATTTCGTTACTCGAAACTGCGGGACCGGACAAAACGATTTATAGTTTGGGTTTAGCTTTATTGTTAGGTAGTGTTTTAATTTTGCCTTTTCTGGGGTATCTGTTCTATAAATTTCAGAAGAAAGAGGAGTAAGTTCGCAACTGAAAGCCATTTGTTTATAATACTTAATTCATTGGACCTTTATCAATTACTGTTTTTGTTATTATAAAGTGCTAAGAATCGCTTTTATAAAATCTTTTTTATAACGTTAACCCCTTTTAAATTTTGTTTACTGCTATCAGCGCTTCATCTTTGCCTTGTATATAATTTTTAATTGAATACTTAATTCTTACATCGGGTCTTAGTGGACCTTTTTTACCTTTCCAGTTTTCCCAATATCTGGTAGAATAAGCAATAATTATCTTCGATTTTGGTAATTTAAAGCCTCTAACTTCTCCATAATGATTGATATTCCCACTGCTTGCCTCACCTATAAATGTGGCGTTGGTGTTTTTTTTCAACTCTACGGCATTCATTACAGCTGATGAAAAAGTTTTCTTGCCAATAAGTACAAAGAATTTTCCTTTTTTGTTGAGGTAGCTTTTCTTGATTTCAGTTATAAATGGCCATAGAATACCCGAATTTCCTCCACTGTTTTCCCGTATGTCAAGCACTAGCTTTTCGGGTTGATATTGATTAATGGTTTTAAATAATTCGTCGTTAAACTGCAAAAAAGGATTGCCAGGATCTTCCTTACATTCATTATAATTGACATATACGGTTTTGAGACTTGGATTAAAGTCGAACCAGTAATGACCTTTTTTCTCTTGAGCGCGCAAAGCAGTACTGCCTTTGTCCAATTGCAGGTCCATAATGTTATTGCTAGTAATCGCAGTAAGCGTTATCTTTTTAGTTATGTTATTTTTATCGATTAAAGTAAATTCTGCTTTCTGGTCGGAATTTAAAATCCCTAAACCCTTCAAAAATGTAGGGTTATTAAGATATCGCAAAAGGTGATCGTTAAAGTAAGATTGATTTTCACTCAATATAACTTCTTTGAATAAGTTAATTATCTTGTTAACAGGTATGTTGTTGATGGCAAATAACTTCGAGTATAACATCGCTTTATTTGTAGTATCAATCCCTTTTACATAGATGCCTTCTTTGAACAGCTCGAACTGAATCGGAAGTATTTTAGTGAATTTTCGTTCTATGAAAGTGTGTTCATCACCAATTGCAACAGTGAGCTTAAACAACTCAGCACTAAATGATTCATAATCTAAAGAACCCGTCTTGATTTCAATCATGTCAATCTTTTTAATAAATGCCAAAGAATCTATTTTGGCAAAAAGATTGGTGTGTTTGCTTGGTAAAGTTTTTTTAATGTACTCCAGGTCTTCGATAAAATCATTTTGCGATAGCGACTGCGAAAAGCACATGTTACCGGTGAAAACGAATAAAAGACAGAGTAGTATTTTACTTATATTTTCCATCCTATTTTTTTGTCTAAAAGACGACCCTTTTTTAAATAATGTTGCACGTCGCATTTTTTTGAAAAAACCAAAAGAGCATCTGTTTCCAAATGCTCCTTTAAATTATATTAAAATTCTTTCTCTACAACCCACCTTTTCTGTTTGATTTTGTTTGTACCGGCCAGGTTGCTGGTTTTCCGGTACGCTCATTTACAGGTAAATCGGTTGCTTTTTCGGTTGAGGTTTTCTCAGGATCTTCACAAGCCATATAAACCATGATGGCGGCCAGAATTACGTTACTTCTGATTTCGTCGAAAACCAGTTTATCATAACTATCGCGGTTGGTGTGCCAGGTATAAGTGCCATAATCCCAACTGGTAGAACTTAAAGAGTAACCCAATGCCCCGGCAGCCACAAACGAAGCAAAGTCAGAACCGCCTGCGCCCGGTGTCCCCGGAAAACTGGTTTTGATCTGGTTTTTAATGGTATCTGGTACGGCTGCCAACCAACGGGTAATGTAATCTTTTGATTTGGCAAAACCCTGTCCGCCGATGTTAACCACACGGCCCGTACCATTATCCTGGTTAAACAGCGCCTGCAGGTTGTTCACGATTTCCGGATGATCTTCTACAAATGCCCTCGAACCATTTAATCCTTGCTCTTCGCTCCCCCAGTGTCCTACCAGAATGGTGCGTTTTGGGTTAGGGTAAAATTTCTTTAAAATACGCATGGCTTCCATCATTAAAATGGTACCCGAACCATTATCTGTTGCACCACTTGCTCCATCCCACGAATCGAAATGCGCCGATAGCATCACATATTCATTTGGTTTTTGCTTGCCCTTTAACTCCGCAATGGTATTAAAGGTTGGTACAGTTCCCAGTTTTTTTGATTCTGATTCAATTTTAAGCATCGGTTTATTGCCGTTTAAAGCCAAACGATATACCAAACCGTAATCTTCGACAGATAAATCTAATGTTGGCACCTTAGTGGTGTTGGCGCCAAAAATCTTGTCTACACCGAAGCCTTGCGACCAGTTATTGATGACAACAGCCACCGCGCCAGCATTTTCTAAAGCTACAGGAAGTGTTCTTGCGGTAAGACCTGTTTTAGCTAAATTGGCCGTCCATGTTTTTGCTGCATTGGCTTTTTCTTTCTTAAATTTTTCAAAAAGATCTTTTGTAGCGAATTCTTCCCAATTTTTTTCTGGTCGCCCAGATATTTGGTTCATTGAAATTAAAACAATTTTACCTTTTACGTTGGGTAACCATTTCTGAAAAGATGCCGAATCTGTAATTTCCGGAAGGATAATGGCTTCTGCATTAATGGTTTTACCATTGGTTGATGGGCTCCAGGCCAATTGTGTGCCTTCTAATGTCCGAACCCTCGGACTTACTAAATCAATGTGTGTAATGCCGCGTTCCCAACCGGCCCATTCGCCCCACTTTTCGTTTTTAGCCGAAATGCCCCAGTCGCTATATTTTTTTATCGCCCAGTCGTTAGCTTGTTTCATCTGTGGCGAACCAACCAATCGTGGCCCAACAACATCCAAAAGTTCGTGCGCCAGTTTCTCCAATTGAGAATTTTCGTTTACTTCTTTAATGATATTATCAATTACTTTCCGGTCTTGTGCAAAAAGACTGGTCGAAGCACAAAGAAACAGTGCAGAAAACAGTAGTTTTTTATTCATAATTAGTTAGAGTTAATGAGTTGAGGCTAATTTATGAAATATGAGGTAGGGTTGTGAGATGTTAATGGAAATGTTGCAAGACACGTTCTATTATCGAGTCATACTGACGCGTAAGGCAAGTAACTGAGTTCATCTAAATAAATAACAGCTTTTCCTTTGTGGCTTAAAGCCTTTGTAGTAAAGGCACTCGCTGGAAAAATTTATCAAAAGAATTACCAGTTCATGTTAAATAAATGTGATTGCCATGAAAAGCCCGGAGTGTACGGGTGCTTAAAGCAAAAAGCAGGACTGATTTAACCTAAGTTATTCAAATCCTGCTTTTTTTATAATGTTTATTTATTCATTGGAGACTTTCACTAATCACCAATAAAGCAATGACTAATGGACCAATGACCAATTAACTAATGACCAATGACCAATGATTAATAAACCAATGACTAATGACCAATGAACTACTGAACCAACTAATTGTTCATCATTTTTACAAATGCGCCCAGTTTAGCTTTCATGGCCCTTCTATCTACAATAAAATCCAGGAAGCCATGTTCCAACACAAATTCTGAAGTCTGGAAACCTTTAGGCAGATCTTTTTTAATGGTTTCTTTAATTACCCGCGGACCTGCAAAACCGATTAATGCGCCTGGTTCTGCAATATTGATATCGCCTAACATGGCATAAGAAGCCGTTACACCGCCAGTAGTTGGATCGGTCAATAAAGAGATATATGGAATTTTTGCCTGACTTAATAAAGCCAGTTTCGCTGACGTTTTAGCCATTTGCATTAATGAAAATGCAGCTTCCATCATCCGTGCACCACCTGATTTTGAGATCATGAGGAACGGAACTTTATGTTTAATGCTATAATCGATCGATCTTGCGATCTTTTCACCTACAACTGAGCCCATTGAACCGCCAATAAAAGCAAAATCCATGCAGGCAATCACGATGTCTTCTCCCTCAATTTTACCAACCGCCGAACGGATCGCATCTTTTAAGCCTGTTTTAGCCTGACTTTCTTTAATTCTATCGGTATAAGGTTTGTTATCGTTAAAATTTAAAGGGTCGCCCGAAGTGAGGTTAGGAAACAACTCTTTAAACTGATTATTATCAAATAAAACCTCGAAATATTCTTTAGAGCCTACTCTCAGATGGTAGCTGCAATAGTGGCAAACATATTTGTTTTCCTGAAGCTCTGCCTGATGTAGCGGTTTTTTGCAATTCGGACATTTATTCCACAACCCATCCGGTGCTTCTTTTTTCTCCTCTGTTGTAGTAATGATACCTTTTTTTTCTCTCTTAAACCAAGCCATATAATTTTTTGAAGAATTGGATTGCAAAGAAACGAAAAATAAAATTAAGATAAAGAATTACCAATGATCAAATCGCAATGATCAATAATTAATGATCAATATTCAAATCACAATGATTAAACTCGTAAATCGGAACATTAATTGTTGGCATTTGATCATTGTACACCGGATTTTGGTTGTTTGTTAAAATTCCTTGTAAATTGATTATTTCTAAAGGTGTGTCTTTTTTACACTAAGGATAATGTGTTTTTTACACTAAACAGGCTTTGTTTTGCTTTTAGGCAGATAATTCTGTTGTTACAAAAGCTGGTAATGTTAATTTTTTTTATAACTTCGGACTTAATAAAATTAACAAGAAATGAGTTTAAAAGGCTACAAAGGCGTAATTTACGGAGATGCCGTTCAGGAATTATTTGAGCAGGCTAAAAAACATCAGTTTGCTTTACCAGCAGTAAATGTTACCGGTACCAATACGGTAAATGCGGTAATGGAAACTGCAAAGGCAGTAAATTCGCCTGTTATGATTCAACTATCTAATGGTGGTGCCCAGTTTTATGCTGGTAAATCGTTGGATAATGAGAAATTACAAGCATGCATTCTAGGTGCTGTATCAGCAGCTAAACATGTACATTTATTGGCAGAACATTATGGTGTTGCTGTGGTTTTACACACCGACCACGCAGCTAAAAAATTGTTGCCATGGATTGATGGATTATTGGATCACGGCGAAAAATTCTTCGCTGAAACCGGCAAGCCTTTGTTTTCATCTCATATGTTAGATTTATCGGAAGAGTCTATCGAAGAAAACATGGAAATTTCTGCTAAATACTTAGCACGTATGGCTAAAATGAACATGACTATCGAAATCGAGCTTGGTGTAACGGGTGGTGAAGAAGATGGTGTGGATAACAGCGATGTAGATAGCTCGAAATTATATACACAACCTAGTGAAGTCGCTTATGCTTACGAAGAGTTAAGCAAAGTTTCTCCTCGTTTTACGGTTGCTGCAGCTTTTGGTAACGTACATGGTGTTTATAAACCGGGTAACGTAAAATTGCAACCGGTAATTTTGAAAAACTCTCAGGATTTTATCAAAGAAAAATTCAGCTTAACAGCCGAGAAACCAATCAATTTCGTATTCCACGGTGGTTCCGGTTCATCTCAGGAAGAGATCAGGGAAGCCATTTCTTATGGTGCAATTAAAATGAATATTGATACGGATATGCAATGGGCATTCTGGGAAGGTATTTTAGAATATTACAAAAAGAATGAAGGTTATCTTCAAGGCCAGATCGGTAATCCTGACGGCGATGATAAGCCAAACAAAAAATATTACGATCCACGTGTATGGTTACGTAAAGGAGAAGAAGCTTTTGTTAAGCGTTTAACTGCCGCTTTTGAAGACTTAAACTGTATTAACGTTAACGATAAGCTCTAAGAGCTTAAAACGTTAAAAGATTGTAACGTTGCAACTTTTCAATCTTTCAATATTACAACATTAGCGAAAGCGCCATAGGTTTAAAACTTATGGCGCTTTTGTTTGTTTTATGGTATCTTTAAGCAAACAAATGGTGATGACAAAATCTAAAAGCAATAATAAAAGCAACAATTTTTTTGAAAAATTTGCTAACGCGGCAACCAAGTTTACCGGGAGTTCTGCAGCATTTATCAGTGCAACAGCAATTGTTGTAATTTGGGCGGTGAGTGGCCCGATATTCAATTACTCTGAAACATGGCAACTGGTAATTAATACCGGAACAACAATTATTACCTTTTTAATGGTATTTCTAATCCAGAAAGCGCAGAATAAAGACGGGAAAGCGATCCAGCTAAAATTGAACGAGTTAATTGCCGCGCAACAAGGTGCGAGTAACCGCATGGTAGATATTGAAGATCTGAGCGAAAAAGAATTGGATCAATTGCATAAATTTTACGTTGCGATTGCTACACTTGCCAAAAAAGAGGCCGATATTCATTGCTCGCATTCAATAGATGTTGCGAAGCAACTGAATGAAATAAAAGTAAAATCAAATCAACACTTTAAAAAACACGATAATGAGTCTGCACGTTCAAAAAGTTAACCATCCCGAAGATTTAGATAAAGTATTTGCGATCCGTAAAATTGTTTTTGTAGATGAACAGAATTGTCCGCCAGAGCTGGAATGGGAGCATGAGGACGAATCAATACATTTTCTGGCCACCAATAACGGACAGCCTTGTGGTGCATGTAGGTGGCGTAAAACGGACAAAGGTTATAAATTAGAGCGTTTTGCTGTTTTAAAGGAGTTTAGAGGGCAAGGGGTAGGCCGGGCACTGATCGCTGAGGCTTTATCTGATTTGCCGGAAGATGCGCATTATATTTACCTAAACTCACAATTAGATGCCATGAGTTTGTACGCCAAATTTGGTTTTGTTGCGGAAGGGGATCAGTTTGAGGAAGCTGGCATACAGCATTTTAAAATGGTGAAGCAAGTTTGAAAATTGTATCGTCATTGCGAGGAACGAAGCAATCTTAATGCGATCGCTAGACCACTCATTAGGTCTTAATTACTAAACAGAACTAATATGGAAAGAGGAGGCTGCATATATATCATGGCAAATTCCTTTAATACCGTATTTTACACGGGCGTAACTTCTGATTTACAGGGTAGGGTATGGCAACATAAAAATAACGAGTTTCCAAATAGCTTTACTTCAAGATATAAATGTTACAAATTGGTTTATTATGCATTTTTTTTCGGAATTGAAGAGGCTATTAATGAGGAAAAAAGAATAAAAGGGGGAAACCGACAACAGAAAATAGATTTAATTGTATCCAAAAATCCAAATTGGATTGATTTATATGATGGATTGGATGCGTAGTTTCCGTCATTTCGAGGATGCTTTTTCTGCCAACGAAGTCTGCTGGCAACAGGCTGGCAATCTTAAAGTGATAGCCGTATCAATTTATCTACCCAACCAAAGTAGTAGGATTGCTTCGTGCCTTATAATGACGAATTTTTGTTATGGGGTGGATCAAAAATTACCTATCCAAATATTTTAACAGAGAAAGCAATTGCCTCCTTCCATTTATCCATATTGAGACTTAGGATTTCTTCTTTCGAGTTCAGATAGCTAATTACATCTTCCGTAGCAATATTGCCCGTAAGGTCATCGGCAGCCATAGGGCAGCCGCCAAATCCTTTCAATGCAGCATCTATGCGGGTTACGCCTGAACGATAAGCAGCCTCAATTTTCTCGAAACGATCGGCGGGAGTGGAGTGTAAATGAATGCCGATCTCGGTATTTTTGAATTTTGAAATTAGTTTTGGTAATATGTTTTCTATCTTTTCAGGCGTGGAAACGCCTACCGTATCAGCAAGCGATAGAATTTCCGCTCCTTTGCTCACTAATACATCAGCCCATTGTTCTACAATCCCGTAATTCCATTCATCTCCATAAGGATTCCCAAAACCCATAGATAGATAAATGACCGCCTTCTTATTTTTTTTTGCACAAAGTGAAAGCATTTCTTCAACCGTATTTAAAGACTGCATTATGCAGGAATTGGTATTGCGCTGTTGAAAGGTTTCAGAGATCGAAAACGGAAATCCGAGGTAATCAACTGCTTCATGCTTTATTGCATCTTCTACACCCCTTAAATTCGCTACAATAGCCAACAGTTTAGTATTTGTATTGCTTAAATCCAGCTTTGCTAAAACTTCAGCGGTGTCGGCCATCTGCGGAATGGCTTTGGGAGAAACAAAACTTCCAAAATCAAGCGTGTCAAAACCGACCTGAAGCAGTAGGTTTAAATATTCAACTTTAAGCTCGGTCGGAATGAAATTGTGCAATCCCTGCATGGCATCGCGCGGACATTCAATCAATTTGAAATTGTTTTGGCTCATAGTCTCGGTTTAACCGCAAATTGCGCAAAGTTTTCCGTTAAGAAAAGAAGAAACAATCTTTAACCCAAAAATCCTCTTAAATACTAAAATACCTTGACTTCATCTTTTACAGAGGGTATTTCGGCTCTGTAATCCACACTTCTGTCCTTTGCAAAGGTTCTGATAATCAAACGTGTGCCCCGATCATAACTAAAATAACTCCAAACCCAATTGACAAAAACAATAATCTTATTTCTGAAGCCTACCAAAGTCATTAAGTGGACAAACATCCAGGTAAACCAGGCGAATACCCCTTGAAAACGGATTTTGCCGATATCAACAACTGCTTTGTTTCTGCCCACTGTAGCCATTGAACCTTTATCGAAATATTTAAATTTCTCTAAAGGTTTATTTTCTTTGATGTTGATCAGGTTTTTGGCCAGATGATGTCCCTGTTGGATGGCTGCCGGCGCAACTCCCGGGTGACCATTAGGTGTTTCTTCATCAATAATAGCGGCTACGTCGCCAATGGCGTATACGTTTTGATAACCTACCACTAAATTTTGAGTGTCGGTTTTCAACCGGCCTCCACGAACAACTTCTGCCTGGTCTAAACCGGCCAATAGTTCTCCTTTTACACCTGCACTCCAGATTACCGTAGAACTTAAAATAGGCGCTTTATCCTGTAAGCTGAGTTTTAGCCCGTCATAACCTAATACCCGGGTTTCGTTCATAATCTGTACACCCATATCGGTAAGGAAATCTTTGGCTTTTTTCTGTGCCTGTGGCGACATTACGCCTAATAATTCCGGCGAATTTTCAATCAGGTATATATTAACCTTGCTTAAATCCATTTCCGGATAATCATTTGGAATAACATGTTTTTTAAGCTCTGCAATGGCGCCGGATGTTTCAACGCCCGTTGGGCCACCACCAACCACCACAAAGTTTAACAGTGCATTTTTCTTATCCGGATCTTTTTCGATCAGCGATTTTTCGAAATTCTGTAAAATCAAACTTCTCAAATCCAGTGCTTCCGGTATAGATTTCATGGGCATTGAATTGGCCTCGATTTCTTTATTGCCAAAAAAATTACTGGTAGAACCTGTAGCGATAACCAGATAATCATATTTAATTCTGCCAATATCAGTTTGTAAACAGTTTTCTGCTGCATTCACTTCCGTAACTTTGGTTACGCGAAAAATCAGGTTCTTTTGACCCTTAAAAATCTTTCTTAAAGGGAACGCGATCGAATCGGCTTCTAAACCTCCTGTAGCTACCTGATAGAGTAGGGGTTGGAACGTGTGATAATTATGCTTATCAAGCATCACTACCTGAAAAGGTTTGTTCTTTAAACGTTTTGCTAATTCAATACCACCAAATCCACCGCCAACTATAACTACTCTCGGGTACTCGCTTTTAGGAAGTTGTAAATCCATTTTTATCTCCTTTTATCTAATGCTAACGTAACAAAAAAATAGCTAAAAGGTTTATTAAATGAGGTTTTTTGGAAGTATCAATCAGTCTCTTGCCACATATATAACGTTTCCATGACGAAGGGGGATTTGCAGGTGTTTAGCACCACCTTAAATGATTTAAACCTGATAGCAATGGAAATCCTTTTTAATTTGCAACAGCCCTGAATCTGCTGTCATGCTGAGGGACGAAGCATCTGTAACCGATGAAACACGTGCTTCGTACTCCGGTATAACAGTGCGTATTAAAAGATTGGAATGCATAGCAGGACTATCGGAACCGAAGAATTACAGGACTTGCTTTTCGAAAGAAATAAAAAGCTTTGAGACTTTTATCTTTTAAACCTTATGGGTTTTAAAAACCTATAAGGTTTGGCACAAAAAAAGCGCCCCGATTTCCCGAGGCGCTTGTATATTTTAATATTTTGATCTTATTTCTTCTCTGCAGAACTACCTAAATCGATTACGATAGGAGTAGAAATACATAGTGATGAGTACGTACCAATGATACGACCAATTAACAAGGCGAATATAAATCCGCGGATGCTATCGCCACCGAAAATGAAGATTACCAATAATACAAAGAATACGGTTAATGAAGTTAAAATGGTACGGCTTAAGGTACTGTTCAACGCGAAGTTGATTAAGTTGTTACGCGCTTCGCCATGTAAATCTTCTTTGCCAGACTCTTTTAATTTCTCGCGGATACGGTCGAATACAACAACGGTTTCTGTCATGGTGTAACCCATTACCGTTAAAATTGCGGCGATAAAATCCTGACCAATTTCCAATGAGAACGGCATCACACCATCTAAAATAGTATAGAAAGACAATACCATTAAAACGTCGTGGAATAATGCGATTACCGCACCCAAACCATATTGCCATTTTTTGAATCGCACGACAATGTAGATAAACATGAACAAACACGAAATCAATACTGCGTAGAAAGCACCGTTTACAATATCACTTGCAATGATAGGCGTTACTTTTTGTGAACTTACAATTTCATATTTTGAACCTGCTAGTCCTTTATTTAAAGCATCTTCTACAACTTTATCCGTTTTAATGTCCTGATCTTCGATGTGGAAAGTAGTAGTGATTTTTACCTGACTATCTTCACCTGCAGTTTTCACCTCTGGCGTTTCGTTACCGAAAACCGGGTTTAACTTTGTTTTTAAATCTTCAGTATTAACAGCTTTATCAAAGTGAACTAAATAAGTTCTACCTCCTTTAAAATCCACACCTAAGTTTAAACCACCATTTTTGAAGTACATACCGATACCTGCAACAATGATGATGGTAGAGATAATGTAATAGATTTTACGACGGCCAACAAAGTTGAAGGCTAAGTTTTTAAATGCATTACGGGTAAGGCTGTTATCGAAACTTACATCGATTTTGCGGTTTAACAACGATTCGAAAACTACTCTCGAAATGGCTACAGCTGCAAATAATGAAGATAGGATACCAATACATAATGTAGTGGCAAAACCCTGAACCGGACCGCTACCGAAAACGTAAAGAATAGCACCTAAAATAAACAAGGTTACGTTTGAGTCGATAATGGAAGGCATCGCATGTTTGAAACCTTCTTGAATTGCTGAAGCAGTATTCTTGCCATGGGCAAGCTCTTCACGTACACGTTCAAAAATAAGGATGTTCGCATCTACCGATAAACCAATGGTTAATACGATACCGGCAATACCAGGTAAGGTTAATACTGCACCAAGTGATACCAGGATACCAATGATGAAGAATAAGTTGATTAACAAGGCAAAGTTAGCCACCCAGCCTGCACGGTGATAGTATAACGCCATGAAGATCAGGATAACGATAAAGGCAATTACAAATGAGATTAATCCATCATGAATAGCCTGTGCACCTAATGTTGGACCAACGATGTAACTACCAGCAATACGTGCAGGAGCAGGTAATTTACCAGCTTTTAAGATGTTTGATAAATCTTTGGTATCGGCCTGTGTAAAGTTACCGGTGATTGATGAAACGCCACCGGCAATCTCATTTTGTACGGTAGGGGCAGAATAAACCTGATTATCCAATACAATGGCGATTGATTTTTTGTTATTTGGATCAGCTGCAGCTTCAGCAGTAATTTTTTTCCATTTTGCAGCACCTTCGCTGGTCATGTACATGGTTACTTCCGGTTTGCCTTTTTGGTCAAAGTCAGCACGCGAATCGCTGATTGCCTCACCACCTAAGTCTGGTTTACCATCTGCACTAACCATTTTAATGGCATATAATTCAAAAACTTTCGAGCCTTCCCGAGGTTTAACGCTCCACATGAATTTCATCGTTGATGGAATAGATGCAGCAACTTCAGGAAGTTTTAGGTAAGCATTAACCTTTGCAGTATCTTTTTGTAAAGACATACCTACAACTGCGCCCGGCATTAACTGTTGTTGTCCGTTTTCGCCTTGATAAATAGGAAGGTTAAGAACAGCATACAATGGGTTGGATTTTATCAATTCGGCTCTAACTGCAGTCGAATCTTTTTTGCCCAGGCCGGCAAGTTTGCCGCCTTTAGCTGAAGAATCTTTAGCAGCGGCTTTTTCTAAGCCCGCCAATTTACCGCCAGCGGCAGGAGCAGCGGTGGTATCTTTAGCTGCCGGAGCATCGGTTTTTAATGTTGCCGCTAAAATTTTATTAATGTTTTCTAACAATGGTGCAACTTCCTGAACCTGGTATACCTGCCAGAATTGTAATTCGGCAGAACCCTGTAAAAGTTTAGCAATACGTTCTTTATCTTGTACACCTGGCATTTCGATTAAGATCCGGTTACTGCCTTCTTGTTTTTGCATGTTCGGACTAACTACCCCGAAACCATCAATACGTGAACGTAAAACAGTAAATGAACGATCGATAGCACTGGTTGCTTCTTTTTCCAAGAACGATTCAACTTCATTATTGCTTGCATTAGGTTTTAACTGAGATGCGTTATCCTGATTAGAAAAATAATCTGCAAGTTTTACTCCAGGGCTTAATTTTTCGAATTCATCAACAAAAATTTTGATGTAATCTTTACCACCGGCATTTAATTTGATCTGCGCGTTTTGAATTGCTTTGTTGAAATTTGCATCAGTAGGGTTGCCTGCCAATGATTTAACCAACTCTGCTAACGATATCTCCATCGTTACGTTCATTCCGCCTTTCAAGTCCAGACCCAAATTAATCTCTTTCGCTTTTACCTCTTGATAAGTAAACCCAACAACTGGATAAACTTTTTCGGTACTCATCGAATCTAAGTAAGCCTTTTCTTTGGCTAAGTCACCTTTCGCATAGTTTTTCGCGTCTTTTTCTACCTTGGATGCCACCAAAGTAAAAGAAAGTGCATACGCACAAACGATAGCCAATACTATCGCTATAAACTTAATAAAACCTTTTCCTTGCATTGTTTGTTTAAAATAATTTGTCTTTCGCTGTTTTTTAACAAGTCGGCAAATCTAATTAAATTTTTAAATTATAGAACCCCTTAATTGATAATTTATTAAGATTAATTTTTGCGGGGCAATATTCCTTTAAGATTCATTACGCAGAATTCATTTCGGAGGACTAAGTTTAAAATGAGATAGATTTGGAAAGCAATTACAGCAGCTTTAGGCTTTATTCTAACCTGGTCATGTTTTAATCTTTTTCTTCTGTCATGCTGAGGCACGAAGCATCTTTCATAGATGGGTTCTTAGAAAAAGACAAAGTAATAGATTTCTTATTAAAAAGCAATACCTGTGTTTCTTAGGCTCCGAAAGTCCCGCTGTACATTTTATTTCGCTGCGCTTCATGCTCACTGCCATCGGGTTTAGGTGGCAGGGGTAGTGGTTCTATTCGCAAAGGATAACTGGTAAAGAAGATGCTCTGCGTTCTTTGCGAAAATCTCTGTGTTCTTTGCGGTTAACTTGAACTAAATTCTTTCTAAAACCTCAAAAGTATAATCATACTTGTTTTTTTCGTCGGCTTTATGGGCTTCGCTGCTGATCACCTTCCATTCTTTCCGATCAATTTCCGGGAAAAAAGTATCAGCCTCAAAACGATGATGAATGGTGGTTAAATAAAGTGTTTGCGTTTTAGGTAATGCCTGTCTGTAAATCTCTGCCCCTCCAACAATGAATACTGATTTTTCTTCTGTCTTGCTGATTGCTAACGCTTCGTCTAAGCTATTTACCACTTCAACACCTTCAATTTTTAATTCAGTATCTCTGGTAATCACAATGTTCCTGCGGTTTGGTAGCGGCTTGCCTACAGAATCAAACGTCTTGCGACCCATGATCACGGTGTGTCCAGATGTTGTTTGTTTAAAAAACCTTAAATCAGCCGGCATGTGCCACAAAAGCTGGTTATTTTTACCTATTGCGTAATTTTCGCCTATTGCTACGGCGATGGAGAGGTTTTTCGGTTTATTGGTCATAAATTGTAGACTAAAGTGTTATGACTGATTATGTCATGTTTTAAAAAGATTGCTTCGTCGTTCCTCCTCGCAATGACGACAATGAGAGCGTCATTGCGAACTGAAGCAAGGGATGTGAAGAGGGGGTGAAGCAATCTATTTAGTTGATCAATATTTTTTAATAAGTTTACACCGCAACAATACCTTTAATATGAGGATGCGCCTCGTAATTCTCCAATGTGAAATCTTCAAACTTAAAATCAAAAATGCTTTTTACTTCGGGATTGATTTTCATTGTTGGAAGTGGTTTAGGCTCGCGGCTTAACTGAAGCTTGGCCTGTTCAATATGGTTGTTGTACAAATGCGCATCGCCCAGGGTATGGATAAAATCTCCGGCTTCAAGACCGCAAACCTGAGCCACCATCATGGTGAGTAGCGCATAAGAAGCAATGTTAAACGGTACACCCAAAAAAATGTCGGCACTTCGCTGATATAACTGGCAGCTTAACTTTCCATCAGCCACATAGAATTGAAAAAAAGCGTGACAAGGAGGCAAAGCCATATGTTCTATTTCAGCTACATTCCAGGCAGAAACAATAATCCTGCGAGAATCGGGATTGTTTTTTATGGTGTTAATGATATTGGTAATCTGATCGATGTGCTGTCCGTCTGGCGTGGGCCAGCTTCTCCATTGCGAACCATAAACCGGTCCCAGGTTACCGTTTTCGTCAGCCCATTCATCCCAGATGCGCACACAATTGTCTTTCAGGTATTTAATATTGGTGTCGCCACTTAAAAACCAGATCAGTTCGTGGATAATAGATTTTAAGTGCAGTTTTTTTGTCGTCACCATAGGAAAGCCTTCCTGAAGGTTAAAACGCATCTGATAGCCAAAAACGCTTATGGTTCCGGTGCCCGTACGGTCGTGCTTTTGCGCGCCATGATCAAGCACATGCTGCATTAAATCTAAATATTGTTTCATACACCCCAAACCCCTTTTGGGGCTTTAAATTCTAAATAAATAATTAATTACAAATATCTAAAATTTATCAGGTGTTGGGAATCATTTTTATGCACACTTATAAATTACTAACATGGGTTACTTAATATGGGTAGTCCCAGCGTGAAGCCGGGACCTACTACATAAAATTTGTATGTTTGCAATTAGGATTCAAGACTTACGACTCACGACTCTGGACTAATATGCTATCTTTCCCAAACGCAAAAATCAACCTAGGTTTAAATATCACCGAAAAACGTGTCGATGGTTACCATAACCTCGAAACGGTATTTTATCCGATTAATATTAAGGACGCGGTTGAGATTACCGATGCAGCAGTAACTTCCTGCAAAATTCATGGTATTGATATCCCCGGCGATCCGAATGATAACCTGTGTTTCAAAGCTTATCAGTTAGTGAAAAAGGATTATGATATTCCTGCTCAGCAAATTAATTTGTTAAAAAACATTCCGGTTGGCGCAGGTTTAGGTGGCGGATCAGCAGATTGTGCTTTTCTGATCAAACTTTTAAATGATAAATTCAGTTTGGGGCTGTCTGTTGATAAAATGGAGGGCTATGCTCGTCAATTAGGCGCTGACTGCGCATTTTTTATTGAAAACAAACCTGTTTATGCCTTTGGTAAGGGGGATGAATTTGAAAAGTGCGAAGTAGATTTGTCAGCCTGGTTTAAAGTTTTGGTTAAGCCGCCTGTACAGGTCAGCACGGCCGATGCCTACGCCCATGTAAAACCGCAAAAACCTTTGCAATCGTTAAAAGAAATGATACATTTGCATCCAACAACATGGAAAAATAAGGTTATCAACGATTTCGAGCCATCGGTATTCGCAAAGTATCCCCAAATTCGTCAAATAAAAACCAGTTTATACGATGCAGGCGCAACATTCGCTTTAATGAGTGGCAGCGGTTCGTCGGTTTTTGCAATGTTTGACCATCCGGTTAAATTGCCTGAACTGGAAGAAAACAATATAGTTTATTATAATATTTAAATAGAGCTTAAAGGTTAAAGCAGAAAGACTAAAGCAAATGCGTCTTGATTCTTGATACTAAATACTCGATACTAACAAAATGAATATAAATCTAGTCCGCAAGAGCGGGAAATTTAATTTTGAAGCAGAAAACGAGAGCGGTTTTACGGTAGAGCTGGATGCAAAAGCGGCTATTGGTGGCGAGGGAAAAGGTTTCAGGCCGATGGAAATGTTACTGATCGGATTAGGGGGCTGTAGTGGCATTGATATGGTAAATGTGCTTACCAAGCAGAAGGAGCCGCTTGATGATATTAAAATCGCTATAAATGCCACAAGAAAAGAGGAAGAAATGCCGCCGATTTTTGATGTAATTGATATTCGCTTCGATTTATTCGGTGATTTAAGCACCCAGAAAGTAGAGCGTGCATTAGCCATGACTTTCGATAAATACTGCTCCGTATCGAATATTTTAGGCCGTTCAGCCACAATTAATTTTACTTATACCATTAATAAGGGGTAAAAAAGGTTTATGGTGTAGGGTTTAGGGTGAAAATCTCCTGTCTAACATCTCAAATCTCAAATCTCAAATCTCATATCTCACATCTCACAATAAAATGAAATCCGAAAATTTTGAAACCATAGCTATACGCACACAAACCGAACGCAGTTTACATAAGGAGCATTCATCGCCGATTTATCTAACTTCGAGTTATAAGTTCGATGATGCAGAAGAAATGCGTGCATTGTTTGCCAATGAAAAGGAGGGTAATGTTTATAGCCGTTATTCAAATCCAAATACTTCAGAGTTTATCGAAAAAATGTGTCTTTTGGAGGGAGCAGAAGATGGATTTGCTACAGCGACTGGTATGGCGGCAATTTTTACCACGTTTGGTGCATTTTTGAAAAATGGCGACCATCTGGTATCAAGCCGTTCTGTTTTTGGTTCTACACACCAGTTGTTAACCAATGTTTTTTCGAATTGGGGCGTAACTTTTAATTATGCCGATCTGGATAAACCACAGGATTGGGAGGCTTTGATTAAGCCTAATACCAAAATGATTTTTGTTGAAACCCCATCCAATCCTGGTATTGATATTATTGATCTGGAGTTCCTGGGGAACCTGGCTAAAAAACATCACTTGTTGCTGGTTGTGGATAATTGCTTCGCCACGCCATATCTGCAGCAGCCAATTAAGTTGGGTGCTCACATTTCCATTCATTCGGCTACCAAATACATCGATGGACAAGGCCGTGTATTGGGAGGGATTATTTTAGGTGCTAAAGAACTGATTGCCGATGTGATTGGTTTTGCCCGTCACAGCGGACCGGCATTGTCACCTTTCAATGCTTGGGTATTGTCTAAAAGTTTAGAAACCCTGGCCATCCGTATGGACCGCCATTGCGAAAATGCTTTGAAAGTTGCTGAATATTTAGAAAAGCACCCGAAAATTAAGCTGGTTAAATATCCTTTTTTACCATCGCACCCTCAATATGAAATTGCTAAAAAGCAAATGAAACAAGGCGGGGGCATTGTAACCATCGTTGTTGAAGGCGGTATCGATGCCGCACGTAAATTTATGGATGGTTTGCAGCTGTTTTCGATCTCGGCAAATCTGGCTGATACCCGTTCCATTGCGACGCATCCTGCAACAAGTACGCACAGCAAGCTCACTGAAGAGCAACGTAATGAAGTGGGGATTGAGCAAGGATCTATCCGCTTATCTATTGGATTGGAGCATATTAACGATATTTTGGCTGATATTGAACAGGCGTTGACTTAGTTTAATCTCAAAGATAAATGATGAAAAAGGGAGGTTTATTTACATCTCCTTTTTTTGTTTTGAGTCACTAGCTTATTCATATTTGGAGAAATCAACTGCAAATATGCAACGGTTAACCTGACTTCCATTATTGGCACCAGCGTTGGGTTCGAATTCTGTTAAACTCCATAAATATCCATATTGCGTTTCAAGATATAAGGATTCGGCTCCGTAAGGCCACCGGTATCTTACCGTATTGGTGTCGCCATCGGTATATCTGGCCAGGCGGGCGGTAGATCCGTATGATTCGCTGGGTGATCCTGTGCAGGAGAGCCATGTTCTGTTGCCTTTTCTGAAAACGCCCTGTATGCCATGTGCATGATCGGAAGCAAACAAACTGTTTTTAGGGATCACGGTTTGTATACCCGAATTTTGCAATTCTCCGGAGCTGTCAATTGGAAATCCAAATATTTTAGGTACAATTGAGGCATCGGCACTGCCAGCATAATACTGGCCCGTCCATAGTTGGTTATTTTCGTAATTTACCTGAACAGTAGAAAACGGACTTGCGTCATTGATTTTATAGTAACCTATCTGTGGGAGAATATACCTGTAATTAAAAGCATAAAGATTGCCACCGGCATCTTTGCCGCATTTATTTTCGGTGCCGGTTCCAGAGCTTACCTCAATGATTTTATCTAAATCGAATACCCTTAGGCCTAAACTCGTGCTGCTTAAATAAATTTTTCCATTAAAATAAGCGATTCCACCTGCATGTACATTTAATGGCGCATACGAACCGTATTGTGTATAATCTAATGTCCCGGTTGGTAGGGTAGGCTGTACCAGTAAAATGTGTCTGTAAGTTAAGTAAGTACCGGAACTTGGACTAATGTCGATAATGCTTATCCTTGATCCTTTGCGCTCAGCTGCATCTTTGGCATACCAGCTCACTAGCAAATAACGTACCCCATTTCTGGAAAAACCTGCAATACCCTGTGGGCGCCAGATCGAAGTGTTTTCATCATCTTCATTCCATCTAATCCCCCTTACCCGGTTTTCTTCCGGCACATTAAAGCCATATACTTCAGTATAGGCATTACCACCAATGGCCTGGCGGTTTTTGTCAATTTGTGTAGGGTTTAAAAATGAAAAACCGGAGCTGATGTACGCCGATGTATTGGAATAAGTATTTACGCTTGCGGAAGCACTAACTGCGGCCGTACCGACCGTCAGCATGTTTTTGTCTTGATTTGTCGTAATGGTCTGATCTGCTGTCAAGGTATTCTTTTCACAGGAAAATGTAAATAGGCAGGACACCAATAGCATCCCGATCATGTTTTTTTGCATGAGTTTATAAGGTTGATTGTTCTGGTTAAATTAGTGCAAGTTTAAGGGGTACAGATAAACTTAAAACTGAAACCATGTTAAGGATAGATTATCTTTAATGATTTGAATTTATATGCCTTTCAATTGATGTGGAAAGAATTTCAAATGCTATGATGTGCTTAACTGAGGCAGTATTCCTGTAAAGCTGAATGCTTAGTTAAATCAATGCCAGAGGTTCTACGCTCTCCGCTCCACGACAAACTTTCTTACCCTACATCAATGCCTGCTAAATATCACTGCTGTAAATTTGTATCATAAATAAGAAAGGAAATTTATGTCACAGTTTATTTTGCACAAAGCAAACACCCGGGGTCATGCCAATCATGGCTGGTTAAATGCGCATCACTCATTCAGTTTTGCTAATTACTACAATCCGGAAAGAATGCATTTCGGGGTTTTAAGGGTTTTAAATGATGACTTGATTGATGGTGGTATGGGTTTTGGTACCCATCCGCACGATAACATGGAAATTATTACCATTCCGTTAGCCGGCGCAATTGCACACAAAGATAGTATGGGTAATTCGGCCGTTATTAAAAATGGAGAAATCCAGGTGATGAGTGCCGGAACAGGTGTAAGCCATAGTGAGTTTAATGCCAATGCAGATGAGCAGTTAAATTTGCTGCAGATCTGGTTATTTCCGAACAAGAAAAATGTTACGCCACGTTACGATCAGCAAACATTGGATGTGGAAGCCAGACACAATAACTTCCAGCAGATTTTATCGCCAAACGCAGATGATGCCGGTGTATGGATCCATCAGGATGCCTGGTTCTCATTAGGTAAATTCAATGCCGGATTTGAAACTGAATACAAAATCAAAAAAGCTGGCAACGGTGTTTATGCTTTTGTGATCAATGGCGAAGTAACCATAAACGGACAAGTGTTGAGCAAAAGAGATGGTCTGGGTGTTTGGGATACCGATAAAATCAGTTTTCAAGCCAATACTGCAGATGCAGAGGTATTGTTAATGGATGTGCCGATGGAATTGAATTAAAATAATTTAACCAAACCCCGCAGATTTAAAACCCGCGGGGTTTATTTATGTAAAAATATGCAAACTACCATACTTTATATCGGCAGGGATACTGAAATTACGACTGTGATGAACCGATTGTTAAATGCCAGACCGGAGTGGAAAGGAATCTGCGTGTGTTCAGATGATGAAGCTATCGAGATTTGCCAAACAAATGAAATAGATTTGGTTCTTTTGGGGAACGGTATTGATGCAGCATGTGAAAAAGCCTTAAGAGCAAGACTGACCGGAATAAAACCTGAGTTGAAAATTATCCAGCATTATGGCGGTGGAAGCGGACTTCTTTATGGAGAAATTATGACGGCACTAAATTAAGTAAAGAAATATTTTTTGCACTTTGCTATTACTCCCTCAAATAGCAGCAGTTGCCAATCTACCTAAACGGGATTGCAGCGATATCCTTTTAAAATTAGCACCTGCTTCCGTTTCACTGTGATGCTGAGGTACGAAGCATCTGCAAGCGATGAAATAGATGCTTCGTACCTCAGCATCACAATTGCATTTTAAAAGATTTAGCGAAAAGCCCGACTGTCAATCAATAGCGCTGCAGGACTTGCTTTTCAAAACACTTTAAGCTAATCTCATTAAAGCTAGTTGTACGCAGGAAAAATAACTCTTGATGGTCTGTGAGACACAGACCATGGAATTTTTGGACTTAGCTGATGTAATCTCTATCCTCGTCGCTTAAGGTATTTTTATTTTCTATCGTAGGTTGATTTCTCTCAATCTCATCATCATAGCTGCTAACTGTTTTTTTCGGTCTGCCTACCACAAAGCCAATAATGAAACCGACGATGATACAAACACCGATAACGATCAGTTTGGAAACCTGAACATCGTTTGCTACGATAAAGTTAAATGGCACCTCATCACTGTTCAAAAATAAGAAGGCGGTTAATAGGGCCGTTAATATGATGATCGAAATTGTTTTTGCGCTCATGTTTAAAAACTATAGTTAAATGAAAACTCTAATATCGGATTTTGATTGTAAATCTGATTAACAAAAACCAATCTTGCTCCTAAATCTACAACAGGTTGGTAGCGTAAAATGTTTACACTGGTATTTAATTCTACCCCATATGTTTTCGGATCGTTAAAGGTTGTGCCGCTACCGATATTTTCATAATGGCAGAATAGCCCGGCCCTGAAATTTCTCACGTAAGCCAACGGACCTAACTCCCAGTCTGGAAAGGCGAAGGGAAAGCGGTAATTGAAAAGCAGGCTGTTTTGTAGTTTACTTTTAGCTAAAATATTGTTGTACCCATAAACAGTTGCAATCTCCGTTGCGTACTGATTTACCCCGGTTGCTTTTTGATAATTGAAGCTCGCCAGAAAGGAATGGTTTTTTGCAAAACCCGGAAAGTAAAGGAAGCTTTCGAGCGCTAAAATTTCTCCTTTTAAATTTTGATCAAAAGGCTGGTGATTGTAAGTTGCCCTGAACACCTGCCCCCATCTGGGTGCAATGTCTCTCTCGGTCGTGCGTACGCTGTGGTTAAAAGTAAAATTATACTCCATTGGAAATTTAAGCTCGCGTGTAAAACCGGCAGGCATGTTTTCAGGCATGTACCTTTGCGTAAAACTGGTTGCCGTATTGAGTGTGAAAGCATAGTTGTTGTTACGCGCGTTAAATGATAATGGAAGGGATGCATTTAGTTTGATATAGTTCTCTCTCCAATCGCCTTGCTGTATTGTGTTTTTAGCGCGGTAGAACGTGCGTTTAGGTCTGTTCCGATATAGGATGCTCAATACAGGGTAAAGTGCCTTATAGCTGATATCTGCAGTGTATTCAAAACGCTTTAAATCTCTGTGGTATTTTGCGCCGGTGTAGAAGCCCATCGTGTTGAGTAGATTGTTTGATTGAAGTTCTAAACCAAAAACATATTCGTTGTCAATTACCGGAACAATACTGTGGATGTTGAAAAGATTTGACGCTGTATGGTAACGCTTCGATGGGTAGATGCTATCCGGAATGTTTTGGAAAACATTACCAACATTTTCCTGCTTTTCCGCTGCTGCCGAAAAATCCACAAAGTTATTTTCGCCTAACGGTTTCTCTGTAACAGGAATTTCGGCAATTTCGTAACCATTGATTTTGTAATCATTAAATATGATTTTTCCGTCACCGCTTTCCGTAGCGTTGAAGGCTCCGTATTTCGATGCGCTAAGTGCTGTGATTTTTTTTGAAACGGGATCTATTTGGTAAATATTATCGATGCCGTTAAAGTGTGCATTGAAGACAATTTTATCTTGAATAAAAACCGGTCGGCTGAGTTGTTGTCGGCTGTTGGAAATGAGTATGGATTTTTTCTCCCCATCAACGAGCCATAAACTTTTTCCTTTCTCGCTTACGCTGATATAAGCTACCTTATTTCCTGACCGGTCAAAAGAAGGTGTTTGCAGGATTTCATTTTCAGGGTTTGCATAAGTCTTTAAAATCTCTCCTGAGCTGGCATCGATCTCTACTAAATTAAATTGATTATTAAGTTCAACTTTAGCTGTAATAATTTTCTTTCCGTCCTCAGATAGGCTGGGAGAGAAGAGCCTGCTTTTGCTGCTTAATTTACTGAATTTTTTGGTCTTTAAATTATACGAACAGATTACACTGTAACTCCGCTGTTTGTACCTGGGGTCATAGCGGATTTCATCCCAAACCAGAAGATCATTTTTTAAGCTAAACCAAGGTTGTTCCTGATAACCGATTCCGAATAGTTTTTGCTCTGATTTATCCTCATTAATGATGACGAAATATCGCGCATCAGTTTTACTTTCTTTAAGTGCTAAAACCTGGTTTTTATTTAATCTTACCGGTAAGAAATAATGCGTTGCTATTTTTGTTTTTTTATTTAAGCTTTCATAGTTTTCTGTGAAAGATTTTTCTTCCTGTTTTTTCCATGTTTCTGCCAGCTTGTTCTGGGTAGATAAAAAATATTGCCGCGTATTTTCTCCGGTATATTTTTTTAAGCTTTTCGAAAATGGATACGGTCTCCATGGTCTTTTCCTGATGTCGCCAAGTAAGCTGTCTGAAATGAACTGACCATATTTTTCCTTCATGTCAGATACCATCAAATAGCCTGTTTGATAATAACCTGGCGTTACTTCTTTGTTCGAGCCGAAATAGGCTTTGCTGTAGGTAAATTTTTTTCCTTCCAGAAGTGAAGCCCGGTAAGGCATGATCCAGTTTGGCTGTCGGCCCCTACCCGAATTCGTCAAAGCAGTTTCGTTCACTACTGCATCGCCTTCGAAAAACCAAATGGGTATACCCGCGCCAAAGTATGCGAAGTAAACCAGTTCAGGAAAAGGGTGTGCCTGTGTCCCTGTCAATTTGTCAAACTGTGCAATGTGCCTGAGTTCATGCACGGCAAGGTTGTTCAGCCAATCCTGGCTGTCAAAAAACTGTGGAGGCGTAGCATAGAACTCCGACTTCTTTGGCCCTAGTTGCACAAAGCCATTAGCTACCGTTCCCCGGTTCTGTAAAAGTAGTGGGATAGAGGTTTGTTTCTGGTTCAGGCCCACCCCGATTTTGCTATAGATAAAGGGTAGGGTATTAGCCATTCTTTGGGCTTCGTTCTCCAGTTCTTTGGGATAAACGATTTTAAAGCCGCCGGATGAAATGTAGTTCCATTTTACACTAAGTGGGTTTTGCACAGTGCTGAAAATCTGTCCAGAAACAGATAATGAAACAAAACTTAAAGTGATTGTACTTAAATAACTGATAATTAGTTTTTTGTTTAATTTTTTTAAGCTCATCTAAAATCTTTGCTAAAATATTTAGTTTTTTGAAATTTATAGTTGTTTGAAAAAGTGAATTTTTAATTCATATAAATTTATTTAAATATCTGATTTACAAATATTATTGTAATATAATTGAATTGATAAAATGTTCGTTTATGAATAAAAATTCGCGCAAATATACTACTGGTTGTTGCTTAAATGGCTATTTTTATTTTAATCAATTTTATCCAATTAATTTACACTTATTAATCGATTTTCCTGAAAATTTTTTCTGCCATTTTTAAATTATGTATGACTGGCAGAAGATGATCGCAGTTCTCGGTGCTAAGCTAAGCGCTATCGAATTTATAGTGTCAATGGATGATTGCGAAAGATTAACAAACGTCCGGGAAATTAAAGGAAAGCCCGACAGCGAAATTGATTTGTTTGAATACCAAAAACTAACCGGGATCAATCGATGATTGAAACGTTTGTTGTGTTAGTTTTTAGAATTTTGGGAAATGAAAAAAAACAGATTATGGCGGGCGAAGATTTTTGTAATGACATAATGTCTGTTTTTTCGCTAGGATATCAGCTTAGTTTTAAAGTATTTTGAATCTCGATTTTGGCTGAATTAACCGGATTTACATCAGTTTAAAAAATTAAAATTGAAGTTCACGTATTCCTAAAACAGTAATTTTTGAGTACCAAATTCAGCTTTTGGAGCTTAAATTTTAGTTATAAATTAGGCTCAAATTTTAATGATCTGTATATTTTTTGCTGACTTCAAGCCTGAAAAACCGTAACATTTTGCCTGGATAATGCGGTTTCCTTGCGATATTCGTGAATAAAGGCGTTTTCCGGATATTTTATCGAAATTTGATTTTTTGAATTAAAAAGTGGTTTTATTGTAGTTTAAACGCATTTTTTTTGATCAATATGTATTTTCAGATCGTAATAGTGGGATCTGATAATTTTTCATCTTTAGGCGTAAAAAGTGGTCCAGCAATTTAGTTTTACCGCTCAATTTTTAGTGTTTTGATAATGATTAATTCCAAAAAAACTGCGCTGTTTTGTGGCTGCATAGTAACTGTTTGTACTGCAAATTGTAAGCTATGCTGAGGCCAGGTATAGCATCTTTAAGATGGTTCTATCTTATTTCAGGACGATACGTTCGCATTACTTATATGAATTTTAGGATAAAATCTCTGGATTTAATATTGTTTTATATGTGCTTTTTTAAGATGTAAGTAGCATTTTTTATTTGGGATCCAAACGAGTTTTTTGTAAGGTTTTTTCGCTAATAAATCCTTAGTTTTTTCAGTATTTCTATATTAGGTTTTTGGTAGTTTTTATTGTTGATTTGAAGCTGTTTTGTCAGTGATTTTTTTATTTAAAAATTTAATCTTTTGACTTTTATATTTTCCTGATTTCGTACCCGTTTTTAGCGTATGTTGATTGATTATTTGTAATCTATTTATGCTCAAAATTTGTGTTTTACTGGCGTTATATGTAGTCTCTTTTTTAAAGATTTATTTAGATGGCCATCAAAAGAATTTCGTTCATAAAATATTCATTTTTGATAAGTTGAAATTATATTTTAAAGCTTGGTTTATAGTTCTGTTTTAAGGTCGGTCCAGATGGTGTTTTTTACGTGTTTTGCTCATCTGATATTGCTGAATCCTTCATAAGTTTTATCGGTCAAAAACGTATAATTTAAGGATATAAAAATTTAGCTTTGTTATGCTATAATTACAACTTCAGGCGGTTAATTAATATTGCCTTGATCTGAATGGAAGTTAGGGTCGAAGCAGGTATTTTTGGTAAACGTATTCTTTATTGAGGTGGTGTGAAGTGGTTGCGGAATAGAGGTGTTTTAGATCCCTCTACTGTCGGGAAATTGCATTTTTTAACGTAGTTTCCTTTTTTAATTACGCCTGTTTATATGGAACTGCTATCGCTTAGGTAAAGTGTTTTGATAGGCTTTAACGATTAGTTTTTGACAAGTTTGGGTACTTCTAAATTGGTATTGTGGTAATCTTTTTTGAGCCGTTTACGGCTTATGTTCTGCGCTATCTTTTAAAGATTTTTGATCATGCTTTTGTTGGGAATCAGATCTGAATAAAAAAATCGACCCATCAAAATATAGGGATTCAATGGATCGTTCAGCTTAAATTATCTTAATAAAAAACGGTTGGCTTTTTGACAAATATATCCTATTACTGGGCTTTGTTTTAGAGCTGGTTCTTTCTCTTTTTATAAATGGGATAAAGAAAAATTGAGGCCAATATAATGGTTGCGCCGATATAAAATCCACCTGTCATTTGCTCTTTGCTTTGAAAAAAAACAAAGGCCAATACGATGCCGTACACAGGTTCAAGATTGGTAATTAAAGCAACTCTAAAAGCGGATAAAGTTCTCATTACGGCAACACCTGCAACGTATGCAACAGATGTGCAAAGCGTGCCCAGCAGTGCAAGGTAGAACCAGTTTTGAGCGCTAAGATTGAATCCTGTATTCAGCAGCGAACCATCATATAAACGATATAGGGTGATCCAGAAAAATGCCCCAACAAGTTCATAAAAACTGATGATGGAAGGTTCGCTTTTTTGTACCAGCGTGGAATTTATGGTTGAGAAAAGACTGGATGCAACTGCAGCTAACAAACCAAAAATTATTCCTAATGTATACTGACCTTCGAATTTAAAGATCATATATATTCCCAGAATGATGAGTAAACCGATTAAAATATCGCCAGGTTGTATGGGTTGTTTTTTGATCAGCGGTTCTAAAATTGCCGTAAATAAAGTAAAAGAAGACAGGCAAACCAGGGTTACCGAAACCGTAGAAACTTTAATGGCGTGGAAGAAAAATATCCAATGGATAGCTACAGCTCCGCCTGTTAAAAAGAATTGGATGAACTGTTTTTTGCTGATCTTAATGTTCTTTTTGGTAATTAAAAACCATGCTAAGAGTGTGGCTGCGGCAATCATTACACGGTACCAAACCATGGGCACTGCATCGATAGAAATCAACTTGCCGAGCACGCCAGTAAAGCCCCAAACAAATACGGTAAGATGGAGGATGAGTAAATTCTTTTTGGTAATGTCCATCGTTATTTTGGTGCTTTTCTTAGCAGGTAAAAACCTAGTAAGCCAAAGAATAATGTAGGCATGATAACGGCTGCGAAAGGAGGTAATCCGCCTTTGGTCGAAAACATTTGTGTAAACTGGTTAAATACGATGTAAGCAAAGCTAATGAAGATTCCGATACCTAAAGATACACCAACCCCACCGCGAACTTTACGCGAGGAGAGGGCAACACCGATCAGCGTTAACACATAAGCAGAAAGCGGGTGCAGGTAACGTTTGTATTTTTCAAACTGAAGGTCGTTCATTACGCCTGTGCCACGGATTTTTTCTTTCCTGATCTTCTCTGAAAGTTCTTTCGTCGTTAAGTTTTGCACCACGTTATCATAGGCAGAAAAATCATCAGGACGCATATCCAGAATGGTATCTTTAAGTTTGCCGTTACCATAAATCATGGTTTCTTTCAGGCCATCAATCTTACGGATAGAGTAGTTGCTCAACTGCCATTTACGCTTAAGCGAATCCCATTTTATATTTTCTGCAACGATTTTTTTGGTCAGTACATCTCCGCTAAAATTATCCAAAGAAAACCGATATCCTGAATTCGTTTTGTTGTCGAAATTATCAATATAAATATAGGTTTTGTCGTCCAGTTTCATATGGATTTTGGACTTTGTGGAAGGATCATTACGCTTTACATACGTATTCTCGAAGCTATTTTTTAAGGTATTGGTATAGGGAAGAAGGTATAAGTTGGAAAGTAGATTGGCCGAAAAAATAATGGAGGCCGATACCAGGTAAGGAAATAAAAACCGGTTAAAACTCACACCACCACTTAAAATCGGCACAATCTCGGTCTGATCGGCCATTTTAGCCGTAAAGAAAATTACGGCAATGAAATTAATCAGTGGCGAAAGCATATTCACATAAAAAGGAATGGAGCCAGCGTAATATTTGGAAAGGATTCCCCAAAAACTTAGACCGCTTTTCATAAAATCATCCATTTTTTCCGACAGGTCAAAAACAACAATAATGATCACGAAAATGGCAAGGGTATAAATAAATGTACCCAGGTATTTCCCGATAATATACTGATCGATGATTTTTATTCTCCCTTTTAACAGATTCATTTTATAGCTTATTGCCTAACACTTTAACCATTTTGTTTTTCCACTCATAAAATTCGCCTGCAATGATTTTTTCCCTGGCCTGTTTTACCAGCCAGAGATAGAAATGCAGGTTATGTAAGGTAGCAATTTGAGCGCCAAGCATTTCATTGCTATGGACCAGGTGCCTTAAATAAGCTTTTGTGGTTACCTGATCGGCATGCAGATCGCTTTCTGCATCCAAAGGAGAAAAATCATTTTCCCATTTTTTATTCCTGATGTTGATAATACCATTCCTGGTAAATAACATGCCGTTTCTTGCATTTCTGGTCGGCATTACACAATCGAACATATCGATACCCAATGCGATATTTTCTAATATATTGATGGGTGTACCAACGCCCATTAAATAACGTGGTTTTTCAGCCGGTAATATATCGCATACCACTTCCGTCATGGCGTACATCTCTTCGGCAGGTTCACCTACCGATAAGCCCCCTATTGCATTGCCCTCACGATTCATACCGGCAATAAATTCTGCCGATTTAATTCTTAAATCTTTATATACAGAGCCCTGAACAATAGGGAATAACGTTTGGTCAAAACCATATTTAGGCTGCGTATTATCAAAATGGGTACAGCAGCGCTCTAACCAGCGGTGGGTCATTTTGATCGATTTGGCCGCATAGGTGTAGTCGCAGGGATACGGGGTACATTCATCAAAGGCCATAATGATATCTGCACCAATGGTACGCTGGATATCCATTGCATATTCAGGAGTAAAAAGGTGCTTTGATCCATCAATGTGAGAACGGAAAGTAACGCCTTCTTCCTTAATTTTACGTACCTGACTTAATGAATATACCTGATAACCACCACTATCAGTTAAAATCGGGCGGTCCCAACCAATAAATTGATGCAGTCCACCTGCCTTTTCAAGAATGTCAAGTCCTGGTCTTAAATAAAGGTGGTAAGTATTTCCGAGAATGATTTTTGCGTCAATATCATTTTTAAGCTCACGCTGGTGTACGGCTTTCACCGTTCCGGCAGTACCCACAGGCATAAAAATAGGTGTTTGTATTTCGCCGTGAGCAGTGGTGACCGTTCCGGCCCTGGCTTTAGATAGTGGGTCGTTAGCCTGTAAACTAAATTTCATAATATATTTTCCTCGTCAAAAATCTGCCAAAAATAGCAAAAATTGAGGGCATATTTTTGTTTAATTTTTTATCCACATAAAAGTGATTTACAGATTAAAAATGAGAAATTTGCGCCTATTTATTTTACCATCGTGATATTAACCCCGCTTGAAATTATTCTGCTCTCCATATTGGTTTTTTGCCTTTTGGTTCAGCTTTATTATGTACTATTTGTTCATTTGAAGCTGGCCAGGGTAAGCATTGAAGAAGTGCCGTTTTCGGCGCGTAAACCGATCAGTGTTATTGTTTGTGCCCGAAATGAAATTGTTAATCTGGAAAAATATCTTCCTTCGTTATTCAGCCAAAATTATCCTGAATTTGAGGTGGTAGTGGTCAATGATCGTTCCTGGGATGGAACCGAGGACTTTTTAGAAGCTTTAGAAAAACAGCATCGTAACATTAAGGTAGTAAAAATTTTAGATAACGATAAATTTATTGCCGGCAAAAAGTTCGCCGTTACCATGGGCATAAAAGCGGCTAAATATGATTGGCTGGTATTTACAGATGCCGATTGTATGCCGGCATCTGACCACTGGCTGATGGATATGCAGCAGCCCGCTGATGAGCAAACGGAAATTATATTGGGGTATTCGCCTTATATGAAAAAGCGCAGCCTGTTAAATGCTTTGATCCGGTTCGAAACCTTTTTTACTGCGGTTAACTACCTTTCTTTTGCCCTGAAAGGCATGCCTTATATGGGGGTTGGAAGAAATATGGCTTATAAAAAATCACTGTTTTTTAAAAATAAGGGATTCGCAGCGCATATGCATATTCCATCCGGGGATGATGATTTGTTTGTAAATGCACACGCCAACAGCTATAATACCGAGATTCGCATACATCCGGATAGCCACGTGTGGAGTGAGCCAAATAAAAGCTGGGCAGGTTATTTGAGACAGAAAAAACGCCATTTTGGTGCTGGTAAGTTTTATAAACCGAAACATAAATTTATTTTGAGCCTCCAGATTATTTCCCAGTTTCTGTTTTATGCCTTTTTTGCTGCTTGTATGTTTTTGAGTCGCGAAGCGCAATATGTAGCACTCGGCATCCTCGGATTAAGCATTGTGATCCGGTGTTTTGTCTATCCTAAATTACTTAAACGGTTAAACTATGGCGATTTACGTTGGTGGTTCCCGATTTTAGATATACTTTTGTTTCTGTTTTTAACCTTAAACGGATTTTTATCCATGTTTGGGAAGAAAAATGCAAAATGGAAATAGTTCATAATCCTTTAGTTATTGCAATATGCCTGATGTAAAGCCAGATATCATTTTAAAATATTTTCCCGATCTAACTGAAAAACAGCTTGGGCAGTTTTCCCGGTTGTTTGAGTTATATAGCTTCTGGAATGCGCAGATCAATGTAATTTCAAGAAAAGATATTGAAGAATTGTACGAGCGCCATGTGCTTCATTCATTGGGAATAGCTAAAATCTGTACCTTTAAAGCAGGAGAGTCTGTGCTGGATGTAGGAACTGGAGGCGGCTTTCCGGGTATCCCTTTAGCCATTTTATTCCCTGAAACGCAGTTTTACCTGGTTGATTCTATCGGGAAAAAAATCAAAGTGGTAAAAGAGGTGGCTTTGGCACTAGGTTTGGAAAATTTGCGTGCCGATCATTTGAGGGCCGAGCAGGTTAAAGAAAAGTTCAATTTTATAGTATCAAGGGCAGTGACCCGTTTAGGCGAATTTTACCCATGGATACAGGGAAAGTTTAAAAAAGATGCAGTAAATGCCATTCCGAATGGAATTCTATATCTGAAAGGTGGAGATTTGGCAGAAGAGATCAGGGAATCGAAACTGAAAGCAGAATTATATCCGCTTTCAGCTTATTTTAAGGAAGATTTCTTTGAAACCAAATATGTGGTTTACGTACCGCAGTAATTATTTTATTAGCCTTCTTAACTGGCTTTTGCTCAATTGGCTTGAGTGGAGCTAATGTTGATTTTCAGTACTTCACCTTTTGTTGCTTTTGGTTCTACAGGCGGAGGTGGAGGT
Organism: Pedobacter sp. BG31; assembly: GCF_042464845.1. NCBI lineage: Bacteria > Pseudomonadati > Bacteroidota > Sphingobacteriia > Sphingobacteriales > Sphingobacteriaceae > Pedobacter > Pedobacter sp. BG31. The sequence goes on from NZ_JBHNZK010000002.1 coordinate 240,410, forward strand.
ACAGGCTTGGTATCCGGAGTGATCATTATTGACGAAGGTAGTTTTTTGCTGTCCTTTTTAACAGTAGGTGAAGCAAACCGAACTTTATTTACTTTTGATTCATTATTATTTTTTGCTTTTAAAGGAACTGGTTCTACTGGCGGCGGCGGTGGTAATCTTTTGTCATACTTGATGATAACGGGTTCATTTATCCTTATTTCTTTCATCTTTTTGACTTTGGCTGGGCTTGGTTCTTTTGGAGGTGGAGGAGGCAGTCTCTTTTTATCTGATTTTTTCTTCGTCGTATCCTGTAAAACAATGGTTAAGCTTTCCTTTTTCTGTCCAAATTGGATGGTAGCATAATCTTTTGTAAATGCCATTGTAGATAGGCATAGCATAAATCCGGTTAAGGGAAGGATAAATAACAATTTGAGCCTGGCCCATTTTGCTGATTTTTTTTGATTTAACATAGTTATTCTATTTTTTAGTAATGAGGAATTAAAAAGATGGTTACTAAGGGTAATTTTGTCATTCCCATACGAATTTTGGATCAGAAACAACGCATACTCATATTTTGCAATGTCTTTTCTGGTAGTAGCCTCATCAGCAAGGTATTCATGCACAAGCCTGATATCGTTCTTCATGAAGTAAATAACCGGATTGAACCAGCTGGAAATCTGTATCAGTTCGAATAATAGGATATCAAGACTATGTTTTTGTTTAATATGCACCATTTCGTGTTTTAGCACAGTAGCTTTTTGGTTCATCTCCGGATCCATAAAAATTAGATTGAAGAATGAAAATGCCGCTTTTGAATGTTTGATGTCAATAACAGTGATGTTATCTTCTTTACGCTTATGTGCATTTTGCATTAATTTTGCAAGGTGTCTTAGCCCCCACAAAAATTTTAGTATTAAAATTGATGAAATTGCCAGATATAATACTAAAAGGACGTTTTTCAGCGTAAAATAGGATGTAGGTTCGTCAATCCGGATAGATCCAGTATAGTGAAAAACCATTTCCTTCTTTAAGAACCCCAGCTGAACAAACGGAAGTGTAAAAGCCAGCATCGAACTGAAAATCAGGTAAGATCTGTTTAAAACATAAAAGGTTTCCCTGTGGAGAAATAATCTATAAAATCCATAAAACAGGATAAGGTATAGATTTGCTTCGAGTAAATAATATAGCCAGCTCATCACTTGTCTTTTTTAAGTTTCTCTGCCAATTGAATAATTTCGTTGAGCTCTTCGTTACTCATACTTTTTTCCTTCACCAGAAAGGAAACCAGGCTTTCATAAGAATTTTCGAAGTAATTGTTCATTACCTTGTCGAATGCAAAACGTTTGTAATCAGTTTCTTTGATGATAGGGTAGTAGATATGTGTATTACCTATCGCCTTATGGTCAACAAAGCCTTTACTTTCCAGCACCCTGATTACGGTCGAAACCGTGTTGTAAGCGGGTTTGGGTTCATTCATTTTTTCAATGACCTCTTTTACCAGGGCTTCGCCCATTTCCCAAAGGATAAGCATTACCTGTTCTTCTGCTTTTGTGAGTTCTTTTATCATGTCAACTATTTTTGTAGTTTGGTTAATTGAAGTTACCACTATAAAAATAGTTTGCAAACTATTTTTATAGTTTATTTTATAAACACTTGATAAACAGATAAATAATTTTAAACTGGATTTTGTGAAGCATAAAAAAACCTGCCGAATAGGGCAGGTTTAAAGTAAACTTTAAGGATGTTGTTAAAATCTTTCTGACTTTCGCGGGTTATCCATCATGATCATTTTATTTTTTAACAACTGCTGTAAACCGGTTTGTTTGTCGATGTTCTTTACAACATCCAATACGGCACTTGCTGCATGGCTGAAAAATTGCTTGGTGATTGTAGAATATTCGTCACTGGCTTTATGGTAATCTTTATGGTCTTCTACACCGAAGTATAAGAATGGAATATTCTTAGCATTAAAAGCACCCTGATCGCTTTGATTGGTCCAGTCATCATGGCCAAGTTTAGGATCGTCGTGGCCTAAACTTACTTTTATATCAGTCCGTGTGGTATCAATGTATTGCTTTAAATCCGGATACCTGAAAGTTCCGCATACATAAAGTTCACCTTTATCACTATGGCTGATCATATCCATATTTAAATCAATGGCAATCGTATTAATAGGTACTGGTGGATTGCCTACAAATGCCTTAGCACCTTGTAAACCCATTTCTTCAGCATCAAAAGCAGCAAAAATAATGGTGTTATTGGGCTTGTTCTTTGAAAAATAAGCTGCAATTTTCAATAAACCTGCCGTTCCCGATGCATTATCATCAGCACCATTAAAAACTTCATTTTTTATCACGCCTAAATGATCGTAATGCGCAGAAACAACAATTACATTGGTTCCTTTGCCTGGAATGTAGCCAATAACGTTGGTGCCGTTTATTTTCGCACCATTTCTATCATTAAAGGTGAATTCCTGGGCATAATTTACATGTTGCGGATAAGATTTTAAACCTAATTTTTTAAATCTTTCTATAATATAAGCCCTGGCCATTTCTGCACCCTTAGTGCCCGTTTTACGCCCCTGATAAGCATCAGAAGAAAGTATTTCAACATCTTTGAGCAATTGGTTGTCTAATTTGCCAGAAGCAGTATTGTTTTGATTTTTTACGGATGAACAGCAGCTGAACATCATGGCTAAGGGAATAATGTATAAGATTTTCATAGTTGTTCTGTAACAATTTAGGATCGTCATCTCGTGGGAACTTGCTTAATAGAGAGATTTATTGGTATAGATTTCTCGACTACGTTGCACTTCGCTCGAAATGACGATTATAATTAAATTTCTTAAAGATATTAATTATTAGGATATATAGAGGCGTCACCCTGAATTCATTTCAGGGTCTGTCTAGTAAGAAAGATGCTGACCACGTAGTAGCTACAAGACGATTGAAAATACGATTTCTACTTGTAAAATAAATTCAGCCTGACGATCGGAATAAAAAGTGGGATTAGAAAATTAATCACATCTTTCATTTTCGAATTGAAAAAAATGTAAATAAAAGATTGCTTCGTCGTACCTCCTCGCAATGACGGAAAAGTTGAACTAGGCCGCTACCTCTCTTAAATCTACCGCAACCACCCTGGAAACACCTTGTTCTACCATGGTTACGCCATAAATAATATCAGTGCTGGCAATGGTGCGTTTGTTGTGCGATACGATGATAAACTGCGACTGATCGGAGAATTTACGAATGATATTATTGAATTTATCAATGTTGGTGTCATCCAGGGGTGCATCAACCTCATCAAAAATACAGAAAGGCGCAGGTTTTAAGAGGTAAAGTGAAAATAACAGCGCGGTAGCCGTTAACGTTTTCTCGCCACCGGATAGCTGATTGATCGACAATGGCCTTTTCCCTTTGGGGCGGGCAACAATATCAATGTCAGCTTCTAAAGGATTATTGATATCGGATAAAATCAGGTCGCAGCTGTCTTCTTCATTAAATAAGGAGCGGAAAACCACGATAAAATGTTCACGGGCCTGTGTAAAAGCCTGCATAAACTTATCTTTTGCAGTATCGTCTATCTCTTTAATGGTTTGTAAAAGATCGGTTTTGGCCGCGTTAAGGTCTCTTTTCTGGTTCTGGATGAAAGTATAACGCTCTTCCATTTCCTTAAAGGCCTCCATAGCCATCGAGTTGATGGCGCCAAATTCGTCCAGCTGGCGTTTCATTTTTTCTACTTTCTGGCGGATTTCAAATTCACTTTCCAGCGCTTCAACAGCAGTATCTGTTTCTAAAAGATCGTTGATATCAATGTTGAATTCTACCGCTAAGCGCTCTTTTAAAGCATTAAGGTCGATTTTTAAAGCATTCTTTTTATCCTTGATCTCGGTTAAAAGGAAATCGGTTTCTTCGCGGTTTTTGCGGATGTTGGTTAAATCGGTTTCTACCTGGTTAATACTGCCCTTAATTTCGAAATACTCTTTTTCTGCCTCTGCAAGCCCTTTTTCCATCTCCTCCCGTTGCTGATACATCTCTAAAAGGGTATCATCGCTCAGATCGGTGTGCTGCAAAGTTGCTGTTATTTGAACCAGGGTTTCCTGTAATTCTTTATCGTTTTGGGCGATGCGCTTATTTAAAGCTTCTTCCTGTACAAAGCGGTAATCTAAATCTTTTTCTAAGCCCGATAACTTATTTTGTTGTTGGTGAAAACGGATATTGTCCTGGTTGTACTTACCCGCGCTTTCATTTACCTGATCGGCAATTTCCTGATAATTGAGTTGCTGCTCCTGTAAATTAACATGTGCTTCCTGCTGATCCTTTTGCAATTGAACCAGAGCCGGTAACTTCTCCGATAAAGCTTTCTCTATCGATACGATTTTTTGTGCGATATCTGTTTTCCTGTTTTCACTGGTGGTAATAAACTCCTGGTACTGATCACGACGCGTTTGTACAGAAATATGCTCATTATTTAAGCGGTTCATCTCTTGCTGCAAAGCATTGATCTGATTGATTTTTGAAGCTTCTTTTAAGTTGAAAATCTGATCGGTTTCTGCTTTAATGGCCTCGTTGTACTTATTGATCAGCGATTCTGAAGCTTTAATTTCTTTTGCCAGATTCTCTAAATTCTTGGCGCGGCCAATCCTTTTACCTTCGAACAAACCTACTGAACCACCCGCCAGAGTAAATTTGGTTTGTGCATATTTACCATTTTTGGCTAATACGGTTAAACTGTCAGTCGGCGTGTTTTTAAATCGGTTTTCTTGTTCGTTTTCAGCGATGTAAACATTTTGCAAAAGCAAATTGCAGAGGTTCTGGTATTTTTTATCAACCTCTACTACCGATAAAGCGGATATCAGCCCTTCATAGCTGCCGACAACCGGATTTTTATCCGGAACATTTTCTAGAATAAAAAAGTTAGCCCTTCCACGGCTGGCATCGGTTAAGAGGTTAATCGCCTGAACGGCATCTGTATACAGGTCAACCACATAGTGGTTCATTACCGGCTCCAGATAATTCTCTATAGCTATGCGATAATCTTCGTTACAGAATAAAATATCAGAAAGAAGCAAGGCACTTTTGGCAAAAGCATTGCTTTTCTTTAAAAAACGGATCGATTCAGGAAAACCTTCCAGGCTGTCAACCAACGATTTAGTAAGATTATATTCGTTTTGCCTGGCATCTTTTTTACGGTTTTCAGCCATTAGTTTTTCCTTGTTCGAACTCAGGTTAGCTTCTGTGGTAGCCAATTGTATTTTTAACAGCTCTTCTGCTTCGGTAAGGTTTTTAATATTGGCCTGTTTTTCACGCACCTGGATATCAAGCTCAGCCAGTGCATGATCAAAAGCCTTTAATTCCAGCGTTTTCGTTTCGGTATCATCTACATTGCGGTTGCTTTCCTGTACCAGGGCATCTTTCTGGATGTTCAGGATATCAATTTCTTTTTGCGATTGATAAACGGTATTCTGCAGTTCGTTAACCGATTTGATCAGGTTATCAATCCGGTTTTTTTCAATCTGCTGCTGCTCGCGCAAAGTATCCAGTGTTGATTTTAGCTGTTTTAAGTCAGATTCGAGACGGTTAAATACTTCCGTTTCTGTTACCACTTCTTCATTTAAACGTTTGATGTTGTATTTGATGTGGTTAACCTGGTTTTTATCTTTTTCCAGTTCGCCCGATAAACGCGTTTCTTTTTCCTGCAGAAAACGCATCTGCTCGTTTTTTACCTTTTTCTCACTTTCGTAAGCGCGGATTTTGGAAACAAGCTCGTTAGTGGCTTTTTGCTGTACGGAAAGGTTTTTCTCCTGGCTGATGCTGTCGAGTTTCAGTTTTTGCAGTTCGGCTTCACCGGTATCTATTTTGGTGCTTAGCTCGGTACGGTTTAGCATTTGCTGCTGCTCCTGGGTCTCTAGTGCAGTTAAATCAGTACGGAAAAAAGCAATGCGATGCGTGGCCAGTTGTACACTTAACTCACGGTACTGTTCTTTGAGTTTATAATAACGCTCAGCCTTGCGTGCCTGGTTTTCTAAAGTCTTAAGATTTTTTTCGATTTCGAAAAGCAGATCTTCTACCCGTTCCAAATCGGCTTCTGTATCTTTTAATTTACTGAAAGTCTGTCTTTTACGAAGTTTGTATTTAGAGATGCCGGATGCTTCCTCAAACAGCGACCTGCGGCTATGCTCTTTGTTGGTGATAATTTCATCTACCATTTTCAGCTCGATAATCGAGTAACTATCAGAGCCGATCCCGGTATCCAGAAAAAGGTCGGTAATATCTTTTAACCTGCACTGTACATCGTTTAAGCGGTATTCGCTATCGCCATTGCGGTACAGTTTGCGTGTTACAGTGACCTGAGAATAAGCAGTAGGAAGAATATTTTTGGTGTTGTCAAAGCTTAATGAGACCTCGGCAAGCTGTGCCTGTTTACGGTTTTTCGTGCCGTTGAAAATGATGTTTTCCATCTTTTCAGACCGTAAAGCTTTGGTACTCTGTTCGCCTAGCACCCAGCGCATGGCATCAATTACATTCGATTTTCCACAACCATTAGGTCCTACAATAGCCGTAACCCCTTCATTAAAGTTGATGGTCACTTTATCGCCAAAGCTTTTAAAGCCTTTAATTTCTAACCTGGTAAGTTGCATGGTTTGTAATCGGGAGAACCGGACCCAATATTAAGGATAAATTTGGGTTTTTTCAAGTTTTTAACCAGGGTGTTTTTAACCGCAAAGCACGCAGAGAGAAAAGCGCAGAGGCCTCCGAGTTGGACATAATTTTATTAGCACTCGTCATGCTGAACTTGATTAAGCATCTATTTGTTTTACCTTTAAAATATCCTGAAACAAGTACCATTGACATACTCCTCAAAAAAATCGTCATCTCGACTGTAGCGAAGCGAAATGGAGAGATCTTTGAGCCGAGTTATTAAAATCTAGTTTAAAGATTTCTCCACTGCGGTCGAAATGACGATACTTTTAGGCCATTTAAACTTCTCTGTACATCCATCACTCATATTGATTTTTAAACCATAAATTATCTCTCAGGATGAAGAATCTTGTTGTTTCAGGATCTCTGATTTTCGGCGGCTAAATCTAATTCCTTACTTATTTCACAATCATCAGTTTGGCAAACTTAAGAAGCAATTGTTTATTCCCCAAACCCTGGAAAAATACCGTTGCTTTTACATCTGGAAGTGTTCCTTCTAAACTGATGATTTTTCCAAAGCCAAATTTTTCATGTTCCACTTCCATACCACCCTGAAATTCATGTGGCTGTGATGGCGTAAAACCAGGTGTTGGCACATGCGCTTTGGCTAGCAGTGAAGTTGTTTTCGGACGCGCAGGTGGGGCAGAAGTAGTTGCACCGGCCGCCGGTTTGGGTTTACTTATGAAATCGCGTGGCTGCGATGTCCACGATTTACGCTCGTTGTCAAAACTGCCATCAAAACTGGTTGATTTGGCTGGTTTAACATCCAGTTCTAAAAATTTCGGGTTAATCTCGTTAATAAAACGGCTGGGTTCGCAATTGGTTAAAGTACCCCAACGATAGCGTGAAGTGGCATAAGTGATGGTCAGTTTTACTTCTGCACGGGTAATGGCCACATAAAACAAACGACGCTCTTCTTCCAAATCGGTGCGGTTGGTTAACGACATCTGTGACGGGAACAGGTTTTCCTCCAATCCCACAATAAACACGTTTTTAAACTCCAAACCTTTGGCCGAGTGGATCGTCATTAAAGAAACCGTATCCTTATTTTTATCGCCGTCCTTATCATCATTGGTTAAAAGCGCAACATCCTGCATAAAAATATCAAGGCCTTTTTCCTCAATATCTTCACGTTCCGCAAATTCTTTAATACCGTTTAATAATTCCTGGATATTTTCATATCTCGCACGTCCTTCAACACTGTCATCAGTATAAAGTTCTTTTAAAATACCGGCATGCTGGGCAATAAACAACGCCGAATCGTAGGCATCAAGTTTTTTAGCCTCTGCCTGGAAACTTTGCACCATCATGGCGAAATCATTGAGCTGATTAGCCAAACGCCCATCAACATACTGGTGTGCATTCGAAATCACATCCCACATGGTGAGGTTATGCTGATCGGCCGCAACAATGATTTTATCGATTGAGGTATCGCCAATACCACGTTTTGGATAGTTGATTACCCGTTTAATGGCCTCTTCATCTTTAGGATTAAAAGTTAAACGGAAATAAGCAATTAAATCTTTAATCTCTTTACGTTGATAGAAAGAGGTACCCCCGTAAATTTTATATGGGATATTCAGTTTACGCAAACCTTCCTCCATCGCCCTGCTTTGCGCATTGGTACGGTAAAGAATGGCGAAATCGTGATAAGTATAACCTTTTAAGCTGCGCTCCTGGATAATGGATTCGGCAACCAGTTTTCCTTCTTCATTATCAGTAAACGCACGGGCAACTTTAATCCTGTCGCCAGGATCATTTTCGGAAAATACATTTTTTTCCAATTGATTTTTGTTGTTGGCAATAATACTGCTTGCTGCATCAACAATATTCTGGGTAGAACGGTAATTCTGTTCCAGTTTGTAAACCTTTAAATCTGGATAATCGCGCTCAAAATTCAGGATGTTCTGGATATTGGCACCACGGAAAGCATAGATACTTTGTGCATCATCACCCACCACACAAATGTTCTGATAAGCAGCAGCCAGTTTTTTCACAATCGTATACTGTGAAAAGTTGGTATCCTGGTACTCATCTACCATCAGGTACCTGAATTTTTGCTGGTATTTATTTAAAACATCCGGATGTTCTTTTAACAGGATATTGGTTTTAAACAATAAATCGTCAAAATCCATTGCGCCAGCCCTGAAACAGCGTTTGGCATAGGTTTCATAAATCTGGCCCAACAGCGGACGTTTATTCTGGATATCTTCAGCCTGGATCTGATCATTAGCCTGGTATTCTCCCCAGGAAATGAGGTTGTTCTTTGCCGAAGAAATACGGCCGTAAACAAAATTTGGCGCATATAATTTATCATCCAGCTGCATTTCCTTCAAAATTGCACGGATTACACTTTTGCTATCATCGGTATCGTAAATGGTAAAATTGTTCGGATAACCGATTTTTTCAGCCTCTACACGTAAGATTTTTGCAAAAACAGAGTGAAAAGTTCCCATCCAAATGTTTTTTGCCTCTGCTCCAACCACTTTACTGATCCGCTCGCGCATATCCTTACTCGCTTTGTTGGTAAAGGTTAAAACCAGGATGTTAAACGGATCGGTACCGGTTTGGATCAGGTGGGCTACACGAAAAGTAATTACCCTGGTTTTGCCCGAACCTGCACCTGCAACAATCATTACCGGTCCTTTTGTGTTCTCTACTGCTGCTCTTTGTTGTGGGTTTAATCCTGCTAAATAATCCAAATCGGCTCCTGTTTTTTTGAGGTTCAAAAATAACAATTCTCAGGGCTTTTGCCAAAGGTGTTGGTAATTAGTTAAAAATCTAATCGGTCGTCATGCTGAACTTGGTTTATTCGCTGTTCTTATTTTTTTTAGGGCTACTTCGTGGTCAGCATCCATTCTGTACATCCTCCTTTTGAGTCTGATTATAAAATCAGTGTTAATCGCAAATTAGCATTGGCAGGTCAAATCCATCATTTTGTTTTCAGAAAAGCAGTGACAGTATTTAATTGACATTGTTAGTCCTTTGCTTTGCTCATACGCCCGCAGGCCTTATGCGCCAGGCCGGTATCCGCTCCGCCAAGGTTTATGTAATGGAGTTTGTGCTGCTATTGAGGGTTTAAAACCCAAAGTGATATCTATCTTGATCTTTTAAAACTTGTTTGGTGTTCAAAGCATTCGTCTTGCTGAACTTGTTTTACAAGTAGAAATAGTATTTTTAATGGTCTTGTAGCTACTTCGTGGTCAGCATCTTTTGCTGTCTAGCTTATTATGGGAACTTCTATGTCTTGTATGGTTAGAGCAGTATACAATGGATGTAAGCACAAAAGGTGTTTGAGTTAATTGATTAAGTAAAGCAATAGCAGCATTTCATTGGCATGGTTAGTCCTTTGCTTTGCTCATACGCCTGCAGGCCTTATGCGGAAGGCTGGTATCCGCTGCGCCAAGGTTTATGTAACGGAGTTTGTGCTGCTATTAAAGGTCAAAACCCAAAGTGATATCTATCTTGATCTTTTAAAACTTGTTTGGTGTTCAAAGCATTCGTCTTGCTGAACTTCTTTCAGTATCTTTTGCTGTCTAGGTTATTATGGGAACTTCTATGTCTTATATGTTAAGGCTTTCGATTAGCTATGCCCGCCAAAAATCTTCGGGTTAAAGCCGTTTGCTGTCAGATTTACATGCTTATTTTTTAGGTATAGAATTTGAGACAGTGCAATAATGGAAGAGAAAAAAACAAATAAGGATATTGAATTTACCGATATCCCTGAGGGGACCAGCCAGGATATTTATGTGAACTTAAAAGAGAAACTGGAAAGTGTCGAAAAATTTCCAGGTGTTTACAATTTTAAATTCATCATTACCGGCGGTTTAGATAAAATACAGGATTTACGTAACATCTTACCTAATGATGAGTTTATTGAGCAACCTTCAAAAACAGGGAAATATGTTTCCATCACGGTAAAAAAACCAGTACAAAATGCTGATGAGGTAATTGCTGTTTATAAGCAGGCAGGCAACATCAAAGGAATTATGATATTATAGTTTATTACTTCTAGATAATTTTAGCCAAATTATTGTCATCCTGTAATATACTTGGCCAGCGATTCGGTTTAACTTAAAAACCTTATTTTAATTTAAGTTAAACCGATCCGTTTTTAATGGCCCAATCTACCATCGAATCTAATACCTGAAACAGATCCGCTCCGGATTTTGTAAGGCGGTACGTCACCACGGGTGGAATAACGGCCTGCGCATCCCGATGAACAAGGTCATCATTTTGCAATTGCTTTAAGTGTTGTATCAGCATTTTTTCTGTAATCTGTGGTATAGCACGTTTTAACTCGCTGTAACGTTTTGGCCCACTCATTAAATGAAAAATAATAATCGGTTTCCAATAACCCCCAATTTTTTCCATTACAAAAGTAACAGGGCAGGTGGTTAGCGCTACACCTTTATTAAAATTACGGGTCGAATTTTCTTTAATGGCTGTCATAGTTACATACTTTGGGGTAAGTACTTGTATAAAAGTAAGTGCAAATATAACTTTGTATTCAATAATTAAAAGCAGAAATCATGAAAATAACATTAACAGGATCAACAGGTAATATTACAAAGCCATTAGCTGAAATATTGTTGGCTAAGGGCCACGAAGTAAAAGTAATTAGCAGCAATGCAGATCGGGCTGAAGAAATTAAGGCATTGGGCGCAAATCCTTTAATTGGTAGTGTGAGCGATACCGAATTTTTAACAAATGCTTTCGCAGGGGCTGATGCCATTTACACCATGGTCCCGCCAAATTTTGCAGCACCAAAATTTCGGGAATATATAAAAGGTATCGGCGAAAACTATGCTGTTTCCATAAAAAATTCAGGAGTTAAAAAAGTAGTAAATTTAAGTAGCGTAGGGGCAGATCTGCCAGACGGAACCGGCCCGATTGCAGGTTTGCATGACGTAGAAAATATTTTTGCCGGATTAAGTGGGGTAGATGTAAAACATTTACGTGCAGGTTATTTCTATATTAACTTTTTAGCCAACGTTGATATGGTTAAACATGCAGATATATTGGGTTCTAATTTTGGCGCTGATGCCAGACTTGTTTTGGTACACCCTGTTGATATTGCGGCGACAGCGGCCGAATTATTGGAAAGCAATTTTACGGGTAAAACCATCCAATATGTAGCTAGTGATGATGAAAGTACGCCGGAAGATGTTGCAAAAGCGTTAGGTACTGCGGTGGGTAAACCAACATTACCATGGATTGAATTTAGTGATGAAGATGCCTTTAACGGAATGGTAGGTGCAGGAATGCCTGAAGAAATAGCCAAAAACTATGTAGAAATGGGCGATGCGATCAGAAGTAATAAACTTTTTGTAGATTATTATAAAAACAGACCTGTTTTAGGTAACATTAAACTTAAAGATTTTGCCACAGACTTCGCCGCGGCATACCATAGCTAATTAAATCCTTACAGTTGTTCGGTTTAGCAGCCGGACAACTTGTGTAACTACATCCAATTCTCATTTCTGCTTTCTACCTGGTACAGCCAGTAATTTACAAGTTGCTTAATTTCGGTATAATTGCCGTATTTAAAATGAACCTGACCAGCAGCGGTATGTAACGTGAGGTGGCCAACATCCACCGCTTTATGCCAGGGATATTGAAAAGTAGTAATGGACTGAATTTTATTTGGCACTACAATTTCATTCGAAATGTCCCAGATTCCGCTGGTTTTGATAATAAAATCCTGATTTACCGAAATTCGGTGCCGGCGGTAGCTAACGTAGATCATGAATATGCCTATAAGCAGATAGGCGATCGCAAATCCCATATAAGGTTTCACTGCCGGGGTATTAAAAGCAATGATCAAAAAGATTGACACGGGTAAAATCAGTTTAAAGAAAACAGGCAGGTTTAAAAAACGCCAGTCTGGAACAAAGGTTTTTTCCTTTAGTGGTACTTTACCCAATATCATTTTCAGCAATTCGTCGCGTTCGCCAGCATTACAACCTGGAATTTCTAACGTGTTTCCCTGCATTTCGTGTCCTTTTTTACTGTGGCCAAAATGAGCCTGCTTTAAACTCATATTTAGCAAGTTCAGTTTTTTCTGAAAGTAATTCTGGCTGTAGGTTGTAATCTGAACCTTATTTGGACTAACCAATGTATTTTTCTTGGCAATCAGTCCCGAAGAGAGCAGGAGCGTGCTGGTATGTTCACTAATTTCCAGTTCAAAATACTTGTAAAAGGTTCTCACCAGGTTAACAATTAACAGTATAATTAAAAGGCATGCTATTAAAATAAAAACCGTAACAATGGTTAACATGCTGGTTACCGTGCTCTGGATTTCATCTTTATCAATTTTAAAAGCGTCAAGTAACTGCCTGCCTTCATATATAACAGTATAAAAAAAAGCAATAAGTAAAGCTAAGCTTTGTCCGTAGTTGGAGGTTAACCCAACTTTAAACAATGTCCACGAGCTTAATTTTAAAAAAGGTGCCGCTGCTACTTTGTCGTTTTCCAGTTCAACTTCCTGTAGCGTTCCGCTCGTACTTTCTCCTTTTAACAGGTGTTCTTTAAGGATATAGGCCGACGTTTCATCGATGGCTTTTATGCTCACTTCCTCTCCATGGGCACCGGCGGTATCGATTTTTAATCCATAAACACCAATAATTTTCTGTAAAATATTCTGGTTGATGTTAACCTGCTGTATTTTATCCAGCTGAATAATAACCTGATCGCGATTGAATATGCCTTTATTGACTATAAATTCCTGCTTTTCTCTATCCAAAAAGAAGGTGAACTTTAAATACCATAAATAAGCAAAAATAAAGCTGAATACCATTATGGCCGAAATACCCAGCATGAGGTAGATGAAGGAATTGCCCGACATCTTGACGAAAACAATGACTAACAAGAAAAAAGTTGCCTTGCCAATTTTGAGCATGGTATGCGCACCCATGATAATAATACCAAGGGCCGATTCGCGCTGCGGTTTACTGAAGTCATTATTCATTGGTATTCAATGCTGTTGTTGGGGTTTCAAGCTGCTCTAATTTGTTCAATAGCAAGTCTCTGATGCGTTTGGCCTCGTCAATTGCAATACCTGAAATGTGGATATGGCCGGTTTGTCCACCTGCGGTAAATAACTGTAGCGATCCCAGCTTGTACATTCTTGAAAATAGACCTTCATTTAATTCAATATGTTGAATCCGGTTTAGCGGAACAATTGTGGTCGATTCGGCAATAATCCCACTTTTATAAATTACATCGTGGGTTCGGATCGCATATCCCCGTTTTTTAAAACTCAGCCTAAAAAGCAAAAAGAAGCTAACCAAAAGCACCAGATAAAGGGGAATCATCCATTTAGCATTTGGCTTTAACTCATCAACAAAAAACAGCAGCATACTCAGTAGAATGCCCAGCAAACCAAAAAAGATCGTCAGATTGATACAAATGATTTTCCAATAATCCCGATGTGGCCGGTTCAGCTGAATGTGCTCATATTTTGGAAGAAGGTGGAGATTTATAACTTCGTTGGTGAAAGTGGTATCCGTGTGCATAGTTAAAGGTATAAAACATATTCGCTGGATATAGACTCCTATTCAAATCTTTTGTTACCTCGCCACAATAAACTTTTTGGTGGTGTTGTATTGGCCGGAATCAGAAGAAATCTTAAAGAAATAAATGCCTGGAACAAAGGTAGAGGTATTGATGTCTAAAGTATGTTTCCCTACATTAAGATATTCATTTACGACTGTTTTAACCAATCTTCCCATTAAATCGTAAATCTGGACATTAATTTTATCCGCTTCAGGCAATACAAGATCAATAAATGTTTGCATGGATGCAGGATTCGGGTAATTCTGCGTAACGGTAAATTTCAGGAATTTATCAAAAATTGCCTTGTTGATCGCGTCGAAAATGACATAACTGATCAATCTGTAACCGCGTGCATTTGGATGAAATGGATCCTGATAAAGCGAAAAATCCCTTCTCATGGCTGCATTTACGTCAGCCAGGTATATTTTATATTCTGCCGCTAATTTTCTGTAAGCCGCATTAATATTCCTGATGTTGATATTTACCGCAATATTACCTTTAATGGTTCTGTCATCCACAAACTGTAGCGTGCACAAAATAGGAACCAGCTTCTGTTTAAGGCTCACGGTGATTAACGAGCGCATATTGGCAACGGTTTCGGCTACGCTTCCTTTACCCATAGTCATGGCAATAGCATCGTTAATCCCTATATCAATTACGATAAAACCCGTTCTGTTGGCTATGGCGTTGTCTATTCTGAGTAATCCCTGAAAAGTAGTCTGACCACCGATACCATGATTGGTAATATCGACTATTTTGTTGGTATAACAATTGATAAAATTGTTCTGGAGCATGGTCTGGAAACCAAGCCCTTTTACACCCTCTACGGTGCTGGCGCCAAAAGTGACGATATTGATACTGTCTTTTGAATAGTATTGCGCGGCTTCCGGGCAACTAACCCGATTTGGAGGAGGTGTTGATCCTTGTGCGAATAAAGAAATACGGGTGAAAAGAAGCAGCAGCAATGATAGAAATACTTTCGCGCTAAACTTCATCGTTAAAAATTCTTTCGTGCCGGATTTAAGGATATTTTTAATTGCGCAATTTACTAAAAAGTAAATATAAATAATATCTGTGCTCTTATTTTTTACAAACATAAAACGATTTGTATCTGTTAAAAGACGTTTCCAGCCATTGGCCTGATGGCCTGTTTTCACGCTGAATAATTAATCGTAGCATATCTCATCTTCCATACACGTCTACGTTACGGATGATAATTTAATCGTTTACTGTGCCTTTTATCTGGTAAAGCCTATATTTGCCCAAACTAATTTTGTTATGCAAGAGATTAAAAAATACGTAGAAACGCACAAGCAGCGTTTTTTAGATGAATTGTTTGAGTTATTGCGTTTTCCATCGGTTAGTGCCGATCCTAAATACAAAGACGATGTTTTAAAAACGGCCGATTATGTAGCACAAAAATTAAAGGATGCAGGAGCTGACCACGTAGAAATCTGCCCAACAGCAGGATACCCTATCGTATATGGCGAAAAAATTATCGATGCTGCTTTACCAACTGTTTTAATATACGGCCACTATGATGTTCAGCCTGCTGATCCGTTAGAACTTTGGCATACCCCACCTTTTGAACCAACCGTGCGCGATGGCAAAATTTACGCCCGTGGTGCCTGCGATGATAAAGGGCAGTTTTACATGCATGTAAAAGCGTTCGAACTGATGATGCAAACCAACACGCTGGCTTGTAACGTTAAGTTCATGATTGAAGGCGAAGAGGAAGTAGGGTCTGCCAACCTGGGTATTTTTGTAAATGAAAACAAGGAACGTTTAAAAGCAGATGTGGTTTTAATTTCAGATACTTCAATGATCAGCATGGAGCATCCGTCAATCGAAACCGGTTTGCGTGGTCTGGCTTATATGGAAGTTGAAGTAGTGGGTCCGAACCGCGATCTACACTCCGGTGTTTATGGTGGTGCAGTCGCCAATCCGGCAACCATCCTGTGTAAAATGATTGCTTCTTTACATGATGAAAATAACCATATTACTATCCCTGCTTTTTACGATAAGGTGGTAGAATTATCTGATGAAGAGAAAAAAGCTTTAAATGCTGCACCGTATGACGAGGCAGAATACAAAAAAGATCTTGATATTGAAGAAGTTTGGGGCGAAAATGGTTATTCTACCTTAGAGCGTACCGGTACACGTCCAACCTTAGAAGTAAACGGGATTTGGAGCGGTTACATTGGCGAAGGTGCTAAAACCGTATTGCCAAGTAAAGCCAATGCCAAAATTTCGATGCGTTTGGTACCCAACCAAAGCTCAGAAGAAATTGCAGAGATTTTTACCAAACATTTCGAAAGCATTGCCCCTAAAAATGTAAAGGTAAAAGTTACGCCTCATCATGGTGGCGAGCCTGTGGTAACCCCAACGGATAGCATTGCTTACAAAGCTGCTGAAAAAGCGATTGAAGATAGTTTCGGTAAAACCGCTATCCCGACCCGTGGTGGAGGCAGTATTCCTATTGTGGCCTTGTTTGAGGATGTATTGGGTATTAAATCGGTACTTTTTGGTTTCGGTTTAGATAGCGATGCGCTACATTCTCCTAATGAGAAATACGATATTTACAATTATTATAAAGGAATAGAGACTTTGCCACTGTTCCACAAATATTTCGCTGAGTTGAGCAAATAAAGCAATAGATCGTCATTTCGAGCGGAGTGCAACGCAGTCGAGAAATCTATTTTTAACAGATTTCTCTCCAGAAAGTTCGGGTTTGCGCTTCGATTGAGATGACGATTTTTTTGGAAACGAACGGTCTGTGTTCCATAGGTGCTTTCATCCCGCCATTCGCTTATAGTCCTCATTTCGTTGTACTTCATTCCGGGCTATCCGCTGCTGTCGGGTTTATTTAACAGCGGACTGTTCTTTTGAAGCAAAGAATGTTCCTTGCTTTCGCTATAAAACCTTTAGTAGTATTACCGGTCTTGCTACCTAAACCCGATCTGAGTAGATGCTCCCAGTTCTTCATCGGAGCAGGAACGGGAGCGGGGCTGGCGGAACCGACTTGCACTGCCATTGCTTTCAAAAACCATTCTTAAAGCTTAAACTTAGTGTTCTCCGCGCCTTTTTTTCGCATTCTCTGCAGTTAAATTTGCTCAATTTCATACCTATGGGCAGGCTCAGTGCACTTTGTGTCTTCTCTGTTTCCTCTGTGGTTAAAACAATATCCTCCCAACTTTGCATTCTTTGCGTTTTTTCTTCGCCTACTTTGCGGTTAAATCGCCTTTATGGCCAGTCTCTGTTTCCTCTGTGTTTAAAACAATATCCTCCCAACTTTGTATTCTTTGCGTTTTTTCTTGGCGCCCTTTGCGGTTAAATCCCCTTTATGCCCAATCTCAGTTTTCTCTGCGTCTTTTTCTCTGTTTCCTCTGTGGTTAATAATGTGCTCCCAACTTTGCATTCTTTGCGTTTCTTCTTGGCGCCCTTTGCGGTTAAATTCGCCTTTTATGGCCATTCTCAGTTTTCTCTGTGTCTTTTCTCTGTTCCTCTGTAGTTAAAATAATATCCTCCCAACTTTGCATTCTTTGCGTTTTTTCTTGGCGCCCTTTGCGGTTAAATTCGCCTTTTATGGCCAGTCTCAGTTTTCTCTGTGTCTTTTCTCTTTTCCTCTGTAGTTAAAACAACATCCTCCCAACTTTACATTCTTTGCGTTTCTTCTCCGCGCCCTTTGCGGTTAAACCCATCAACAAATTTTTAAACCACAGTTTTTTTTCTAAATTGTACCCATGAAATATTTATTCTCATCTCTTTTACTTTTATCGGCGCTTACTTCTTTTGCGCAGAATACTAAAACGATTAAGCAATCTGGAAACCCAATATTTTCCGGATGGTATGCAGACCCTGAGGCTGCTGTTTTCAATAATAAATACTGGGTTTACCCAACCTATTCTGCAAAGTATAAGGAACAGGTTTTTTTAGATGCTTTTTCATCTGATGACCTGGTAAAATGGAAAAAACACCCGCATGTTTTAGATACCGCTGCAGTTAAATGGGCCAATAAAGCCATGTGGGCACCGGCCATTGTGCAAAAAGATAAAAAATACTATCTGTTTTTCGGTGCTAACGATATCCAGAGCGATAATGAGGTGGGCGGAATCGGTGTTGCAGTGGCCGATAAACCAGAAGGACCGTTTAAAGATCATTTAGGGAAACCTTTGGTAGATAAGTTTCATAACGGCGCACAACCGATTGATCAGTTTGTGTTTAAAGATAAAGACGGGCAGTATTATTTAATTTATGGCGGATGGAAACACTGCAATATTGCCAAACTGAATAAAGATTTTACCGGCTTTTTGCCTTTTGATGATGGTAAAATCTTTAAAGAAATTACGCCTGATAATTATGTAGAAGGCCCGTATATGTTCATCAGGAATGATAAATACTATTTTATGTGGAGCGAAGGCGGCTGGACCGGCCCAGATTATTCTGTAGCCTACGCCGTAAGCGATTCGCCATTTGGTCCGTTTAAAAGGGTAGGTAAAATTTTACAGCAGGATGCAAGCATTGCAAGAGGGGCAGGACACCATTCTTTAATCATTAACGAGAAAAAAAATAAATATTACATTGTTTACCACCGCAGGCCATTAACCGAAACGGATGGCAACCATCGTGAAACCTGTATCGATGAAATGAAATTTGATGCCGATGGTATGATTTTACCGGTAAAAATTACCAAAGAAGGCGTTAAGGCGCAGAAATATAAGTAATTCTCCATTATCATTTTTAGTTTACAGTTGGCAATTCGCCAATTGTAAACTAATCCGCTTCTAATACCGCTTGTTGCTGGCGTTTATCCATTATGCTAAAACCATAGGCACAAAGCAATAAAATGCAGGCCAGGCCAAACCAAAGCCAGTTATAACCCAGGTGTTTGGCAATATAAAAACCTGCAAGCGGACCTACTACCTGTGCGCAAGACCAGCTTAACGTATAACCTGCTGCATATAAACCACGGTTGTGTTCGTTGCTTCTGCTAATCACAACGGTATTGATAAACGGGAGTACAAACATCTCGCCAACCGTAAAGGTAACAATGGTTAACACGGCCGATACCACATGGAAAATAATCGGTGCACTTAACAACAGGTAAGATACCGCAAAGAAAATGGAGCCAATAACAATGAAAAACATGGGCGATCTTTTCTTTTCAATCTTATTGATCATAATCATTTCGAACAGCGCAATGATGGCCCCGTTTAAGCCGATAATAATCCCAATGGCAAATTCATCAATATGCCATTCCTCTTTAAAAAATACCGGCACCGCCCTGAACATTAAAAAGGCACAGGTAATAAAAAGGGTGGTTAAAAGAATAAACTTTACGTAAAAGGTATCTTCCCAGGGTTTCAAAATTACCATGGTGCTGCGGGTTTCTTTTGCTTTTTTAATAAAATCATGCACTTTAGGCAGTAAAAACAAAATCGAAAGTCCAACAAGGATACTTACCGAACCCTCTACAATAAACAAAAGTTTGTAATTAATGGAGGCAATAATCCCCGCCATACTAATCCCGGCCGACCAGCCGATATTAACCGCCAAACGGTTAAGTGAGTAGGAGCGAGTAATGGTATTTTCTTTAGCATAGTGGGCCACAGCAGTAAAATTGGCCGGACGGAAAGCTTCAGAAAAGAAACTGATTACCACGGCCAGCACACACAGGGTAGAAAAATGGCTGATGGTTGAGAATAAGATAAACAGCAATCCGCCAATAATGGACGAGAGAATTTGTACCGGCCTGAACCCGATCATGTCGGTTAGTTTACCGCCCGTTGCCGAACCTAAAATAGCGCCTACGCCAAATAAGGTGATAATTAAACCAGCATCCATTTCAGATCGGTGCAGGCTTTGGGTAACGTATAAACCCATAAAAGGAACCGCCATGCTTCCGCAACGGTTAAACATCATTACAATGCTCAGCAGCCAGGTTTCTTTGCTTAATCCGCTGAATGATGTTTTGTAAGTGTTAAAAATAGGTTTGAACATGGTGTATTTAGATGCCGTAAAAGTACCAAAAGTTGAGGGTTAGTTGATCATCTTAATTCAATAACATCCATGGGATAATCGTTTTGAAACTATGAGGGGAACTCCCCTCCTGATTTAGGAGGGGCGGGGGTGGTTAGGGAATGATATTTTTTGGGTTTGCCTCATTATTCTTTCATCCTGAGGTCCGAAAGATTTTTTAATTGCCGTTATTGCGAAAATCCGTCATTTCGACCGTAGTGGAGAAATCTTTTAAGTTAGTTTATTAGCTGCAGTTCTCCCTTGCTCGGGCTTGCCTCGGCTCACCGCCGCCGAGGGGCTCTTACTTTTTCCTTGATGAAAAATTAACAAACCTGAGCGCAGCGAAGGCATGCCTGCCGTTAAAAATAACTAACACAAAGGCATAACTGAAAGGCTTGCATCGTTTTTTATAAGTTGATGTTGTTTTTATCGGTATAAAAGATTGCTGCGCAATTCCTTGTAAAAAGCTACGGAAATCTTTATTGCGGCAGCATCGAGGCTCTTAGCCCTTGCCTTATTACACCGCGCCTGCTTTGATCCTGCATTGGGCTGTGGGGTATGAGGGGGGCTGCAAAGATTTCCGTGCTTTTTCCGGCGAAAATCTGCTAGGCCGGGTAGCAGGGCGCAGACAGCATAGTGTATAGAATAGTTTCTAATATGGTCTTTGTTCCATCAATAAATCCGTCATTTCGACCGTAGCGGAGAAATCTTTTAAGTTAGGTTAATAGTGTACATTCTTTGCCCTTTGCTCAGCCTTGCCTTGGTTAGCCACCGAAGGGCTTTTACTTTTTTCTTGATGAAAAAGTAACAAACCTGATCGCAGCGAAAGCATGCCTGCCGTTAAAAACAACAAACACAAAGGCATAACTGAAAGGCTTGCATCGTTTTTTATAAGATCATGTTGTTTTTATTGGTATAAAAGATTGCTACGCAATTCCTTGTAAAAAGCTACTGAAATCTTTATTGCGGCAGCATCGAGGCTCTTAGCCCTTGCCTTATTCCACCGCGCCCGCTTTGATCCTGCCTTGGGCTGTGGGGTTATGAGGGGGAACTGCAAAGCTTTCGGTGCTTTTTAAGGCGGAAATCTGCCAGGCCGGATAGCAGGGTGCAGATCGCATGGACCGGATGGACTTCCCGTTTTCTGTCATCCTGAGCGTAGTCGAAGGATCTCCTTCCATCATCTCCCAGGCCAGATAGTAGGGCGCAGACAGCATAGTGTATAGAATAGTTTCTAATATGGTCTTTGTTCCATCAATAAATCCGTCATTTCGACCGTAGTGGAGAAATCTTTTAAATTGGTTTATTTGCTACAATTTTTCCATCACGCTGGCTTGCCTCGGTAGCCACCGAAGGGCTCTTTCTTTTCTCTTGATAGAAAAGAAACAAACCTGAGCGCAGCGAAAGCATGCCTGCCATTAAAAACAACAAACACAAAGGCATAACTGAAAGGCTTGCATCGTTTTTTTATGAGATCATGTTGTTTTTATCGGTATAAAAGATTGCTGCGCAATTCCCTGTAAAAAGCTACGGAAATCTCATTTGCGGAAGCATCGATGCTCCTATCCTTTGCTTATCCCACTACCGATGTAAAATCGGTACGGCTACACCGCCGCTTTGATCCTGCCTTGGGCTGTGGGGGTATAAGGGGTGCTGCAAAGATTTCCGTGCTTTTTCCGGCGGAAATCTGCTAGGCCGGGTAGCAGGGTGGAAATAGCAAGGTGCAGCGGATTTGTCGTATTATTTTTAATTGCGATCAATTCATGCTTCATGTATTTCCTTCGGTTTTTTGTCATCCTGAGCGTAGGCGAAGGATCTCCTACGATCATCTCCCAGGCCAGATAGCAGGCTGCAGATAACATGGTTTAGAGGGAATTCTTCTTTAGCTTTCATCCTGAGGTACGAAGGATCTTTTGATTGCCGTTATCGCAAAAAAAACCGTCATTTCGACCGTAGCGGAGAAATCTTTTAAGTTAGTTTGATAGTGTAGATTCTTTGCCCTCGCTCGGACTTGCCTTGGTTAGCCACCGAAGGGCTCTTTCTTTTGGCTTGGCCCAAAAGAAACAAAAACCCAAGGCTTGCATCCTTCCTTGTAAAAAGCTACGGAAATCTTGATAGCGGCAGTATCGAGGCTCTTAGCCTGGCTTGTTCCCAACGCTCCCGCTTTGATCCTGCCTTGGGCTGTGGGGTATGAATGGGGAGTGCAAAGATTTCCGTGCTTTTTCCGGCGGAAATCTGCGAGGCCGGATAGCAGGGTGCAGATAGCATGGTACCTGTGATAGTTGTTCAACCAATAAATCCGTCATTCCCGCACATGCGGGAATCTTAATGCGTAACTCAGAGTTGCAGTCGATAGTTCAGAGGTTGCAGTCGATAGTTCAGAGGTTGCAGTCGATAGTTCAGAGGTTGCAATCGATAGTTCCAACGTTGCAATCGATAGTTCCAACTTTGCGGTCGATAGTTCCAACGTTGCAGTCGTTAGTTCCAACGTTGCGGTCGATAGTTTCAACGTTGCAGTCGACAGTTCAAACGTTGCAGTCGATAGTTCAAACGTTGCAGTCGATAGTTCCAACGTTGCGGTCGATAGTTTCAACTTTGCAATCGATAGTTCCAACTTTGCGGTCGTTAGTTCCAATGTTGCGGTCGATAGTTCCAACGTTGCAATCGATAGTTCCAACGTTGCGGTCGACAGTTCAAACGTTTCAATCGATAGTTCCATCGTTGCGGTCGATAGTTCAAACGTTGCAATCGACAGTTTAAAGGTTGCAGTCGATAGTTCAAACGTTGCAATCGATAGTTCAGAGGTTGCAGCAGGTAGTTTAGCGATATTAGGAGATAGTTGAGGAGATGCAATGCGCGATTTTACCGCTAAGCATTGCCAGAAAGAGAAACAGCAACTTGTTTGGTGCTTGTTAAATGGAAATAGGGAAATAAATTAGGGATGATTTTTTAGGGTATTATTGGGTTGTTAGCTTAGCGTTCGGAACGGAATACCCGAAATCTGTTTGTATTGGGGGCTGGTTGAGCCAAAAACAGATCTCGCATAGTTTTTCACATCCTGCGCCAGGGCAACAATACCGGTTTCTGCATCGTACAGCGTGTTATTGCGGTTAATGCGCAGGGTGCTCAACTGCGAGGTGTTGGCTACCACATCGCGGTTTTTCTGCAATAAATCGTTATATAAAGTGGTGAGGCTGGCCAGCTGCAAATCTACCTCGTTAGGGGCGTACTGCGGTATGGTGGCTAAGAGTTTAATCTGTTTATCCAACGTATCGAGCAGGTTATCGTAACTCTGTTGCGAGGCCGAAACCTGGTTAACCACCGTGCCGCTGGTGGCCAGGTTATTCTTTTCTTCGGCGGTGAGTTTGGCCGTTGCTCTTCGCCCCTGTATTTTGCGGTGGTGGCTTACGGCATTATCTAATACCTGTTGGGCTACATTGTTGGCCTTAACGGCGCTCAGCACACGGGTACTCAATTGTTTTAAAGGCTTAAAAGCCAGATCGCGTAGCGCTATGGCATTGCTGTTTTTAGCCGCAGCATCGTGCAACTGCTCGTTAATGGTCTTGGCTGCGGTGGCCTTTTCGGTTAAAGCACTCAATTGGATGTTGGCATTGCTGGGGTTGTACACGGCGCCATAACCGGTTACATAACTCAAAAGGGTTTCGAAATTGGCTACATTTTTGGCGTGGCCGGTTTCATTCGTTTTAGACATAATTTGTAGTTTAAAAAAGTAAATAAAATAGATTAATTGGCATTAAGTTAATATTATTTTCTTTACAACTAAAAGGAGTGGATAGATTTTTTTAATAGGAATGGGGAAAACCGTAAAGAGGGGTGTTATGAATTGAAGAGATTTGAGATGTATAATTAAAAAATAAAACTATGGCGATTAAAATTACATGCATTAACAAAGACAACGGGAATCATGAAAACCCAAATTTGGCTATTACCCATCTGGGATGGATAAATGATGCCGACAACTCAAAGGATAAAAGTACAAGACTCCAAATCTATAACTGGATAAAAGATGATGGCGGTTATGCCTATGTTGAGAAAAATGGAAACAAAGTAAAGGTAATTACTGCTGAAACGGCTTCAGGAACAAAATATTTAAAAACCGAAGCTGATGGCACAACTGTTAATAATTTGCTTTCTTTATCTGAATGCTCAGTTTAAAGATGCCTATTGATAGAGTACTGTTATTGAATTTTTGTATTTATTACATTAGCAAAAAAAATAGAAAAATAGGTTGTTCATATCCTTATAACACCCCTTTTTCTTAACACTAAATTATTGCCTTTCCTTATTTTGCAAACTTGAGACTGTTAATCTATGTAAATACGCCCAATGGCACTATAAGCTACTTTCTATTTCATAGTTCCTTGATCTAACTTTTCTGACGCGATTAACTTGAACCAACAAGCAAATGGCGATTACATGGTTCATAAGGACGATTGCCGCAATTATCCTAAACAAAATTGCGATGAGCTAGGAACATTTAGTTCTTGTGAGCTGGCAGCAGAAGTGAATAATCGATTTAAGCAGCAGATGGGGTAATAATTAATCAGATTTTACAAATATGAGAAAAGGTGGATTATCAAAAAAAGTCATAACATTCACTATCCTGGCTACGAAAATTGATAATACGATATTTATTGAACATAGAATGAGAACCGCAACTCCAAGCCGACGAATTTGATAGTGGCTTAAATAGCCCTATCAAAACTCGTTTAAAATCAAATAAAGCACATAACACCGCTAGTGGTATCTTATATTGGATTCTGCACCAGCAGTTGCGGAAGCTAAAAAAGTATGGTATAACAATAGACCAATGGTTATATCCATTGTGCAAAGCCATGTTATACCACTTAATCGGGCTGTAATTATAAAAACACACTAGCTGAGGGGGGTACTTGGTTATCTGAAAATAAATTGAAATGTAGATTATGATCCCAACTCTATTGAGTGTTTATAAAAGTATAAATACTCAATATTCGGTATCGATTAACTAATAAATAAAGCCTAAATTGTAACTCTAATAAAATTTATTATACTCCATGCTCATTCTTTTATTAAATCCTGATTTAAGGCTTTAATTAAAAGGGATGCCAATGTAAAGGATAAGAGATTGAATTGGTATTAATGGCAGCATATTAATTAGATAGATTTTCTAATATGCTTCTGGTTTAAAAATAAATAACTAAAAGAACGGCATTTATTGCTGAATTAAAGACGAAATTAATGGCTCACGAACCAAAATTAGAGGTATATAAGATATATCTTAATCCAACTAGAACTACAAATGATAATTCATTTCAGGGTTTTCTGGAAAAGAAATTCCCAGATGTAAACTTCGATAAAAAAAAAGCATATCAATTATTGTTTCAAGAGCTGTTATCCGCAATTGATTTAGATTACGTTTTAAATGAAACTAATAAGAAAGGACTGAGGATTGATGATGTGGATATAACAGATCCAGCTAGGCCAACTAAGTCGATTAAAATAAAAAGCTCTAAACACATTATACATGGTACGATAAAAGGGGGAAGATACGGACAAAATAGATCGATTGGCTACACTAGAAATCCAGGAAAGAAAAAAACTAAAATATCGACAACGGATATTGTTCTTGACACTTTTTACTTTTTGCTATATACGCCATTTGGAAGTAATAAAGGTGTTCTAATAATACAAAGCTACACAGATGATCAGATTAATGATGTGTTCATAGATTGGTTGAGAACTACTTTTAGAACTGAAGGTTTTTTCAAACCAAGCTTTA
Source organism: Pedobacter sp. BG31 (assembly GCF_042464845.1). NCBI lineage: Bacteria > Pseudomonadati > Bacteroidota > Sphingobacteriia > Sphingobacteriales > Sphingobacteriaceae > Pedobacter > Pedobacter sp. BG31. The sequence continues at coordinate 266,447 of NZ_JBHNZK010000002.1, forward strand.
ACCATTATTGCCCATCTAAAATACAACAAGAGTTTAAAAAAACAAGTGCAATCAAGGAGCTTAAATTTACAAATGATATCCTAATTTCTGATATTGATACCGACGAGTCTATTAGGACAGAATCTTTCACAATAAGTGTAACTATAAGATCTAATGAAGATGGTGAGAAAATTTCAAACCTTAGTAGTTTCACAAATATGGCAAAAAAACTAATTTTTGGTAACAAAAGAAATCCTTTAACTCTTGAGGAATTCAAAAGGCAAGTTGGAACACTATACAATGGCTCACACCAAAGCTCATTTGAACTTGGAGGGGAAATAGATATTAAACCGACAATATTTCTGAAAGATAAAGTTGAGCTACAAGCTGATGGCTCGCCTAAGTGGAGTAGCCTTGAAACGTTTTGTTTAGAATTACTGGAAGAGATTAAAACAGAAGTTTATCCTGAAAGCAATGAAATATCTTAATATTAAGCATTATATTTTAGTCCTTTATAATGAAGGAACAAAGTGGGAGTTTGAAAAAATTTTAAATTCGGGAACCCCCTTGCCAAAGAAAACCATCAATGAATATTCATGGAAAAAAAGAGCAGCTTTCTTATTACCGACCGCAGTCCTCACTTGGTTACTGAAATATGGCATAGATGATAGATTTATAGGATATGCAATTGCTGCTTTCTCAATATTCATAGGCTTGTTTGCCAGTTTGATAATCACAGTATATGATCGATTTTTAGTAATGCCTAAATTAACAGGGAATGAAACTGACCAGATTAAGTTAGAACATCTAAAAGTTAGCAACTTTATTCGCCAGTTTACTTTTGTAACAGGTAAAAATTTGCTTATAGCAACTGTAATAATTTTAGTGATGTCCATGTTGTTTGTTTTTCCGAGTAATATGAAGACAAATATTTTTGAATATAGGTTTGTCCAAACTATATCTAAGGCATCATTTGAAGAATATAAGTGTTTTTTTAAGTTAGGGTTAATCTTTATTTTAAGAATCCTTGTCATTTATTTGATCATAGACTTTTTTGTCCTGCTATTATACTCTCTTGGAGCATTGTTTTCCTTTCTAAAAAGAGAATACAGATAGCTTAGCATAATATTTAATACGTTTCATAATCAATGGAAAGGTAGTTGTCAAAAAGCAGAAGACGGTTGCATCTAAGGGAAGCAGGCTAGTTAAGGAAATGTTAAGAGCAGAGCTGATACTTTGATGTTCGCGATTTGTAATCATATCTAAATTCTGCCGTGCTTTAGATTTAGACGTGGAGATTCAAAATGATAGAATAGTAAAGTAAAAACTTAAACAAGAATGAAACTTAAAGATTTGTTAAATAAAGGTTACTTTTCGGAAGAACTACCTCCACCTTTCATCTCGAGTAATTTGGGAAATCAATTCGATAAGGTAAATAAAATTATTAGTAAATTAACGAAAGCAGAGAAGGGACAAATCTCTAATTCTGATTATGTGCGTTATTCAATCCCCAAAGTTGGCTTGCATAGAAGACACAATGGCATACCAAATCCATATCATCAATTTATTCTTTCCAAAGTGATATGTGTAAACTGGAAAAATATAGAACTTAAATATAAAACATCTAAAATATCTGCGAGTATACCGGAAATAGATAGTTATGGTAATAGAGCAATTATTCAATTTGCGAAGTTTAATGAATTCAAAGAAAAATGCCTTAAAGATTCCTTTGACACATTTTTTGAGTTAAAATCTGATATTTCAAAGTATTACCCATCTATATATACACACTCAATTCCGTGGTCGATCCATACAAAGGCTTTTTCAAAATTGAATAAGGGTAATTCTCATTATGGGAATTTATTAGATGAATCAATCAGAAATTCCCAAAATGCTCAAACGAATGGAATTGTTATTGGTACTGATACATCTCGAATCATAGCCGAGCTTATAGGATGCTATATCGACGAAGAATTTTTAAAGATGCTTAATAAAGATAAAATCAAAATCAAAGGCTATAGATTTGTAGATGATTGTCATTTCTTTTTTTATTCCAAATCAGATGCTGAAAAAGCTTTAAAGCATTTGCAACGAATCTTAGGTGATCTTAATTTAAACATTAATGAAGAGAAAACACAAATCAGTCAAGCGCCATTTCAATTTGAAAATGTTTGGCAACTACAATTGACAAACTTATATATTCGCGATTACCCAAAGGTTCAAAGAAATGATTTGAAGAACTTTTATAATCTACTTATTGATCTTTCTAGAAGATATCCCAAGGACTCGGTGATCAAATATGGTATTAAGATATTTAAAAAAATAAAAATTAAAGAGGTAAATTGGGATATTTTTGAATCTTTAACTTATTCGTTAGCCTTAGCTGAAGGTGCTATATTACCTGATATTTTGCAAATTCTTCTGCAAAATAAATCAAAAGTAGACATGCTAAAACTCGAGGCAACATTAAATTCACTTTTAAATCAACATATTTATAAAGGCCATAACTTTGAAGTTGTGTGGAGCTTGTGGATAGCGCGTAGTTTCAGAATTAAGATAGGAAATCAAATAGCCCAGCAAATTATCGATTCTACAGATATTGTTTCAATGCTTGTCGTTTTAGATTTGAAAAACGAAAAATTAATTACTGGTAAAATAAAAACATCCACATTAAATTCGGATTTCAACTCGACTGGATTGCTTAGTAACAAATGGTTACTGATATATGAGGCTACTCTAAAAAAATGGGTAAAATCAAATTGCTTAGAAACAATTAAATTTTTTGATGAGATTTCTAAGTTGAATATTAGTTTTTATGATTCGTCAAAGCAAATAATTTTTGGCGATTCAAATATTGAAAATTCGAAATTCAAAAACCAGAAAGAACAAACAAAAGACAAGAATGATTATCGAAGAAAAAAATATACGCCCATCAAGCAAAAATTATTATTATATGCCAAAACAGATTATGGTGATTGATGAGTTCCACTCTTAAACAATCAATCCTTATTACATCGTCACCTATCACTTTTACTTAGGCGTTTCCCATGGTTGCATATACGTCTCTAATATATTCAAATACGATATTAAAAATAAGTTAAAATGATCAATATATACAATAGCCTCACCAAGTCAGGTAAAGAGCTTTTATCCAAAGAATTGGGACTCAGTCTAGGGGAACTTGAAATGCTCAATTTCGATATTAGACTCGTTCAGGATAATGAAGGTTATTCTGTTTATAAGTTTATTCTTTTAGGCGATAATCCAATTGAGGTTACAGAGAGGATCTTGGACTTGGATGGTGATAGTGTTGAACTTCCAGACTATATATTTGAAATAGATGATGAAGATTGGTATGATTATGAATATGTTTCAGGTAAAGATCCTGAAGAAAACTTAGACGTATTTTTGGAGGAACTTGAAAATCTGGAAAAGTTAAATAAACTGAATATTAAAGACCGCAAAATGACTATTATATTGAAAAGGCAAATATTCATTGGCATCATCGGAAGTATGGAAACTTACCTATCCGACACTTTTATTGGACTAGTTTCTAGCAACATAACTTATCTGGAACGTTTCGTTTCTTCCCATCCAGAATTTGCTAAGCGTAAATTTGAGCTAAAGGAGGTTTTTGCTGTTTTTCTCGATATAGAAAAAACTGCTAGGAATATAATGCTTGAAGTAATATATCATGATCTTGCAAAGGTTAGAGAGATGTATAGAAAAACTTTTGAAATTGAATTTCCGTCTATTAGGGATGCATATAAATGTGTAATGGTAAGACATGATTTGGTGCATAGAAATGGAAAAACAAAGAACAGACAGCCTATCGCTTTAACCGAAAAGAGCATATCACAGACGCTTCAAATGATAAGATGTTTTATTGAAGATTTAGCGGGGATTATATCGAAACTGAACGACCGCGATATTGATCATGATTTACCTTTTTGATTTGAGTGACTTTGTTTATTTGCCAAAAGTCAACAAGAATTTTAATTCATTAGTTTAGGATTTAGTCATCTCGGGCTTTTACTTTTATGTTATTTTTTGAATATTCTATTCGCAATTTCAGAACTAAGTTTTTGTAGCCTGTCATCAGTGCGGTGAAGAAGCATATTTTCTCTTGACAGATTTTTAGTACCGACATATTCTTGAATACTATCTACCAGTCTAGAGTATGCCTCATAGTAAGTGTTGTAAGATTTACCATACAATTCAAAATTAGATGTTAGAAAGGACGTATAATATTGGTTGGCTTTGAAAATTAGATTATGGCAATTACCCCTGATATCCTCAGGAGGGAGAAATTCCAAAATTGTATAAATATTTACAACATTCCTCAATAGTTTGTCAAAATCGTTTTCACTACGTTTAGATGGATCATTCAGTAAGGACTGTATTTCTATATTAAGATCGTTTATAGCAGTCATTATTTCTTTGAAAAAATTAAATTGCTCTTTATATAGATGCTCCCTTAAGCTATTTCTACGGTTTTTAATTGAGATAAAATAATTGAACAATCCAATAAGCATTGTCGACGAGATTCCTATAATATAAAATAGATCTTTTGCCTCAATCATCCTATTAATACATAAAATTACTAAAAATCTAATAATTCTTTTGCGGGTATTCCTAATCCTTTTGCTATTTCCAAAAGCGTTGTAAACGTGAAGTCTTTATTCCCATTCTCTATATTACTTAGATTTCCTTTTGTTAAGTCACAATTCGCCACTACCTGATCTTGGCTTAAATTTAGTTTTTCTCTTATTGTCCTTAAGTTCTGTCCAAACGTTTTTAAACGTTTTCTATCCCTTTCTTCATTCATTCAATAAATACACTAAAATAAAATACATTTTTTGTTATAAGATCTTGTAACAACAGAAATAAATTTCTATATTTATGGTATTGTAATTAGGTATTAATAAAAGTCTTGTGGTTGCATCTCTGACCCCGCTAACGCAAGACAGCAGATTAATGCCCATATCTATGTGTAGATGTATATATTTGTGCATCGAAATAGATGTGGGGCTGCTGTAAATCCATGTTAGCGTAAGGGGTCAGAGCTTTATTGTAACCATGGTAAGCAGTCTCACATTTATTATTTAGGGACTTTGCTGCCCAACAAGACTCGTAAAACCATACGAGTATGAAAGCTAAATCCATTACCATTGCAGGGAAACCGCTTTCGCGGTTTTACCAACTGCCTTTAGAAGAGGGGAGCAGGGTGTTAAGGTTAGCGGTGCTGGATCAGATCGCTAGCAGATGGCATAGCACATTTAGCGTAGGTAAAAAGCCCGAGCCCTTGGCCATGCAATCGCTTTCTTTTGATCAGGGTTTGTTAACGGTTCATGTTAAATTGGGAGGGGAAGAGGCAAGGGTTTACGTTGGCGTAGAATACGATTGCCTGCTGGTGAGCTGTAGTGTGGATACGGATGAAAGCTACCTTGGGCATTATGCTTACCTTACTTTGCGGGCCATGATGCGGAGTGGTTACTGCGATTTTCAGGAATATTACTGGCCGGCATGTTTCGCTTTAGGCAACAAGCGGTCGAGATATGTAGATGTGGTTAAAAAACCTGGCGGTTTTACCATTACCTTGAAGAAAAAGTTTAGCGGTTTGTTTAGGCCTGGCGATGATTTCCCAGATGTTACGGAAAGAACGGTAGTACCGCGTGAAAGGCTGTTGGATAAACATGCGATGGCACGTTTGGCACCGGTTAACATTGGCTATTGTTTCGCCAATACCGATCTGCTTAATTTCCACAGCAATCATTATCCTTTTTTAATTCCTTATGTTTTTTCGGCCACGGCTTACCTGAAAACGGTAAAATCTTTTAAACGTTTCGTGTTGAATCCGCACGATGTGGATGGTGTAAGCCTCTCGCCACAACAACAGGAGCTGAACAGCATTTGCTTCGCCATGAAAGAGATAGCTGCCATCCGCTTTAACGCAAACGGCCACCTGCCAGAAAAGGCAGCTGAAACCCATAAACTTAACGAAGCTAACCAGCTCGCCCTTTTAAAGTTATGGAACAAGGCTCTACCGCTATTGATGCAACAGCGTTTTACACACTACTTTTATACCTATGGCCTGCGTAATGTTACCGGCAAACCTGTAATGCGGGATATGAAAATGGTTGAATTTGCTATGGAGGTACCTGTTTTAAGTTTCGTGCTTAAAGATGAGGGCGATTATTATGAACTGGAATTGAAGCTTAAGGTAAAAGGGAAATTGCTGCATCTGAATATGGATCAGCCCGGGCTGTTTTTGGTTTGTGATCGGGATAAACCGTATTTATGGTATTTGCTTGAGGCTGAAATGGATTATAAACTGGTTTTGTTTTTTAGTAAAGTAAATTTTAAGGTGCAGGTGCCGAAAGGGTATTATAGAGAGTTTTTTGAGGGGTTTGTAGAGGGAATTGAGCGGTGGTATGAAGTGAAGAGGGGGTAATATTATCTTCGCTCTATGCCGCGGGGCATCAAACTTTTGAGGCATCAAAAGTATGCAAAAATGCTTCGTCAATCCAGCAATGGGCCTTTTGCGCAAGCCGATGCGCATCAAAAAAACAGCGGCACTTTGTTTTGTGCAAGTTAGTGCTAACTTAAAGTTATTGCAAAATGTGCACAAAACTCACTGCGTTTGAGGTTTGGTAGTGCTGGTTGTGCTGATCTGCAACTGTTTTTTTGATGTAGCTGGCCCTTGGGATTGACGGCGTGCTTCGGTAAAGGTTGTGGGGGTGGTGAAAGGGAGTTGGCGAAGTGCCTAGAAAACTACGTTGTTTAAGGTTTTGAGATTTTTCTGCTGCAGCTGTTATTCCACCGCTCTCGTTTTGATCCTGCCTTGGGCTGTGGGGTTATGAGAGGGTGTGCAAAGCTTTCCGTGCTTTTTCCGGCGAAAATTTGCGAGGCCGGTAGCAGGGTGCAGATAGCATGGAGTAGATGGGACTTCCCGTTTTCTGTCATCCTGAGGGTTAATTAATTGTTTAAAATCAATATGAGTGACGTATAATTGTCTTCTCTTATCCTACGGCGCAGTCTTGCCTCGGCTCGCCGCCGCCGAAGGGCTCTTTCTTTTTGGTGTCAAAAAGAAACAAAAAACACCGGCTGAAAATTTTTCTTTCGAAGCTAGTAGGTTGGCTTGGGCAGTGCAGCCCGAAAAATTTGTTAGGCCGGATTTGGGTAGAACGGGGATACCGTGCTATGGCCTAGCTGGATGGAAATGCAAAAGCGGTTAAAGTGTTGATTAGTAATGATTTTCAAAATAACGTCAATGGTAGCGTAGTCGAAGGATCTCCTTCCATCATATCCTAGGCCGGATAGCGTGGTGCAGATAGAACAGTGCGGAAAAACATTTATAGATTGATTACTTTGAAACTATGAGGGGAACTCCCCTCCTAATTTAGGAGGGGCGGGAGTGGTTATGAGGATAATTCTCTTTCAGTCCTTTCCCTTTCAGGGGAAAGGTGCCGATAGGCGGATAGGGGTTTAAGGCGCTCGCTATAATACGGTCGTCATTGCGAGGCACGAAGCAATCTTAATGCGTTTGCGATTTTCTTGCCCTTCGCTCGGGCTTGCCTCATTATTTTCTGTCATCTTTGAGGTACGAAGGATCTTTTGACTGAAAGATTTGCTTCGCAGAGCCTACGGGTTCTTCAGTGCGTTCGGAATGACAATTAATGGTTTTCCCGCAAACCCGCTTTTTTATTTCCATACATTTTCCTCAACTTAGCAGCATTAAATACCTATGCCGCCAGAGAAAAGAACACCAATAAACAAAAAACCGGTTACCAGAAAACCTGCCGTTAGGAAACCTGCAAGCCGAAAAACCACAGCGGGCAGAAAAAAGAAAGGTGGCATTTCGGTTCAGCTGAAGTTGGTTATTGCAGGTTTATTGTTGGTTTTACTCTCGCCATTTTATTACGGCTATGTATTAAGAAGTTTTGTGGCCACCTGGCGCTGGGTTAAAGATTGGGGGCAAGACCCGAATTACCGAACTTATGAAAGTTTTAACATCAAGATCCCCAAGAAATATACCGTTCACGGCATTGATGTTTCTTACTACCAGGGTAAAATAAACTGGCAAAAAGTAAAGGAAATGAAAGAGGACGAGGTGAGTATCCGTTTTGCCTTTATCAAAGCCACAGAAGGACTGATGTTGGTTGATCCGTATTTTCAGCGCAACTGGCGTGAAGCGCCAAAAGCAGGTATTATTTGCGGGGCCTATCATTTTTTCAGACCAAAAAAGGACGGCAAAACACAAGCCAAATTTTTCTTACAAGTGGTTAATATCGAGAAAGGGGATTTACCACCTGTTGTGGATATTGAATCTTTAGATGGCGTTTCACCATTGAAAATGAGGGCTGAGCTGTCTAATTTTCTCAACTATGTTGAAGTGAAAACCAAAGTAAGACCCATTATTTACACCGGGCTTAAATTTTACGAAGATTATTTAGTTGATCATTTTGAGGATTATCCCTTATGGATTGCCCATTATTACCAACCGAAATTAAGAATGGATAAGAGTCGCTGGAAATTCTGGCAGCATTCTGATAAAGCGAAAATTAATGGTATTGGCCATGTGGTTGATTTTAATGCTTTTAATGGTGATAGTTTGGCGTTGGATAGGTTGTTGGTTCATTAGTCATTGGTTCAATGATCATTAGTTCATTGGTCATTGATTCATTCGTTTTGTTACTTCTTTTATTTGTTATTAGTGCATTGGTTAGTGCAAATAGCTTGATTTTTTTCGCTCTATGCCGCGGGGCATGGTACTTTGTCGCGCCAAAGTACCCAAAGCGCTTCGTCAATCCAGCAATGGGCCTTTTGCTCATAGCCATAGCACATCAAAAAAACAGCGGCACTTTGTTTTGTTCGTTAGGGGTTAGTGAAAGGTTTTGCAAATATGAAGCACAAAACTCACTGCTTTGAGGTTTGGTAGTGCTAGTTGTTCTGGTATGCACCTGTTTTTTTGATTGGGCCGGCCCTTGGGATTGACGGGCGTACTTCGGTAAGGGCCGTGGGTTTTGAAAGGGAGTTGGCAAAGCGCGAAGAGCAGTACTGCTAATAATGTAGACTGGAAAAGAATCGAGTTGTGCTAAGTGTTTTCCGCTCTATGCCACGGGGCATGGTAGTTTTTCGCAATAGTAGTTTTTTTTCAGTTGTGCTCAAGAATGCTGCGCATTTTGTCGCGCCAAAGTACCCAAAGCGCTTCGTCAATCTAGCAATGCGCCTTTTGCACAATCCCGCGCACATCGAAAAAACAGCGGCACTTTGTTTAATCAGGTGTATTGGTTAGTTTCTTTAGTCTGATTGAGCCCTTCGGGGTTTCTGTCGGGTTGTGGTTGATGAACGGTAGTGGGGCCTTCTGACAGAAAACTCACTGCCTTTCAGGTTTGTCAGTGCTCAATTTACCTGAGTTGCAACTATTTTTTCGATCTTTCTGGCTCTTGGGATTGCCGGGCGTACTTCTGTAAGGGCTGTGGGTTTTGAAAGGGAGTTAGCAAAGCGCCTGAGAATTATTGTGAATGCTTTTAGCTGTACTCAATAATACTTCACATTCTCTCGCTCCAGAGTCTCTAAAGCACTTCGTCAATCCAGGCAAGTCCCGATTTTTCATCTGGATTGCGATTGACGGGCGTAATTGGTAAAACCTAAGTATTATTAAAGCAATCTAGCGTAATGCCTAATAACCCATGCAGGATATATGTGCAACACGCTGGGAGCTTTCGGATAATCAATCTGGTTGAACGTTTCAATATTGCCTTTAATCAATAATGAATTGGTGTTAATTTCCGAGATTATTGTTTAAACCTGTTAATCGACTCCAAACTCCAAACACCCAACTCCAAACTACACCCGCCAGCTTTCACATTTCTCTAAGAAAAACTCATCTGCCTCGGCGCCGATACCAATTTCTTCGGGAACATCAAGAAAATAACCATTATAAGTAAGACCACCAACAACCGGATCTACCAAATGGCCCAATAGTGCAGTGTCCAGGTCAAAAAACTCCACATTCGGACTGGCGTAGGCAAAATGCAGGTTGGCACTCAATGCAATCCGGCTTTCGAGCATGCTGCCAATCATACACTTAACGCCATGTTTTAAGGCTTCTTCATGTATTTTCTGAGCTTCTGAAATGCCGCCTGATTTTGAAAATTTAATGTTTAAGTAAGTGGTTGATTGGCTATTGATCAGTTTTCGGGCATCGTGATGGTTATAACAGCTTTCATCGGCCATTAATTTAATTGGCGAATTTACATTCAGTTCGGGTAGTTGATCATCATACCAGGTACGCATAGGTTGTTCGCAGAATTCGATATGGTATTTTTCCAGTTCGCCCAAAGCAAATAAGGCATCATCAAAACTCCAGCCCTGATTGGCATCGAGGCGTAAAATCAAATCTTCGCCCACAGCCTCGCGGATCTGCTTTACCCTTTCAATATCATCATGCACTTTTTTGCCGAGCTTGATTTTTAGAATCCGGCAACCCTGGTTTTTATATTTCAACGCAGTTGCGGCCATTCCCTCTGGTGTATCAATGCCAATGGTCATGTCGGTTTCTATAGTGCGTTTAGTTCCTCCAAGAAATTTATACAGCGGTAGTTTCGCATTTTTGGCTGCTATATCAAATAATGCCATATCGAAAGCACTTTTTATAGTGGCGTTATGATCTGCATAACCCAATAAATCGTTCATCCGCTCTGGGATATCCAGGGGATCTTTGCCTTTTATAATAGCGGCGAAATCTTTGGCCATCGCAATGCAGGTTTCCTGCGTTTCACCTACAATCATCGGGAAAGCAGAACATTCGCCAATGCCATGGATGCCCGTATCAGTAAAAATGCGGATCAGAACATTCTGTGCAAAATGCATGGTTCCGGTGGCGATAACAAAAGGCTCCATGGGGATGCTAAAGCGGTATATTTCGGTATGGGTGATTTTCATGGGTTTAAGGCTGAAGGTATAAGGTTTAGGGTTTAGGGTGGAAGGTTGAGTGTATAGGGTTTGCGAAACTGGATAAAAGCCGATAATGTGTCCAACTCAATTCGTGACGCAGTGCGTCACGAATCGGAAATGGCTTGTAAAAACTTCTTATATTTCGAAGATTGCTTTCGTCAAAACCTTTCCCAAACTCCAATGTTAATTGGTTTGAAAGATTTTTTAATGTTGCTTTCCCATAATCTGCACGTAATTTTCCCTGCTGCTCATCTTCAACAATAAGCTTTCCGATTTGCCAATAAGATTCGAGTAATGCCGAATTTGCTGCACGGAATACTTTTAAGCGAGATTGATTAATGATCTCTTTTATGGCATTAAATAAATCATTTTTGCTCAATTCCATTCCTCCAGATAGATTTCCAACTAAAGTATAAAAACAAAAACTAAATAGGAACACGTTTGTAGATTATTAATAGATTTACGCCTCGAAATAAAATCCATTTTCCTTCTTACATTTTACATAACCTGTCATGTCAGATACCAATAATTTAATCAACGCTTCCTCTCCTTATTTGCTGCAACATGCCCATAACCCGGTTGATTGGTATGAGTGGGGTACGGAGGCATTGGAAAAAGCCAAAGCAGAAAACAAACTGATTTTGGTGAGTATTGGTTATTCGGCCTGCCATTGGTGCCATGTAATGGAGCGCGAAAGTTTCGAAAACCGTGAGGTAGCCGAAGTGATGAACCAGCATTTTGTGTGCATTAAAGTGGACAGGGAAGAACGCCCGGATATTGATCAGATTTACATGTACGCCATCCAACTGATGACCGGTAGCGGCGGCTGGCCTTTAAACTGCATCTGTTTGCCCGATCAGCGCCCCATTTATGGTGGAACTTATTTTAGAAAAAACGATTGGATAAATATTCTGGAAAATGTGGCTGCACTATGGGCTAACGAACCTGATAAGGCTATCCAATATGCGGAGCGGCTAACTTCGGGCATTAAAGACAGCGAAAGGATCATTGCTGCGGTAACTACAGAAGAATATACCCAGGCGCATTTAACTGAAATTATCGATCCCTGGAAGCGACATTTTGATATAGGTTATGGTGGTTATAACCGCGCACCCAAATTTCCTTTGCCCAATAACTGGGTGTTTTTATTGCGTTATGGCTTTTTAAAAGATGATGAATCTGTTTTTACAGCGGTTTGCCATACGCTTGAAGAAATGAGCAGGGGAGGAATTTATGATCAGATTGGGGGGGGCTTTGCCCGCTATTCGGTTGATGATAGATGGCATGTGCCACATTTCGAAAAGATGCTTTATGATAATGCACAGCTGATCAGTTTATATGCCGAAGCTTACCAATGCACCAAATTCGATTCTTTTAAACAGACTGTTGTAGAAACCATTAATTGGGTGTTTGACGAAATGACTTCTACCGATGGCTTGTTTTATTCAGCATTGGATGCAGATAGCGAAGGAGTAGAAGGCAAGTTCTATGTTTGGGATAAAGCAGAATTTGACCAGGTATTGGGAGCAGATGCTCAATTGATCGGTGCTTATTATAATGTTACGGAAGAGGGTAATTGGGAAGAGGAACAAACCAACATTTTACGCAAAACCGTTAGCGATGACGATCTGCTTGCAAAATTTGATATAGATGCAGCAAAACTTAATGATAAAGTGAACTCGGCGAAATCAAAATTAATGGCTGTGCGTAGCAAAAGAGTTAGGCCAGGTTTGGACGATAAATGTTTAACCGCCTGGAATGGCATGATGATTAAAGCCTTGACTGATGCAGCAGCAGTATTGAATCATCAGGCTTATTATGAAAAGGCCTCAACGGCGGCCAGTTTTATTTTAGAGCATTTAAAATCAGAGAATGGCGGCTTATACCGTAACTATAAAAACGGAAAGGCTTCTATTACGGGTTTCCTGGATGATTATGCGTTTTTTATCGAAGCGCTAATTGCCCTTTACGAAGCTGATTTTGATGAAAAATGGTTGGAAGAGGCAAAATTGCTGATGGATTATGTGATGGCTAATTTTACAGATCCGGAGTCGCCGATGTTTTGCTATACCTCTGCAGAAAGTGAAGATTTAATTGCCCGTAAACATGAGGTAATGGATAATGTGATTCCGGCTTCGAACTCTGCCATGGCACAGAATTTAAAGAAATTAGGGCTCCTTTTTGATCTGGAAGCATATACCGAAAAAGCTTCAGCAATGCTTGCTGCGGTTCAGCCGAAGATTAAAACCTATGGCTCTGCTTACTCGAACTGGGCCATTCAATTGCTGAACGAAATTTATGGCATAAACGAAATTGCCATTACCGGATTGGAAACCGAAGCGGTTAAATTGGAATTGAGCGGGCATTATATTCCGAACAAAATTACATTGGGTGGAACAAAAAGTAACTTGCCACTGTTAAAAGGTAAGCAAAGCAATGAAACAAAAGTTTATATTTGCCGAAATAAAGTATGCCAGTTGCCGGTTAACACTGTTGAGGAAGCATTATTGTATGTACAATAAATAAATTTAAATGAATATTTCACCAAACTCTGTAGTAGCGTTAACTTACGAATTGCATACTACTAACGAAGAAGGACAACAAGTTTTTGTAGAAAAAGCTGACGAACAAAATCCTTTAGTATTTTTATATGGCGTTGGCATGATGTTGCCTAAATTTGAAGAGCATTTAACTGGTTTAAAAACTGGTGATGAATATTCATTTGAACTATCTGCAGCAGATGGTTATGGTGATATTGATCCGGGTGCTTTTGCTGATTTACCAAAAACGATGTTTACCGAAGCTGGTGGCGAATTGCCAAACGTTGGTGATGTTATCCCTTTACAAGATAACAATGGTAACCAATTTAGAGCAGGCGTTACTGCTGTACACGACGAAACCATTTCAGTAGATTTAAACCACCCGATGGCCGGTAAAAATTTAATGTTTAGCGGTGTGATTTTAAATGTACGTGAAGCTACTCAGGATGAATTAGCACATGGCCATGCACACGGTGCTGATGGTCATTCAGGTCACTAGTTAATATAAAAGATTTCAAGGAAGTCAAGTTTTAAATAGCCGCTTTGCTATTTAAACTTGACTTCTTTTATGAATACCCTTTTTAATCTTGGAAAATTTCTTCCAAAACGAGTTTAAGGCCGGGTATAATGGATGTCGTCACCTCTTCGCCTTCCGTAAGAATTTTGGTAGGTTGAAATTTACCGTTTTCATCCAAAATATACCTGAAAAATGTTTTGTGCGTAGGGCTTACAATCCAATATTCTTTTACACCAGCCTCTTCATAAACCTCGTATTTATTGATCAGTTCCTTTTTATTATTCCCAGGTGATAAAATCTCGACCACAATATCGGGAGCGCCAATACAGCCACGCTTATCGAGTTTAGTCTGATCGCAAACTACCACTAAATCGGGTTGCACTACGGTGAAAACTTCTTTATCATCTTGCGATTTCTTAGCCAAACGTACATCAAATGGTGCAGTATAAACCCGGCAAGGTTTACCTTTGAGCGCATTATAAATTGGTCCAAAAATATTGCCTGAAATACCCTGGTGAATTCGGGAAGGGGCAGGACTCATTTTAAACAACTGTCCTTTAATAATTTCTAAGCGCTCATCAAATTCGAAACGCATATAATCTGCATAACTGTATAAAGCAGAAAAATCGACCTCATTAAGTGTTCTATAAATAGGTTGCTCCTCCTCAGTTGGATAGGGTTTAATATTTTTCATACATTACTAATCTTTAAATACCTCATCCAGTACCATCTTAAAGCCAGGAATAATTTTGGTGGTCACCTCTTCGCCCTCCGTGAGCATTTTGGTAGGCTGAAATTTACCGTTTTCATCAAGTATATATCTGAAAAATGTTTTGTGTGTAGGGCTTATAATCCAATACTCTTTTACGCCAGCCTCTTCGTAAACCTCGTATTTATTGATCAGTTCTTTTTTATTATTGCCAGGTGATAAAATCTCTACCACGATATCCGGAGAGCCAATGCATCCGCGGTTATCTAATTTAGCCGGATCGCAAACCACCACGATATCTGGTTGTACCACGGTAAAAACTTCTTTATCATCCTGCGTTTTTTTGGCTAAACGAACATCAAAAGGTGCCGAATAAACTTCGCATTGATGACCATTTAACGCATTGTAGATCGGTACGTAAATTCTTCCGGATATTTTTTGATGTATCCTGGAAGGGGCAGGGCTCATCCTGAAAATGTAACCTTTGATAATTTCTAAACGCTCTTCAAATTCGAAGCGCATATAATCTGCATAGCTATAAATAGCAGAGAAATCTATCTCGTTAAGGGTTTTAACCGGAGGTAGTTCATCTTCGGTGGGGTAGGATTTGATGTTTTTCATATATAAGGCGTTTAACCAAATATACTAAATATCTTAGTTTTTTAAAAATCGATTTTTAACCGCAATCCACCATTCGTCAGGTTAAGGTTTTCTTTTGAGAAAGTTTTCATGGGCAACCTCAAAAAGGGCTCAATAGCAATATTATTCTTTTTAGAGATTTTCTGCTTATAACCTAAAGAGAAATTATAAAATCCGATGTATTTATCAGGATCGATATTCGCTTCGGGTTGCGGCTCAACCTTTTTTTCTTGTATAATCATGGTTTTAGAATCTGCGTAACCATTTACTGCGGGAGCAGAGAAATTTTGAACCTGATTGACTATATAACTATTTTGCTGCGAGTTATTTAACACGGCAAGGGCAGAAACCCCAACATTGGTATAAAGTTTATCGCTGATGTTGTATTTTAGTTCTAAAGGCACATTAATTCCACGCACTTTGGCATCAACCGAAGCTAAATTTTTACCCGATAAGGTTTGTGGCGCAGTGGCATTTAATGATTCTGTGGTGCTGATCGAAGCATAAGATACTCCAGAACTTATTGATAATTTATTGGCGATGGCATACGATAAAGAAAACCCATAATTCATGGTTACTTTATTGTCGTTACCCATAGCCGGGGCAACATATACATCTGGTTGCCATTTGGAGTTACCACCCGATTTATCGGCAGGTTTTTGTTGGTTTACATAACTGTCATGAGCCAGTAGTTTTTCAAAATCTGTTGGCGTACCGATGGGTTGTGTTTTCTTTTCCGTTAAGATTTCAAATGGTTTTGATTTTAAACCTGAAAGATTTATCGCAGATAGTTTATTCTCCAAAAGGTTATGATTAACTGGATCTAACGCTTCAGATGCATTTAAAAGTGAATAATTGTTTCGCTGTTCTGTTGCAGGTTTTGCAATTGATGAAGTTTGAATGGGGCGACCAGTTATTAAATTGGTTGAGGGATTAGTATTGTTATTTAAATGCGCCAAATCATTTTTAGAATGAAGATGAGTGTCGGTATGCCCGCCATCAGCAGCATCGCTTTTAACTTTAGGCTTAGTGATGACAACCATTTGCTTTTGAGCCGTGTTGTTTAATGTAAAAAACACTCCTGCAACAATAAAAATCAGGGCAGCAGCAGCCCATAAAGGCCAGAAAGCGATGCCTCTTTTCTTTTTTTCTTTCTCCGAAAAGCGCTCCCATGCACCATTAGAATAAGCTTCCTCATGGTTTTGGAGTTGCGCGGTGATCTGCTCAATTAATTCCTTATCCATTTTTTTCGTATGAGTTGACCATGGTATTTAGGTAAAGGGTACGTAACTTATTTTTAGAACGGGTGAGATAAACACGACTGGAACTTTCAGGAATGTTTAACATCTTCGAAATCTCATCATGAGCGAAGCCTTCAATTTCATATAAGTTAAATACCAGTCTCTGCGTATCTGGTAAGTGATTTAGTAAATTTAAAATATCGTTAACGTGTAATTCAGAGGCAACAGATACCTGCGTAACCGGATGTTCACTTTCTGCTAAATCATCAACATAAAACTGGACTTTGGTACTCCGGATCTTATCTATCGCTGTCCGCGAAGCAATCTGCGCAATCCATCCTTTAAACGATCGTTGTAATTCTTCCGGATTTTTTGGCGCCTTGAAGCCACCAACGTGTTTGAAAATCTTGATAAAGCTGTCATTTACAAGCTCTTCACTATCCGAAGGGTTTTTGGTATACCTTAAAATTATGCCCATTAAATAGCCGTAAAATGATTTATACATCATTTCTTTACAGCTATTGTCGTTTTTTACACAGCCTTTTAAAATTTCCTCAAAACTGAGTATTTTTTTGATCACCGTTGTAAGGGACTATTTATAAAAGGTTTATCATGGTTAACTGATGGCAAATTTAAGAAAATAACACCACCCAATTTTTGAGTGGTGTTCATTTTCGTTTTCACAGGTAGAGTGAATATTTTTATTTGTTTGTCATCACTGATAAGCCAACACCCGTGCTATCAGTTTTGCTCGATAAGCCTTTAACCCATATGGTATAAATTTTACCTTTTTCGATTTTAACCGCCGGCAAGCTAACTTTAACCGCTCCACCTTGTTTCAATTGAAAAGTATAACTGTCATTAGGTGCAATGTTGCTAAAAGTGGTAAACTCTTTAAAAGCTTTTGCCGTAAACAATGGTGCATCTGTACCGGCAATGGCCAAATCAAATGGCGCAGACCCAGGGCTTAAGTTTACAAAACGAACTTTGGCCTTATCGGTTTCTGGTGCTTTCAAATCATCCTCAAGGATTAAAAGTTTGGTTGATTTTAAAGTATCCACTACGAAAACCGAATAAAATGATCCCGATTTTAAGGTTGCATTCGCGGTAGTTAAATATTTTAAGGTATCCTTTTTGGCAACACCCACTAACCTGATACCTGGATAAGCCGCATAGTAGCCAAGATCTTTTGTATAAGTAAAGCTGTTTATTTTTTGGTTATCCAAAATAAAATCAAGCGCACCCGTTCCCGGCGATGCATGCACAAAGCCAATACCGGCAGCTTCTATCGGATCGTTGTTAAAATCCTTCTTGCAGGCTGTTATCGTTAAAGTAATCGCAAGGAGAGAGAGTATAATTTTTGTAGCAGTGCTAAAATTTTTCAAATCCGTTTTCATTTTAATGTTTAAATCAATTTCTGAACAAAATTGGTTAATGGCCATTAACGCTTTTTCTTGTAAAACGATTAAGGGAATGAAAACGCTACAACTGTATAAAGTTTTTTAAAAAAAAAGCCACATGGTTTTCATGTGGCTCTAAAAAAATATTTTAAGCTTAAAATTAAGCGTACATCTCTTCTCTTAATTTCGCAACATCCGCATTTTTAATGTATTCATCATATGTCATTAACTTATCAATAGTACCTTTTGGTGTAATTTCGATGATCCTGTTGGCAACAGTTTCTGTCAACTGGTGATCTCGTGAAGTAAACAAAATCGTGCCCTTAAAATCTTTCATACCATTGTTTAAGGCCTCAATCGATTCTAAATCCAGGTGGTTGGTCGGCTCATCAAACATCAGTAAGTTGGCCTGTTGTAACATCATTCTCGAAAACATACAGCGCATTTTCTCACCTCCTGATAATACTTTAACGTTTTTCAATACTTCCTCGCCCGAGAATAACATACGGCCTAAAAAGCTGCGAACAAATTGCTCATCAGCATCGGTACCAGAATACTCACGCAACCAGTCTACCAGGTTTTCGTCTTTACCAGCAAAATATTCAGTATTATCATTAGGGATATCTGCAGTGCTAATGGTAACGCCCCATTTAAATTCACCTTTATGATCGGTATCTCTACCCGTCAAAACATCGTAAAATGCGGCGGTAGCTAAACTGTTTTGAGATAAAATTGCAATTTTATCGCCTTTGTTTACCATAAAGGTAACTTTATCGAACAATATACCGTCATTTCCGCTTTTACCCAGGTTTTCTACCTGTAAAATCTGGTCGCCAGCCTCGCGACCCGTATTGTTGAATATAATGGCCGGATATTTTCTGCTCGAGGCCTTGATTTCGGTAATATCAATCTTATCTAAAGCTTTCTTACGGGAAGTAGCCTGTTTAGATTTAGAAGCGTTGGCACTGAACCTGCGGATAAATTCCTGAAGTTCCTTCACCTTATCTTCCATTTTCTTGTTCTGGTCGCTGCGCTGTTTTAGGGCCAGCTGACTTGATTCGTACCAGAAAGTATAGTTACCGGTATAGATACTCATCTTAGCAAAGTCGATATCCACAATGTGCGTACAAACGGCGTCTAAAAAGTGCCTGTCGTGCGATACCACCAATACAATATTCTGGTAATCTGCCAGGAAGTTTTCCAACCAGGCAATGGTTTCGATGTCCAAATCGTTGGTCGGCTCATCCAGTAACAAAATATCCGGGTTACCAAACAGGGCCTGTGCCAATAACACCCTTACTTTTTGCGTGTTATCCAGTTCCTTTAACAATTTATAGTGATTATCTTCGGTAATACCCAAATTGCTTAACATGGTTGCTGCGTTGCTTTCCATGTTCCAGCCATCCATTTCTGCAAAAAGATTTTCAAGCTCTCCGGCGCGTTCGCCATCCTTTTCAGAGAAATCTTCTTTCATATAAATGGCATCTTTCTCTTTCATGATGGCATAAAGTTCTTTATGACCGATCATTACGGTTTCCAATACCGAAAACTCATCAAATTCGTAGTGATTTTGTTTTAAAACCGCCATTCTTTCGCCTGGGGTAAAAGCTACGCTACCAGAGGTTTGACTCACTTCTCCTGATAAAATTTTAAGGAAAGTAGATTTACCTGCGCCGTTAGCCCCAATTACGCCATAGCAGTTGCCCTGGGTAAATTTGAGGTTAACATCTTCAAATAATGTGCGTTTGCCGTACCGTAATGATAAATTAGAAACTGAAATCATGCTATAATTGAAATAAGCCGCAAAGATACGCAAAAAGGTTGAGGGTAGGAAGGCATTTGCCTGTTGTAAAGTTTGAATGTTGTAAAGTTGAATGTTGTAATGTTGAAAAGTTAAAGGTTTGAATGTTGTAATGTTAGAAAGTTGAAATATTTCGGAAACGAAGGGCTTGGTTCATTGTGGCAGATGAAGCCCCGTTATCCGCTTTACTGCGTTGCACTCCGTGTTCGCTGCTACCGGGTTTATTTTACAAAGGGGTAGAAGCTTTTGGCCAATGGCTTAAATCGCAAAGCCTCCAATTGAGAAGATTATAAATGTTTATTCGGTCTTTCTTGCGCTAATTTTAGTATTTTAGCAATACACACAAAATGAAGTCAATATGAATAAGTTAACCCTATTAGGCATAATGATGTCTAGCATGTCCGTCATGGCTTATGGCCAAAATTCCCGGTATAAATATAAAGTAGACTTTTATGGAGATACAACACTTGTTGATGAGCGGGATCATACCATAGGTAAGCAGAAGAAAGACTTTTTCGGCAATACCATTATAGTGGATAAAGATGGTAAAACCATTGCAAAGGAAAAAAAGGATTTCTTTGGCAATACGGTATTGGAAAATGAAGGTGGGAAAACCGTGGCTAAACAAAAGAAAGATTTTTCGGGCAATACCATTTTGGAAACTGAAAGCGGTGAGAGATTGGAGCCAAAACCATTAAATGGTTTAGTGCCGGGTGATGGGAAAACAGAAGTTAAGATCAGGGAAAAAAATGATATTTTTGGTAATACCATTATTGAAGATGAACATGGTGAGAAGATAAATGTATATAAAACTGATATCTCAGGGAACATGATAATAGAAGACGGTAATGGTAAAACCATAGGAAAGCAGAAAAAGAATTTATTTGGAGAAACCATTGTTGAGGACGAGCATGGAAATGTGTTGGCAAAATACAAAGCAGATGTATTCGGCAATACGGTTATAGAAGATGTTAATGGTAAAAAAGCAGGTGTTTTTAAAACCGATATTTTCGGGAATAAAACTTTTGTTCCGGAACATTAAATTATTATTTTTAATAAGCTGTTTTAAAATGGGGAATATGTCATTCTTGCGCATGCGGGAACTACGAGGTGTTCAGCGAAGCTAATCTTAATGAACGCAGCATTTATATATTAAATAAGGTCTTCTGATAAATTATTGTAATCCTAAGGGATAATTTATTTTATAAAAATCAATATAAATGGACAGATGTTAAAGAAATTGAATGGTATCGAAGTATCATCATTTTCACGGCAGTCTCCGCCTGTACGGGCAGACCTGATCATAAAGGCTGGAAGAAATCTTTTAAACCAGATTTTAATAATTCGGTTGAAAAGATCTCTCCATTTCGCTTCGCTACAGTCGAGATGACGATTTTTTTTAGGGGAGTCTGTCAATGGTAGCTTGTTGAAGGATCTGCTTTGAATCTCTTTAAGGCGTTTCGATACTTCGTCCAGCTCAGCACAGGCTAAGCTCAAAGTGACAAATTTGATTAAAATACAATTTATGATACAGTATCATGCCGACTTATATGAATGTACTTCATCCTAAAATATTTATTTTAGCCTCATGCTAAATCAAACCTTACTCGAAACCATAAAAACCACCCTTCAAAAAAGTAAAGTAGAAAAATTAGCGGCCATCGCTTCAACTGATGGCTTTTCGGTAAAAGACCTCATCGATCTCAGTTTTTATCATGATCAGCAGATCGGGTTTCGGGCGGCCTGGATTTTGGAGAATGTATTTGTTAACCATCAACAAAAGTTTTTACCTCATGCGCTCTATTTCCTGGAGCAATTTCCGAAACAGAACAATTTATCGGCATTAAGGCATTATGTTAAAATTTTGGCCCTTATGACGAAAAGAAATGCTTCAATAGAAATGAAAAATATTATTGCCGATTATGATACGGACCATTTGGTAGAGCTTGTTTTTGCCTGGTTGATTGATGAGAAAATCCCTGTGGCCATAAAATCACATTGCCTTAATATTTTGGCTAATTTAAATGTTAAACACAACTGGATTAAGGAAGAACTTTTACAAACTATGGATTTTCTCGTGGATAAAGAAAGTATAGGGTTCTTTGCGAAGGTGAAACAGATCAGGAAACAGTTGGCGGTTAGCAGTTGACGGTTTTCAGTTGGCAGTTTTCAGTTGGCAGTTTTCAGTTGGCAGTTTTCAGTTGGTAGTTATCAATTTACTGTTACAAATTACCAATAACCAATGACCAATGAACAAATGAACCAATGACTAATCAACCATTACTAATTTCAGTTGATTCAAAGTTAAATCTTCAATATTTTAGCCCTAAACCCTACACCTTCAGCCCTCAGCCTTATAAAATCTTTCAGCTTTTAACTATTTTTACCGAATGAGTACAACATACGATATCATCTCAAAAATTATAAAAGAACGTCGCAGTATTTTTCCTGCAAGCTATATCAAAAAAGAAATTCCGGTTGAGATTATTAACCAGATTTTAGAAGCGGCCAATTATGCACCCACACACAAGTTAACCCAGCCCTGGCGTTTTGTGGTGATCAGGAAGGCAGGCTTGGCGAGGCTAGGTGAGGAGCTTGGTAACCTATATAAAAAGGTGGTTTCTCCACAACAGTTTTTACAGAAAAAATACGATAGTTTTGCCGAGAAAACAGGACAGGCTGACTGTATTATTGCCATTAATATGAAACTAAGCGGTAAAATACCCGAGTGGGAAGAGCTGGCCGCGGTTTCCTGTGCGGTTCAGAACATGGCTTTAACCGCAGAGAGTTTGAAGGTTGGCGCTTACTGGAGTTCGCCGCCTTTGATTGATTATTTAGGCAATTTTTTAGATCTGGGTGAAAACGAGAAATGCATCGGCTTATTTTACATGGGGTATCATAACGAAAAACCCTGGACACCAAACCGGACGCCCATGGAAGAAAAAGTGAGGTGGATAGAGGAGTAGTCCTTGAGTACTAAGTCCAAAGTCTTCGTCCTCTCGACTGGAGCTTAGCGGAACGGAGAGATCTTTGAAGCAAATATTGAGACGAAATTTAAAAGATTTCTCCACTTCGATCTTTCTAATTATTCTATTTATATAATATTATGCTAAATCCCCTGGATAACTATTTCGAACAAAAAGATAAGCCCGTAAAATGTTGCCTACAATATTTAAGGTTACTTTTAATGGATTATAGCGATATTACTGAGCACTGGAAATACGGAATGCCTTTTTATTACCACAAAGGAAAAATGTTCTGTTATCTTTGGATCCATAAAAAACTCCATCAGCCTTACATTGGTTTGGTTGACGGGCATCAAATTGAACACGAAGATCTGTTGCAGGAGAAAAGGGCCAGAATGAAAATTTTATTGATCAATCACCTCGAAGATATTCCCAAAAATAAAATTGAATCCATTTTAAACCTGGCTTTTGACCTTCGCAAATAGGTATATTATCCTTCACCCATCTTCCATTATCCATAATATTTATGTCTGCTTTAAAATCTAAACTTTATCAGCTTTGTCTGACATTTATCCAAAACAGGATCGAAAATATTGAATATTCGCTGCAACAGGCCAGGCAGGCATCGAATGATGACACCAAAAGCAGTGCTGGCGACAAATACGAAACTACGCGTGAAATGATGCAGCAGGAGATGGATCGCAACAATAAATTATTGTATGAAGCCGGTCAGCAGAAAATTGCTTTACAACAGATTGAAAATGTCGCATCAGATCGGTTGGTTAAAAACGGTAGTTTGGTAATCACCTCGGCAGGTAATTTCTATATCAGCATTAGCGCAGGGGAGTTGAATACGGACGGACAAAAATTTTTTGCTGTTTCTCAGGTATCGCCCATTGGCAGGTTTCTGATCGGAAAAGCTGTAAATGAAAGCTTTAAGTTTAATGGGACAGAATATATCGTAGAGGAGATACTTTGACGGTTTTCAGTTGACAGTTCGCAGTTGGCCATTTCCAGTGTTCAGTTGACAGTTTGAATTCACAGTTAACCAGTTTAAACAATTAACCGATTAATCAATAAATTCCCGCAGATTAAAAATGATCAACGCGGTTGACAGTTCGCAGTTGACAGTTTCCAGTGTTCAGTTGACAGTTTCCAATTCACAGTTAATCAGTTTAAACAATTAACCGATTAATCAATAAATTCCCGCAGATTAAAATGATTAACGCGGTTGAAAGTTCGCAGTTGGCGGTTTCCAGTGTTCAGTTGACAGTTTTCAATTCACAGTTAACCAGTTTAAACAATTAACCGATTAATCAATAAATTCCCGCAGATTAAAAATGATTAACGCGGTTGAAAGTTCGCAGTTGGCCATTTCCAGTGTTCAGTTGACAGTTTTCAATCCACAGTTAATCAGTTTAAACAATTAACCGATTAATCAATAAATTCCCGCAGATTAAAAATGATTAACGCGGTTGACAGTTCGCAGTTGACAGTTTCCAGTGTTCAGTTGACAGTTTTCAATTCACAGTTAATCAGTTTAAACAATTAACCGATTAATCAATAAATTCCCGCAGATTAAAAATGATTAACGCGGTTGAAAGTTCGCAGTTGGCGGTTTCCAGTGTTCAGTTGACAGTTTTCAATTCACAGTTAATCAGTTTAAACAATTAACCGATTAATCAATAAATTCCCGCAGATTAAAAATGATCAACGCGGTTGAAAGTTCGCAGTTGGCGGTTTCCAGTGTTCAGTTGACAGTTTTCAATTCACAGTTAACCAGTTTAAACAATTAACCGATTAATCAATAAATTCCCGCAGATTTAAAATGATCAACGCGGTTGACAGTTCGCAGTTGGCCATTTCCAGTGTTCAGTTGACAGTTTGAATTCACAGTTAACCAGTTTAAACAATTAACCGATTAATCAATAAATTCCCGCAGATTAAAAATGATTAACGCGGTTGACAGTTACTTTATGCCCATTCGCTTTGCAAAGGCTGGCACCAGATAAGTCCTTACGTCCGAATAAGGAATAAATATTACAATTTGTCCTTGTGCATAACTGGCAACCTCATATGGATTGTACATAAAGGCAATGCCATTGGCATTAAAATAGAAGTTATTATTGGGTTTAATAAAATCATCAAAAAGAACGGTGCTTAATGCATCTTTTGCTTTGATATTATATTCCTTACGGAGATTGCGTTCTAAAATGCCTGACAAAACATTTGAATCTATCTTAATGATATCAGTTAGTGCCAATTGTTTTTTGTTCGGCACATCTAAACAGATCATGCTGCTGTTGTAATTTCCGTGTGCACCGCCAGTGTAAGTATCGGTAAGGAAATCAACCACAACATAACCATTATCATTGTAATTAACCGTTTGCTGACTATTGTCTGTATAATTCATCCAGGCCTCAAATTCACTTCCCCGGCCATCTTTTTGCTGTTCGGCAACCTCGGTTTTATAATCGCTGAAATAGGTAGCTGCCAGATTTTTGAAACCGGTTAAGCGATCGGCCTGTTCCAGACCGAAGATTTTTTTAAGTTCTGAATCAAGCCATTTGCTATTTTCATCATTGCTCTTGCTTTCAAGATATTGAAAACTGATTTCGGCAGTAGGAGATTTTGTCCGGTCAGCAAATGCTTTAACAGAGTCTCTGTAAATTCCGATGCTGAATGGATAACTGCC
Organism: Pedobacter sp. BG31; assembly: GCF_042464845.1. Lineage (NCBI taxonomy): Bacteria > Pseudomonadati > Bacteroidota > Sphingobacteriia > Sphingobacteriales > Sphingobacteriaceae > Pedobacter > Pedobacter sp. BG31. Next base: position 291,896 of record NZ_JBHNZK010000002.1, read on the forward strand.
TTCCGGATATTTTTCTGTTAAAGCTACCGGGTATTTTTTTGTTTTATCACCACTTTCCCATATACCATCAAAACCCTTTCCATTCCATTTTAATTTTAAAAGTGGCGATTTTGAGTCCTGATTAAAGTACGATTCGTAAAAATTATACTCTGCCAGCACAATGCTATCTTTGCCGATTACCGTATCAGTTGAGAGATTAAGCCATGATCCATCATAATAATAGCTGCCACTCACTTCATCATGATCATCAACTCTTTGCAGATGCATAACTACCTTTTTACCTGCAATAGTGCCTTCTAACCTTTTGTAAAAACTCTTAGGGAGCTCTTTTTTAGTCGAATTTATACCATTAGTGGTTGCATTATTGTTGTTCCCGTTTTTAGGGTTATTACAAGCCAGTGTTATCGCTAATCCAAAAAGAAGAAAAACAAAAGAATACTTCATAGTGCAATGATTAAAGGTTTTAATGCTGAGTTATCATCTGGAATATAATTCTTCCATCTTTTAACCCCGCAACGCTTAATTTTTAATCATTAACCGCTTTGCTTAGATTTTGTTTTATTAAAACTTTTGTTGATGCTATAGTAAAGGTTTTTTGCCGTGTATCTTCCCGGATCAATTATCCTCCTGATGGTGTAAAGCGGATAATTTTCATCTCTAGCTGTAGACAGGATAAAGGCTGCCTTAAATCCATGTTCCTTTAACTTGTGCAGGGTAGATAATTTGTAAACACCATAAGGAAATGCAAAATATGCTACTTTTTTGCCTGTAATTTCTTCCAGTTTTTTTGTGGGTTCATCAATCTGGGTTTTCCAATCCCCATCAGTAAATTGTGCGAAATTTTTATGGTCGTAGGTATGGCTGGCAATGGTATTTCCCTCGTCAGACAGTTGTTTGATCTGCTCTTTGGTCATGTAATTGATCCGTCCTTTTCTGCCGATCGATACCGTCATGATAAAATAAACACCTTTAAAGCCATACTTTTTCAGTGTAGCATTGCCAACTGTAAATTGATCTTCATCCGTATCATCAAACGTGATCATGATGGGTTTTTCAGGTAACCTGGCACCATAAACCAGGTAATTATACAATTGATCAGGCAGAATAGAATGGTAGCCACTATCGGCCAGCATTTTCATGTGTTCCCTGAATTTATCGGGAGCAATGATATCATCATGTGCCCTTTTACTGTCGCTGGCGATATTGTTTCTGATCTGGTGATAACACAGAACGGGCACCTCTCTGCGTGCCATGATGGTTTTGTTATCGGCGGGTCTGTTGTTTGTCGAATCTGTTTTAATTTCTTCTGTAGCGGCTTTTGTAGTAGTTTTTCCTTTTGAAGCACCAGATGATTGGCACGAGGCTAAAAACAATGTAGAAACCGCGCCGTAGAGCAGAAAACTTTTCATCTTCATTTAATAACTTTTTATACCTGATTAAAAGCTGTTTTTAATGCTGTTGCTTAAGGTTTTTGGCGACCAGTAGCCACTGGCAATAATCCGGCGGATGGTAAACAACGGATCCTTTTCATCACGTTTGGTTGATAACTGGAAGGCCATTCTGAAACCGCGTTTTTTTAACTCGGGAATGCCTTCTGCATTCCATAAACCAAACGGATAAGCAAATTCGGTCATTTTCTTGCCTGTAATCTCCTCCAGTTTTTTGGTTGGTTTGTCTAGTTGTTCTTCCCAATCCTTGCCCGCGTATTTTTTGAAGTTTTTATGGTCGTAAGTGTGGCTGCCGATCACATTTCCTTCGTCAGACAGTTGTTTAATCTGCTCTTTCGTCATGTAATCTACAAACTTGCCTTTTCTGCCGATTGAAACGGTCATGATGAAATAAACTGCTTTATAACCCAGTTTTTCTAACGTTGGGCGCACAACGGTAAATTGGTCCATGTCAGTATCATCAAAGGTTAACATAATGGGTTTGCTCGGTAATGGAGCACCGGTATTGAGGTAAGCATAAAGCTGATCGGGTAAAATGGTATGGTAACCGCTATCGGCCAGCATTTTCATCTGGTCTTTAAAATTCTGGATTTCTACAATATAATCTTTGCCTACCTTGCCATCAGTTGGTTTCCAGTTTCTTACCTGGTGGTAACATAAAATCGGGACTTGTTTTCTGGCCAGGATGGTTTTAGCATCAGCCACTTTTATTTTTGAAACGTCAATGGCAGCAGCTTTGGAATTTTCGCTGGTTTGTGTTGTTTTACCAGTCGAATCTTTTCCTGTAGAACTGTCTGTTTGTGATTTAGATTGGCAGCTGGCCAATAAGATTGCACCGGCTGTTATTAAGGTTAAAAAGCTGTATTTCATTGTTAGTGTATATGGGTACAAAACTATAAAATCCCTCAATTATTTATCTATCAAAATAGATTGTGTTAATAATTAATTTGAGTGGTAAGAAATTATACTAACTATCGCATTTATTACATATCAAAGCCTGCTTAATATCCTTTAATTAAATAATTTAGCAACTCAAACAAATTTAAATGAAGAAACTCTACAAATTTCTGCTGGGCGCGCAGTTTTTATCCTTAACTGTTGCTGCACAAAATAAAACATTTACCCTAACCGAAAATATTCAGCCACAGCCTAAGGCAAATTATCAGTTGGCTTCGCGGTTTTCGCCAAATAAGCTGAAAAAGATGGTGTATTCCACAGCTGTAGATCCGCATTGGTTAAAATTGAGTAACCGTTTCTGGTATACTTTCGAAAGTCCGAAAGGAAAATTCTGGTATTTGGTAGATCCTGCAGCCAAAAGCAAAAAATTAATGTTTGATAATGCAAAACTTGCTGCAGATATTACGCTGATTGTTCGCGATCCGTTTGATGCCGAACACTTACCCCTGGAAAACTTAAAATTTGCCGCCGACGAAAAAAGTATTTCTTTCGAAATCAAGAGCACGGTTGAAGAAGTAAAAAAAGATAGAAAGGATAAAAAAGCCGCAGATTCTATGCAGAAGAAAATATTTTCTTTCAAATATGAACTGGCCAGTGCAAAATTAACCGAGGTGCCAAATTTCAGTAAACCCAAGCCTAAACCATCATGGGGCTCGGTAGCACCCGATTCTTCAGCCATTATCTTTTCCCGCAATTACAATCTGTATTGGATGGATAAAGACAACTACAAAAAAGCAGTTAATAATGAAGAGGATAGTACCATTGTGGAGCATCAGCTTACCAAAGATGGGGTAAAATTTTACTCTTATGGAAGTGACGGCGATGGCGAGAACAATGTGGAGAACGAAAAAAACAATAAGAAACGCCGCGGCGCTTATGTGCTCTGGTCGCCAAATTCTAAATATTTTGTATTAGACCGCACCGATTCGCGTAAGGTAAAAGACCTTTGGGTAATCAACAGCGTTACACCTGGCCGCCCCACTTTAGAAACTTATAAATACCAGATGCCCGGAGAGTCCGAAGCTCCTCAGGATGAAATTTTATTGTTCGATTTTGCCGCAAAATCTTATAAAAAACTAAATGTATCTGCATTTAAAGATCAAAGTGTATCCGTTTGGAGCAAACCAGCTTTAAATAAAGACCGTGATAACGAATTTCGTCCATCTATCTGGTTAGGTAACAATAACAGGTTCTATTTTTCGCGTACCAGCCGCGATTTAAAACGTATCGATATCGGTACTGTTGATATTGCCACAGGCAAGGTTACCCCATTAATTGATGAACGTTTTAATACCTACGTTGAAGTGAACCGCCCGGGTTTGGTTAATGATGGTAAAGAGCTGATTCATTGGAGTGAACGTGATGGTTGGGCACATTTTTACCTTTTTGATGAAAATGGTAAGCTGAAAAATCAGATTACCAAAGGTGCTTTCCACTGTGAAAGTATTGTTAATATCGATGAGAAAAAACGCATACTGTATTTTACGGCCAATGGTAGGGAAGGCAAAGAAGATCCTTATTACTTACATTTATACAGCATCAATTTCGATGGTTCGAATATGAAATTATTAAATGCCGGTGACTTTGATCACCTGGCGAATATGAATGATAACAACACTTTTTTTGTAGATAACTATTCGAGGGTAAATACAGCACCAAAAGCGACACTTTATGATGGAACGGGCAAAAAAGTAATGGATCTGGAAACAACTGATCTTTCATTGCTCATGGCAGCGGGTTACAAATTTCCTGAACCTTTTAAAGTAAAAGCGGATGACGGGATAACTGATCTGTATGGCGTTATGTATAAACCTTTCGATTTTGATCCCAATAAAAAGTATCCAATCATTGAATATGTTTACCCGGGGCCACAAACCGAAGCGGTAAATAAAGCTTTCAGCAAAAGTATGGACCGCACTGAACGTTTGGCTCAATTTGGTTACATCGTAATTACGGTAGGCAACCGCGGCGGAAATCCATCACGCTCTAAATGGTACCATACTTATGGTTATGGAAACCTGCGCGATTATGGTTTAGCAGATAAAAAAACAGCTGTTGAGCAACTGGCTGCCAAATATTCGTTTATCGACGAATCGAAGGTGGGCATTACCGGTCACTCCGGTGGTGGTTTTATGTCTACCGCGGCCATGCTGGTGTATCCCGATTTCTTTAAGGCGGCGGTTTCAAATGCCGGAAATCATGATAACAGTATTTACAACCGCTGGTGGAGCGAAAAACACCATGGTGTTAAGGAAACCATCTCTTTAAAAGGCGATACATCATTTAAATACAGCATTGATAAAAATCCTGATCTGGCAAAAAACCTGAAAGGACATTTGTTATTGATGCACGGCGACGTAGATAACAATGTGCACCCGGCAAACTCTATCCGGGTAGCCAATGCATTAATGAAAGCAGGTAAACGGTTCGATTTCCTGATTATTCCGGGGCAGCGCCATGGTTTTGGAGATATGACAGAATATGCTTTCTGGAAACTGGCCGATCATTTCAATAAATATTTAATTGGTGATTTTTCTGAACCGAGCGATGTTGATCTGGTAGAAATGGACAGAGATATTGAGCAGAATGGAAAGTAATTAACCACAGATGAAAAGGATAAACACAGATCAGGATTGTTAGCTGTGTTAAGATCCTTTGTTGGACTTAATAATAGCCGTGGTTCGTGTCCTCACGAACCACTCATCCATTAAATGATTGTCTTAAGAAATCAGCATCTTTTGCAATGATTCGTATCTTCACGGACCATTTTTTTTAAACATCGTTGTTTTTCGGAAAGCAGGCTTGGGTGGTTCTTCGGCTATTCCAGTCCTGCTATTGCCCATAGTCCTGATAGGAATCTTTTTATATACAATTTTTATTTAAAATCGGGAGCTATCTGGCGCTATCAGGTTTACTTCATTTGGGCTTGTGTTTCAAATGAGACTTTTCAACCGAAGTTTTTCTCATTCTTTTGCCAAGGTTCGTGTCCTTACGAACCTTATTATTTTTATAATTGGTTAATATCCAAAATAGGCTACTATGAAGCCTTACCCCGCCTTGGTTCGTGTCTTCACGAACCGTTATTACCGCTGCACAGCCAGGCGGCTTTTCTACTTCAAAAATGAAATGCTGCCCTTGCCACTTAGCCCCGGTTGAAGCGATACCCTGCAGCAACGAGGCACGAGGCAGCGAAGCGTATAAGCGTAAAACGGGAAGAAATTAACTGTTTTGCATTGGCTGCGCGCTCCAAACCCAACATTACCAAAACCTGACTTTTGGAGCGTCTGGTCCGTAAACTTTCGATCATCTTTAATTTTAAATAAAAAAGCCTCCCGATTGATCAAATCGGAAGGCTTTTTTAGGTTTTAAGATAATCCTGGGTTTTTGATCTTATTTGTAAAGGTAATTTAAGGCAATTACATCATTTGCGTTGAAAGTACGGTTGCCGCCGTTTGAACAGGCCAGCATGAATGATGCTGCATCCGGATTAGCAGGTGTTCCCGGTATTCTTACTGCGCCCACGTTTGATGCCCCCTCATTACCGGCACCACTCGAACCACAGCTAAAAGCACGGTTCATGTAATCGGTATGACGGAAACCAATGCAATGGCCAACCTCATGCTGAATTACAGAAGCCAGGTACAATAAATTAGGATTTGAACCATAGGCCGCTGAATTGGTGTTCATTCTGATCTGATTAAATGGCTGGCCTGATGAAGTCGGGAAACCGGCAGAGCCTAAGGTAATAAAACCACCGCTCGGACCTTCGTTAAAACCTACAACATTAATGTTTCCGGTTATACCTGCACTGGCTCTCTGGAAAGTGATGCGTAAACCCAGCGAGTTGTATCTCGAAATCATGGTGTTCACCGCATCGCTATATACCTGAGGCAGGTTGGTTACCGATACCGTAATTACACGTGGCAACGATTTTACAATGTTTGTGGTTCTGTACTGTTCTGTTTCGGCGATATTTAAATTTGCCCCGGTAGAAGGCTCAGCTAAATTGTCGTCGGTTAAAAGAATATCTCCCTCTACCAGATAGCCTTCATCTGTTTTACGGATATTGTCAGTACTGAAACCGAGCGATTTGATCTGTGATAATTTGCTTGCAGAAATTTCGCTCTTATTTTCTACGGCATTTTCTGTATTGTTACTCTTACAAGAGTATAGGTTTGTGAGTAGAATGCAGGCGGCTGCAATCGATAAAAAGTTGCTTGTTTTCATCTTAGTTAGAATAAAATTAGTTTAGGTTGAATAAGTTAGTTAATAATATTTGCGGATTACCTTATAAATCCTAATTTAGGGAAGATATATCATGTAACCAAAATTTTATAATAAAATATTTTTTGAAAGTCATTACTGTATTTTTAGTTTTATGTTTTTGTCTGTCTGTTTTTAGTTTAAACGCACAGATACAACCTGGTGGAATAGATAAAAAAAATGAAAAATATATTTTAAAAACGGGTAGTGTTACAAAATTAAGTGATGATCAGTCTATTTTGGTAAGATTTAAACAGGTGTTAACAGCTGAAGAAATTCAGCGGTTAAAACCCCAAAAAATCCTCTCTGGCGATCATTTTATCGTCGAAAAATCGAGTATTTCTAACTTTTCCAACAGTATCGTTGATCAGGAACAAGCTAACGGGCTCTGGAAAGTTAGTGACAGATTGATGAAAGTGTTCAATAAAAGCAGTAAAAAGAATGATTCTATTCTGGTTCGGTTAGCCTTTAAAAATGTAAATCCGCTACCAGTGGCGCTGGCAGGTGTAAAAATAAAATCAATCGATAACATCAATCACATCTGTACAGCCTACCTCTCGCCAAAAGACTTAATGTTTTTGCTGGAGCTTGGTGATCTCTTATATGCAGATGTTTTGCCTGTAGCTAAGGAGGAGGTTGTAATCAACGGTCTCGACCTTAGCCTTAACCAGATCTCTAACGCCCGAAACCTTTATCCAGGTATTGATGGTGTTGGTATAAATGTGTCCTTTAAAGAAGGAATGTATGATGCTTCTGATCTTGACTTAATGGGGAAAACCGTTGTGGGAGCCACTATTGGTAAAACGCCAACTACCCATGCTACCATTATGGCTACCCTGGCTTTGGGGAATGGTAATTCCTTTATCCGTGGACTGGGGGCAGCACCAAAGGCCAGGCTGGCCTATTCTGATTTCACGAATTTAATGCCCGATCTGGCTACCGATTTAAAAAAACTTCGGGTTAATGTTCAAAATCATTCTTATGGAACCGATATCGATAACGATTATGGAATGGAGGCTGCGGCATACGATAAACAGATTTTTGAAACCGACACCTTGATCCATGTTTTCTCGGCTGGAAATAAAGGTACTGCCACACCATCTGCGGGGTTTTATCAGGGTATAGCAGCCCGTGCCAACTTAACCGGCAATTTCAAGCAGGCCAAAAATTTATTGGTGATAGGAGGGATTAACAGAGAAAATATGGCTGAAAACCTGAGCAGCAAGGGGCCTGCTTACGATGGGCGTGTAAAACCTGAATTGGTTGCCCTGGGCGAAGACGGAACATCGGGGGCTGCAGCCATTACCAGTGGATCTGTTGCTTTGGTAGAACAGTTTTATCAGCAGAAATATAAAAAAGCGGCATCTGCTTCCCTCATCAGGGCAACCTTAATCAACTCCGCTGATGATTTAGGTACTGCACAGGTCGATTTTGTGTATGGGTACGGAAAATTAAATGTGAGCCAGTCGTTAAAAACATTGGACGAAAACAGGGCATCACTATATGAGGTAGCCAAAAACCAGGATTTACTGATCCCCTTAACTATTCCCGCTAATGTGGAGGAAGTAAAGCTGACCATCGCCTGGAATGATCCTCCTGCTATTGTAAATGCCGCACAAAGCCTGGTTAATGGATTGGATTTAAGCCTGGAAACACCCGCAGGCAATTTGATGCTGCCCTGGGTATTAAGCAGCTTTCCTCATTTAGATTCCCTTTCAAAACCAGCGGTGCGTAAGGCCGATCTTCTCAATAACGTTCAACAGGTTACGCTCAATCAACCATCAGCTGGTACTTATACTATTCATGTTAAAGGTGATCGGATTAAACAGGGCAATAATCAACTTTTCGCATTGGCTTATCGTTACACATTCAAGAATGATTTTTCCTTTGTTAGTCCTGTGAAAAACGAATATTTTTTTGCTAATGAAGATAACTATATCCGATGGGAAAATACATATACGAGTAAAACAGGAAACCTGTCAGTTAGCTATGACGGAGGTAATACCTGGAAATCTATTGCCGCGGGTGTTGATTTAAGTAAAGGATTTTACCACTGGATTCCATCAAACCTGTTTGTTAAAGCCATGGTAAAAATGGAAGTGGAAGGTAAGGAAATATTGAGTCAACCCTTTGTTATTTCAAGTCCGAGGGTATTAAAAGTTGGCTATGTTTGCAAAGATGGTCTGGTACTCAGCTGGAATGCACAGCCCGGAGCAAAGGACTATACATTGTATAATATCACAGATAATATCCTTTCGCCGGTTTTAACGCTTGCTGATACCATAGTTAAGCTTGACGCCGGCAAAATGAATAGTAATTACTTTGCCGTGGCTGCAAATGGTGCGGGTTTTACAGGTTTAAAAAGTTACACCATCGATTATACCCAGCAGGGCATTGCCTGTTACGTGAGAAATTTGTTTGCTTCGTTAACCGATGATAAACGGGTAAAAATTGAACTGAGTGTAGGTACCACTTTGGATATAAAGAACATCATCTGGGAAAAACAGACCGGACCAAATACTTTTAGTGTTTTACAGCAAACCAGGCCCGTTTCAAACCAGCTGGATTATACAGTTTTTGATGATAAGCCAAAAACCGGAATCCAGTTTTACCGCGTTACGTTCGAAACGGCCAGCGGTCAGGTACAGAGCGATCTCGTATCGGTAGTGTACCTGAAAGAGAATGAATTTTCATTCTTTCCTAATCCGGTATCTGATTATTTAACGATTCTGAGCGGATCATTTGAAGATTACAGCCTGTCTATCTTTAACATGTTAGGTCAGAAAGTTTTTGAAGAAAAAGCCACCAGTTCGAATAAATTTGCACTTAATGCTTTGTCAACAGGGGTGTATGTGGGTGTGATCAATAAAAATGGGCAACAACTGAAAAAATTTAAGCTGATTAAGAAGTAATTAATATAAAACTCGTTTTCTGTCAAACCGTAATAATCCGCATGTAACAAATTAAGAAGTGCCGCGCTAAGCCGCTAGCCAATAGGGGTAAAATCTTAGTCTACATGGGTGCTGATATTTTTTACTACATTAGCGATAAACCAAATCAATTTTCTTAATGACTCTCCAAATCAAATCAGTAATAATTGTAGTCCTTTCCTGCTTCCTTGCCATCAATGGTTATTCTCAGTTACCTCAAACCGCTCAAAGTATAATATCGGCTTCAAAAGATATAATTAAAACTTATAACAAGGACACACCGAAAGCTAATCATGTAGTTAAGGTGGTATATTTTTATGGAAAAGGCCAAAAGCTATCCGCTAGTTGGGAAGAACGCTTAAACCGCGTATTGAGCGCTGTGAGTGATTTTTACAGAGACGAGTTCCAGCGGTATGGAATAAAATCTGATGGCGTCAACTTTGAGAAATCAGGGAATAAATATATGCTCACTGCAGTTGAAGGAGATTTCGATTCAAAAAGCTATAATGTCAATTCCGCTAATCAGCTGCAGGCGGAAATATCGAACAAAGCAGGTGACAAAATTGATTTTTACAAAGATCATGTGCTGATCATAACCGGGTTATATTATAGGAAAGATAGTACAACCTATGTTTTTGACTCACCCTATATGGGGATTGGTTCATCAGTTAACGGAGTATGCTTTGCCGCCGATTGCCCACTGCTGGATCCATCTTTACTTACTGAAAAGGTAAACCGGATTAAGTACGCTGAACCCGGCAGGGCCGACAGGGAGTGCAGTGTAGCAGAGTTTAACAGCTGGTATATAGGGGGGATTGCTCACGAAATGGGGCACATGTTTGGCCTGCATCACGATTTTGGTCATTCATCCGAATTGAAGCCTTCATCAATATCCTTAATGGGAGAGTATGGAAGCCGCCATTTTAAGGGAAGCGTTTGGGGCGATACCCAGACTTCTTATATTTCAGCCGCCGGAATATTGCAGCTGCTCAGTCACCCCGTATTTACCGGATATGCTAAATACAATAAGACTGGTACACAACTGTCATTAAATAACATTTCTTGTAGCTATACCGACAATGGCATCCTATTGAAAGCCGGTATTGCCGGTAATTTAACTCCTTATGCCCTTTCAGTGCTGATTAGTCCTTTGAATGAAACAGAATATTTCAATGAAAGTACTATTTACCCTGTTAACAGTACTGGATCGATCGCTGTACCATTAAAAAGATGGAAAGAAGGGAACTATCGGATGTATTTGATCTTTATGCTTCCTAATGGGATGGTGTATCCTTTTTACAAACTTTTTATGGTGGGGCGTAACTATGCAGAGGTGGTGGAAATTCCAACAGGAAAGGCATTAGATGTCAAAGAACTTTATAGCCGGTTATCCGTAATGCAGAAGACCGGGGAAATAAAGAAAAAGCTTAGCATACTTGAAAGTGTGATTAATCCCATTCCGCCTGTCGATCCTGCAACGTATAAAGGAGATAGTCTTTACCTTTCAGACGCGAAGTGGGAGCTTGCCAGCGTGGGTTGGGAAAAACCTGCACGTAATTATTTTACTACCGAGTCGGAATACGTTTTTTTTCTTGCTAACCAGGGTCAGATTTATGAAAAGGGATTATTTGCCCATTCGCCGTCTGTTTATTCGTTCCTTTTAAATAAAAAATGGACAAGGTTTTCCGCTATTGTAGGTTTGAGAGATTATGCCCACCAGCAAGGCTCGGCAAGATTTACCATTATCGGCGATGGTAAAGAGCTTTACCGATCGCCGGCGTTAAGAGTTGGAGAGCAGAACCGGATAGATATCAGCATTGAGAATATAAATAAAATCGAGCTGCGCGCCGAAGGAACAGAAGGGCATAACCACAATTCATGGGCCATCTGGCTTAATCCACTGCTTAAGCGGTAAGCGGTTATTGCTGATTCACCAAACAAATCGGGGATCATCATCATCTTTGAACCCGATCAAAAGTAGATAATTGCTAGTGCTTTCATTTAATTCGGACCTGTTTTTGCCTGGAATACTTGTCAGAATGCAACCATTCCCGAACGGATGGACGGACGGGTACCAAATTATTTTCTGCCGGATCAGCAAAAAATCAGGTTCATTTTACCGAATGGTACAACAAACAAAAAGCGTCACGATGTTCAATCGTGACGCTCTCTGAAAAAAAAGTCATTTATTAATTGCCTCCCGGGGGGAGAATTAATTAAAAGTAGAACTGAACACCCAATCTTGGTGCAAAAGTATCAGCGTTTAAGCCAAATGTATTGGTTTTAGCTTTAGCACCGGTTCCTTCAGCTTTAACAGTATAATTGTCGTAGCTTAAACCTCTAACTGAAAGTTCAATACCGATTTTTTTGGTTGGGAAGAAAGCAAAACCTGGAGCAAGTTCTACGCCGATATTGGTGGTAGTACCTAATTTAACCGCGTTATCACCATTGGCATCAGTTGCTTTTAACTCACCAAAAGCCAAAGGCACTGATAATTGTCCGAAGAATTTAAACTGGTCTGATAAACCAACATAATAACGTCCGAAAGGGGCAACTTTAAAAGCGCCAGTCTGTGTTCTGTTGCTTACTTTTTTATCGTATTCATAACCAACACCTGTACCGATTGCAAAGTTGTTGCCCACAAAATAGCCAACACTAGGTACTATGCTGAAGTTGAAATCTGCTTTCGGAGCGCCATCAACTTTTGTAGAATTTACACCTACATTACCACCTAACATAAAATTTCCTTTTTCAGTTTGTGCCTGTGCACCATAAACTAAACCAGCTACTGCTACTAAAGATAATAATAATTTTTTCATCTTTTTTATGATTTATTTGTTATAAAAATATAGTCAATTTTACTATTTTAATTTCTGACTATATTTGCCTAAAAGTCAACACTTATGCCAAAAAGCTTTGTCAAAGTCATCAAAAAATCAGTTTTTGAGTAACTTGTTAGCTTACAAACAGATGTAAATTCAGTGTTAATTCAATATTATTTTCGTGTGACGAAAAATCAATCGATTGATTAATTTTTTAGGTATGACAAATTGACAATCTGACTTTTTTTGTAGAAATGTCAGATATTGAGGTGGCAGAAATGGCAGGTTTTGAAGTAACTTGTAAGGTTTAGTTAAACCTTACAAGCCGAAATGAGGTTATCTATTTTCTTTTGGATAATGGAGATGGTTTTTTCATCATTTAAATTCCCATCCGCATCAAATTTATTTTGAGCCTGGGCAATCAAGACTTCTGGCTGCAAAACCGGATTCATATTTAAAAAAGTAAAAACAGGTAAAAATGCAGCTTGCATCCTAACTGTGCCCCACATGCCCTGCGTTGCACCCATCAGGGCAACCGGTTTGTGCATCAATGGAGAGTCCTTTCCACGGCTGGCCCAGTCAATTGCATTTTTTAATCCCCCGGGAATGGAATAATTATATTCAGGAGAAACAATAATAAAAGCATCTGCGGTAGCCAGGGCATCCCTGAATTTTACCACACTTGCTGGTCTTTCTTCAACCTCCGGCAGATCATGGTCTGCATTGTAAACCGGAACATCATCATATGCAACAATTTCGAATTCGATACCTTCAGGAATTAAACTACCTGCAAGGTTAAGCAACATAGCATTATAAGAGCCTTTACGTAAGCTTCCGCACAACCCAATAATTTTTTTGTTTTTTTCCATAGCTATAAAACGAAAACTTTATTAAAATGTTTGTTTTTTGCAAGGGCAACCGCTAAGCTATAAAAAAAATATTATCCCTAATTTTGGCAGATAAGCTACCCGTTATGACTGAAAATACATCTACTACCGCCATCATCGAAAAAACCGTTTTCCCGATACTTGTTGCCTTAAGTTTTTCGCATCTGTTAAATGATACCATACAATCGTTAATTCCTGCAATTTATCCCATCATTAAAAACAGCTATCGCTTAAGTTTTTCGCAGATTGGGCTCATTACCTTAACCTTTCAATTAGCCGCATCACTGTTACAGCCTTTTGTGGGTTTATACACCGATAAAAAACCTCAGCCATATTCATTGGCGATAGGTATGGGGTTTACCCTGCTTGGTTTGATTTCGCTTTCGCTATCCGGCCATTTTTACACCATATTAATTTCCGTTTCTTTTATCGGCATCGGTTCATCGGTATTTCATCCCGAAGCCTCAAGGATGGCACATGCTGCATCTGGAGGGAAGAGGGGACTGGCACAATCGGTTTTTCAGTTGGGCGGTAATGCAGGCAGTGCTTTGGGTCCGCTATTGGCCGCCTGGATTATTGTGCCTTATGGGCAGATCAGCGTCATCTGGTTTTCGGTTATTGCGCTTTTAGCCATTGTTATTTTAACCTATGTTGGCAATTGGTACAGGGGCTTTATGCTTTCGAGAAGTAAAAAGATCAATATTCAAACCGTTGTGAATCAATTTTCAAGAGGGAAGGTGATCTTCTCAGTGTGTATTTTACTGTTATTGATCTTTTCGAAATATTTTTATATGGCGAGTTTAACGAATTATTTTACCTTTTACCTGATCGATAAATTTAAGGTTTCCGTGCAAACCTCACAGCTTTATTTGTTTGTTTTCCTATTCTCGGTAGCTGCCGGAACGTTACTGGGCGGACCAATAGGAGATAAGATAGGACGAAAATATGTCATTTGGGTATCGATATTGGGTACCGCTCCATTTGCTTTATTGCTTCCACATGCCAGTTTGTTTTGGATTGGGGTCCTTATTGTTCCTATCGGGACGATTCTGGCCTCTGCTTTCTCTGCCATACTGGTTTATGCACAGGAATTGATTCCCGGAAAGGTAGGTTTGGTTGCAGGTTTGTTTTTTGGCTTTGCCTTTGGTATGGGGGGCATCGGATCGGCATTACTGGGTAAACTGGCAGATTCAACCAGTATCGGATATGTATTTAACGTTTGTGCGTTTCTGCCTTTAATCGGTTTATTAACTGGTTTCTTACCGAATATAGAAACAAAGAAAAAATAAAAAATAGTGCCGTCTTTATCAGAGACGGCACTATCTGATTTAAAAATGTAAGTTAACCCCAATACCTGGGGTGAAAGAACTAAAGCCAAATATAAATGTTTCATTACTCAAGGCTTGAGAATTTAAATTTACACCATCATCTTTCATGTTTTGTTTACTGTAAGCAAGTAAAGGAAAAGAAAGCTCAACAGCCCATTTTTTAGTCGGGAAGAATGCAAAGCCAGGATCGATAGAGGCCTGATAATTGGTGTTTTTATAATGGGTGGTTTCAGTAACATAATTTCCTGATAACATTAGGTTATACGTGCTTTTTCCAAAAGCCATTCCAACATTTGCCTGGCCGAAGAATTTAAATTTATCAACAATATCTACGTAATACCTTAAATATGGAACAACATTAAAGGAGTGACTTTTACTAACTGAATTAATAAATTGTGGACTGCCACTTCCCAGAAAATATGTTGATTGGGATTCCGACTTATTTCCGCCATATCCAATCTGCAGGCCCAGAGCCAGGTTTTTTCCAAAAAAATGGCCGATGCGCGGTGCAATATTATACGATTTTGAATTACCGGTAGAAAAAGTATTGGTAGAATTTAATGGCTCCTGTTTGTTATGACTAAATCCAATAGAACCACCGATTAAATTGTCTCCTTTTTCTGTTTGGGCATTAGCACCAATAGTGATAGCGCATATTGCTACCAGCGTTAATAATTGTTTTTTCATTTGTGTTTTTTTTATGTATCCAATGATAACCAAAAAGCCGAAATAAAACTATGATGTTAGTTATTTTGTATGTAATTAACTCATTGTCAGTTTTAAAAAAAAAATAATCCAGGTTAAATTTCAGTTCGAAGTTTTTTCATTGTGAGCTAGATTATTGGCAATTCAGTTTTTCGATAAAATAATAAGTGTCCAGGGCATCTTCCGATTCTCGGTCCTCTGTTTCATTGATGATTGATTTTATCTTACCTTCACTTTTTTGAGATCCCATGTTATTGTACTCAAATTTAATATTACCGATCGATTTGATTTTTCCATCTTCCGATTTAAAAACGGAATTGTAATATTCAATTTTAATATCACCAATGGATTTTATTTTCCCGTTTTCAGACGGGAATACGCTGTTGTAATATTCTACTCTTTTATCGCCGATTGTTTTTACTTTTCCATCTTCAGATTTAAAAACCGAATTATAGTATTCAATGCTGGTGCCATTTATAGATTTGATTTTCCCATCTTCAGAAGGAAATACACTGCTGTAATATTCTATTTTGCCTCGAAAGCGTTGTGCATTTGCCTGAATGGAAAGACTTAAAAGAAATAATAAGCTTATGCCTGCCCGGCTGAAGCTTTTGGTGAATATATTTTTCATCATAAGGAATGTTAAAAGTGATAATTAAAAGTAAATGTTGGTGTGAAATTTTGCAGGGCGAGCTTCAAATTGTTCGTTTTATCGTAATTGTAAAGCGATTCTTCAGCATAGTAATTTTGATGAAAGAAAGAGACAACAGGTACTGAAAAATCCAAAGCGGCATGTTTAGATATGAAATAGCTAAAACCAGGACTGATACTGGCGCCCCATCCTTTTATTTTGGCATCGGTACGGATCAGGTAACCTTCGTCATCAATGCGGTTAAAGGTATTTACCTGTAAGAGCAGGTTGGCCTGCATAAAAAACTTAAAACGATCTTTAACATCAATGTATTTGCGTACAAGGGGAGAAAAACCAAAGCTGAATTCTTTTACGCCGCGCTGTTCTTCGTAATATCCGTATTCACTATTCCATGCAATGTAACTTTCGCCCCTGAGCTTCGACAGATTTAAGGGGACTTCCAGGCCGATGGCAAAATTATTGGCTAAAAAATAACCTCCCCGTGGCGTTAAAGTAAAGGTGTTTAAGCTGGGTGATGAAGGGTTTTGTCTGGATGTTCCAAAACTCAGGCTTCCGCCAATAAAGCCGGAACCTTTTTCCGTTTGGGCATAGCTGCGCCAACTAACGGCGCATAGCAGCGCCATAATGATTAATTTAGGTTTCATTTTATTTTGTGTTTTTGTGTGTAATCAATAATAATCATTATCGAAACAAAAAGCAAGAAAAATGAACTGCTATGTTAGTTAATTTTTAAACGAAAAACCCCACAGAAATAAGTGCTGTGGGATTTGATATTTTATTGACTGTCAGTATGGTGCGGCAGGTAAGTGGCGAACTCCTCAGGAATCCAGGTTTTATACGCTTTAGCCTCTTTTTTTGCCCTATCGCTTACTGGTATTTTCCATATCTCAAAAAACGACGATAAATCTGAATTCGTAGCTTTACTGATGGATGTAAACCAAAGATCTATCCGTTCTTCATTGCTCAATTCGTTTTCGTAATATTTTCTCGGATCCATATCGCGGTATATTTTATTGGCTCTGAGGATAGACTCCCATCCAAAATGTTCAATAAGCTGGATATACATGCACAAAGCGGTGAAGGGTTCCTTTCCCCATTTTTCAAAGGTAGGCTGGTTTTGAAGATAACTATTGATTTTCTGCTTTACTTCATCTTTACTTTCCATTCCCTCGTGATTGTAGAGGCCCTTTTTTAGTACTTTATCATATATATACATAGTATAAAGGTTGGTGGTTACTTCACCAACTTCATCCATATCAAGCCCCCAAAATTGATGGCGATGGCCGAGCTCATGGAAATGGCCCCAGCTTCCTTTTTCTTTCAGCATTTTTTCATTAAGCATCAATTCGCAACTTTCATCATTGGGGGCCACAATTTTATCCCAGACGGTGAACATATAGCCATAGGCAACCTGATTATCAATGACTATCCTTTCAGGATGTGTTCTGGTACGGCTAATGATGGCTAAATCGGCATCTGCGTCCATTACTTGGTTCCATAACTTTAGTAAGGAGTCAGGATTTTCCAAATTTTTAATCCGATAGGTGGGTACGGTGAGTATAATTTTATCCGTCGCTAGTTCTGTCCATGGTGCAGGATTATTTTTAATGCTTGCCCATTCGGTCAGGTTATTTTTCTCTAATTTATAGTAGGGGGTTTTCACCACGCCATTTGCCATAATACTTATTGATTTGAGTGAGGAACTGTCAGGAATTCTGATATACAATAGTCCACCATATGGTGAAAAAATGGTTGTGGTATCTTTTTCCAGTTCAAATGATCTGGTTAAGTCAAAACCCGATCTTTCCAGCTGATCCAGATGTCTTAAATCATCATTATGAATGCCGATCTGCGCCTTTAAATATTGGCTTTTATATTTTGGGTCGATCACGATGCTCACTTTTTCGCCGGCCGGAACATAAACACCTGTACTGTGTAACCTGAAATAATTTGGATAAGGTTCAGCTAAGCCTTGCGAACCTACCTGTACGGCTATATCAATCAATTCCGTGCTACGCCTGGCGTTTTTGGGTACCTCTCCAGGAAACGACTTACTTTCCGGATATACAAAATCGGTCGAGTTTTCTTTATTGTGAGATTTTTCATAAATATATTTTGAAAATTGATAGCCCGCTTTTTTAGCGGCAGTGGAAATATCCAGTGGTTTGTTTAGTGTTGGTACCGGAAGTGAATCGCTAATGGAAAGTGTCGATTTTATTTTCCTGATCAACATACTGGTATCTGCATTATTCGAAAAAGCCAGCTCTAGTGTAGGCTCTATTCCATAAGCATACTCGGTGGGGCTGGTCTGTTTAGGAGAAGGTTTTGCCAGCTCACTCAAAATATTCTTCAATAGAAGATAAAAAGGTTCTTTTGTTAGCATCAAACTATCTTTGGGATGCTCAGCGGTAAACATGGTATAGGCATTAAATATTCCCGCCTTACTTAATAAAGCATTTATTTTTATCAGATCATTTAAATATGATTTATTGGGATCTCTGTGCTTAAAAATATATGGGTAGGGGGAGCCATAAACCAAATTTCCACCATCAGCTATGTATTTTTCAATGACTTTAAGCGCTGCTGTATCCTTCACGTCATTGGTTAAAAAGTAAATGTCGGTATTGGGCTGTAATTTACTGCTATCTACTATATAAACTTGAGCATTGTTGGCTTTCAATACATTGATCAATGACGCATCGGCAGTTTTAGTGACGGCTACTTTAAGTTTTTTGGGATGATTTCTAACCGATTGGATAATGTTTTTTAACAAATGTTGAACATTTTGATCGCTCAATAATTTGCTTTCAAAATACTCGGATGAGCCTATGGCAAAAATCTGTCCTTTACCCAGGCTACTTGTTATGATTACTGTAGCCGAAACTTCTACTTGTGGGGCAAGGTTGTGTGTGGCTATGATCTGAGGTTGTTCATTAGTGCTAAAGAACGCAGAAACAAATTTTCCCGTATCAGGCATAGGTAAGGTATTAATGCCTTTTAAAAGTGCTGATTTTTGAAATTTTTGAGCGAAACTTTGAATGGCAAGACAGGCCAAAATAAGAAGAAGCGTGGTTTTGAGGTTCATTTTCAGGTGGTTATATCTGCAATTTTAAGTATCTAAAACCACTGCTACAACACACTTTATGTTAAAAAACGCTAAATAAATCAGGCTTTAGGTACAACAGGCAATATGGGTAACAAAAAAAAATCCCGTCCAGATGAACTCGGGACGGGACTGATTTTTGTATTTTAATCCACTTTCTGGTTCAGGAATACAAATTTATGATCGAACATGTCTAACTTAATTTTGCTGTCTTTGTCAACTTTTCCTGCCAGGATCTCTTTCGATAGCTCGTTCAGGATTCTTTTCTGGATGACCCTTTTCAACGGCCTTGCGCCAAACTGCGGATCATAACCCAGTTGTGCCAACCAATCTAAAGCTTCATCACTGGCATCCATCTCTATACCCATTTCGGCCAAAGTTTGCTGTACCTGTTTAAACTGTAAGCTTACAATATTTCTGATTTCGCTGCGGTTTAATGGGGTAAACATAATCAGCTCATCAATCCTGTTCAAAAACTCCGGACGAATGGTCTGCTTCAATACCTCAAATAGTTCGTTTTTGGTTTTCGCAATAATCTCTTCGCGGTTTTCGTCGCTCAAATCTTTAAAGTTATCCTGAATTAAATGCGCACCAATGTTAGAGGTCATGATGATGATGGTGTTTTTGAAATTCACCGTTCTGCCTTTGTTATCGGTTAAACGGCCGTCATCCAATACCTGCAGCAAGATGTTAAATACATCCGGATGTGCCTTTTCGATCTCATCAAGCAATACTACCGAATAAGGTTTACGCCTAACCGCTTCCGTTAACTGTCCGCCTTCATCATAACCCACATAGCCCGGAGGCGCTCCAATTAAGCGTGATACGGCATGTCGTTCCTGGTACTCACTCATATCAATACGGGTAAGTGCATTTTCATCATTGAATAAAAACTCAGCCAGGGCTTTGGCAAGCTCCGTTTTACCTACACCCGTAGTACCTAAGAAAATAAAGGAACCAATGGGTTTACGTTTATCCTGCAAGCCGGCACGTGAACGGCGGATGGCATCAGAAATGGCTTCAATAGCTTCGTCCTGGCCTGCTACACGTTGGTGCAGCTCTTCTTCTAAATGTAACAGCTTTTCGCGTTCGCTGGCAATCAGTTTGGTAACCGGAATACCGGTCCAACGGCCAACCACACCCGCAATATCGTCAGCGGTAACCTCTTCTTTCAGCATGCGGCTATCGGTTTGCTGGCTTTCTAAATCGGCTTTAAGTTTTTCAACCTTGTCCTGGGCTTCCTTTATCTTACCGTAACGGATTTCGGCAACCTTGCCATAATCTCCGGCACGTTCTGCCTGTTCGGCCTCTAATTTATAATGCTCAATCTGCTCCAATTCATTATTCACTGCATCTACCAGGTCTTTTTCGCCTTGCCATTTCGCCTTAAATTCATCACGCTCTGCAGACAGGTTAGCAATTTCTGCTGAAAGATCTGCAACTTTTCTATCGTCTTTTTCCCGTTTAATCGCTTCGCGTTCAATTTCCAATCGCATAATCTCACGGTCCAGCGCATCTACATGTTCAGGTACACTGTCCATTTCCATGCGTAGTTTAGAAGCAGCTTCGTCCATTAAATCGATGGCTTTATCCGGTAAGAAACGATCAGAAATATAGCGCTGGCTCATTTCTACGGCTGCAATAATCGCTTCATCTTTAATCCTTACCTTATGGTGGGTTTCGTAACGTTCTTTTAACCCACGGAGGATCGAAATGGCATCCTGGGTATCTGGTTCCTCAACCATTACCTTTTGGAAACGTCGTTCCAAAGCTTTGTCTTTTTCCAGGTATTTCTGATATTCATCTAAAGTCGTTGCACCAATAGCGCGGAGTTCTCCACGGGCAAGTGCTGGTTTTAAGATGTTTGCCGCATCCATTGCACCTTCACCGCCACCGGCACCCACCAAAGTATGGATCTCGTCGATAAAGAGGATAATATCACCATCACTTTGGGTAACCTCCTTCACTACTGCCTTTAAACGTTCCTCAAACTCGCCTTTATATTTTGCGCCGGCAATTAATGCACCCATATCAAGCGAATAAACCACTTTACTTTTCAGGTTTTCTGGCACGTCGCCTTTAATAATCCTAAAGGCAATGCCCTCTGCAATGGCGGTTTTACCTACACCAGGTTCGCCGATCAATATCGGGTTGTTTTTGGTCCTGCGCGATAAAATCTGAATAACACGGCGGATTTCCTCATCGCGACCGATTACCGGATCCAGTTTTCCGCTTTCTGCATATTCATTTAAATTACGTGCATATTTACTTAAGGCCTGATAAGTGGCTTCCGCATTTTGATCGGTTACCCGGTTATCGCCACGTAACGCTACAATGGCTTTTTTAAGGTCTTTCTCGTTTACACCTTGTTCCTTTAACAACTTAGCGGTGCTATCGTTAACAGATAAGACACCTAGTAACAGATGTTCTACAGATACAAATTCATCCTTAAACTCTTTTAAAAATGTTTGCGCCTTTTGTAAAACGCTATTGGCATTGGATGACAGATATACATTGCTTCCGCTCACTTTCGGGAACCTGGCAATCTCTGCATCCAGATTTTGATTTAATACATTTAGGTTAACGTTTAATTTCTTTAAAACATAAGAAACCACGTTTTCATCAACAGTAAGCAGACCTTTAAGCAGGTGCGCCGTTTCAATAGCCTGTTGCTGGTTGCCCTGGGCTATTTCAGAAGCCTGTTGAACTGCTTCCTGGGCTTTTATGGTAAAATTGTTGAAGTTCATATTCCTTTTAAATCAAAACAAATGCCATGTTAATTTTGATTTTTAAATCGGAAATTTTGTCGTGAAGTTGTTGTTTTAAGTGAATAAATGACTGATTTTTAATAGGTTATGCTGAAAATTTGTCTTGTTTTAGCTTACTGTCATCCTGAACGTAGTGAAGCATTTTGAGTTTATATTGAGAATCTGTAACTGTTAACAGATTTGGACGTTCCCCAATCCCGTGAAATACGGGAAAGGGTCGGGCTTTACAGGGCTTCGCTTCGCTCCGGTACCGATGAAAGATCGGCACTGAACCCTTACAATCCCTAACGCGGACCTAACTTAATCGTAACCCCGGAGAACTACAGGTTTAGGTTAAATAAACCTGATAGAACGGAAAGCCCGGAGCGAAGAATTGAGCGAGGACTTGGAGAGATAGCAGGACTACAGGAAGCGAAGTACACAGAACCCTGCTTTTTAAATCATATTGAACAAGTAAGTGGACAAGGTCCTTCGACAGGCTCAGGATAGCAAAAAAAATCCCGTTTTACCTCTCCAGGCAAAACGGGATAAAACCTAAAACAAAATCCGTTTCATTTGACAAAACGTTACAACTTGTGTGTTGTTAAAATAATAGACAGGAATTTCTGTTTAAGGTTTAATACCTGTTGAATATCTTTTATTTAATTTAAGGCATATGATTAAATAAATGATAGCAAGATATTCTTCAGGTTTAGTAAATTGTTTTAAAAGAGGGCTGCGGCGAAATTGTTTCGAAATGATGGTTACAGCATGTAATTATTTTTTTTGCGAGGCTTTCGTTAATGCTGCGCAGTTTTATCTAAGTTTGTTCAATAATAAATTATTAAGGATAGAAAATGTCGGTAAGGGGTAACCAGTTTAAGGCCAATACATTCAGAGATAAAGGTGCAGAAAATGCACCAGGCAGGTCATCATTGGGCAGGCAGCCAAAGCGAAAAATGGATTTTTTGCCAAGCTTTGACCTGGCAGATGGCCGTGCAGTTAAAATTATAGGGCTGTTTTTCGTCATATTATCATTATATTTTTTAATTGCTTTTACTTCCTATCTGTTTACCTGGCAGGATGACCAGAGTTATGTAATTGATGCAAATGGGGGATGGAGCAATCTTTTTAAAACATCCGAAGAACTGAAAGAGGCGGGTGTTTCCATTCCGGTGGTTCAAAACTGGCTGGGTAAATTCGGTGCGCTGTTATCACACCAGTTTATTTACGAATGGTTCGGGATTGCATCTTTCCTGTTCGTTCTGGCCTTTTTTATTATCGGCTACCGTTTATTATTCAAGGTTAAAATTCTTTCTATTTCTAAAACATTAGGGTATAGCTTTTTCTTTTTGCTTTTTATTTCATTAACCTTAGGTTTTGCACATGGTTTCTGGTCAGAATCGCCACATTATCTGGAAGGTGAATTTGGCTACTGGAGCAATAAATTATTAAGTGCCCAGATTGGCGCTGCCGGTGTTGCCGGATTAATCGCTTTTGCCGGATTAACCATTTTAATCATTGCCTATAATATCGATTTTAAGTTTCCGGAGCGTAAAGCAAAGGAAGTTTATCTGGATAATGAAACGCCTGATTATGTGAACGACATTAGGGAGCAGGTGGTAAAAAACAAAACCTATGAAGAACCTGCTGCACCTATTGAATTTCCGGTACGCGATAAGCCGGTAAGTAACGAACGTAAACAGCAGAACGTTGTATTACAGCCAAGCCGTTTTGAAGAAAAAGAGGAAGAGGAAACGGTAGCACCGGTGGTGCTCTCTCCATTGGCGACAAATTTGCCATTGGCTACTGCTGCGGCCGCTTCATTGCCTTTAACGGTAGAGCCAGCGGTTGAAGTAGAAAAGGAACCTGCCTTCACGATCGAAAAAACTGAAGAAGAAAAAAAATCAGAAGACCTGGTTGAACAGTTTGGCAATTATGACGAAAAACTGGATTTATCGGGTTATAAGTATCCAACAGTTGATCTGTTGGAAAATTATGGCACCAATAAAATTTCGGTAAATGCGGAAGAACTGGAGGCCAATAAAAATAAAATTGTTGAAACGCTTAATCATTATAATATCGAAATTGATAAGATTAAAGCGACCATTGGTCCAACCGTTACCCTGTACGAAATTATACCGGCGCCGGGCGTAAGGATTTCGAAAATCAAAAACCTGGAAGATGATATTGCGCTTTCTTTAGCGGCTTTGGGGATCCGTATTATTGCGCCGATGCCAGGTAAAGGTACCATTGGTATCGAGGTACCAAACCAGCATCCGGAAATGGTGCCGATGCGCAGCATTTTAAATACCGAAAAATGGGCACAAAACACTATGGATTTGCCTATTGCCTTAGGTAAAACCATTAGTAATGAGGTTTTTATTGCCGATCTGGCTAAAATGCCGCACTTATTGGTGGCCGGGGCAACCGGTCAGGGTAAATCGGTGGGTATTAACTCTATCCTGGTTTCGCTATTGTTTAAAAAACACCCTGCACAACTTAAATTTGTACTGGTTGACCCGAAAAAAGTGGAGTTAACCCTGTTCAACAGGATTGAAAGACACTTTTTGGCTAAATTGCCCGGAGAGGCTGATGCCATCATCACCGATACGAAAAAAGTTGTGAACACCCTAAACTCGCTTTGTATCGAGATGGATCAGCGTTATGATTTGCTGAAAGATGCGCAAGTGAGGAATTTGAAAGAGTATAACGATAAATTTGTTAAACGCAAGCTTAACCCGAATCTTGGTCACCGCTTTTTACCTTTCATCGTGTTGGTGGTAGATGAGTTTGCCGATTTAATGATGACCGCCGGTAAAGAGGTTGAAGCGCCAATTGCCCGTTTGGCCCAGCTGGCCCGCGCCATTGGTATCCACTTGGTATTGGCTACCCAAAGGCCGTCAGTAAATATTATTACGGGTACCATTAAAGCCAACTTCCCGGCCAGGTTAGCCTTCAGGGTATTATCGAAAATCGATTCGCGAACCATTTTAGATAGTGGTGGTGCCGATCAGTTAATTGGGCGTGGTGATATGCTTTTATCTACAGGCAGCGACTTAATCAGGCTACAGTGTGCTTTCGTTGATACACCTGAGGTAGACCGTATATCTGAATATATCGGGAACCAGCGCGGTTACGCAGATGCTTACCAGCTGCCAGAATATATAGATGAGGCAGGAGAGGGTAGCAAAGCCGATTTTGATCCTAACGAGCGGGATAAATTCTTTGAAGATGCAGCACGGTTGATTGTGATGCACCAGCAGGGTTCAACCTCATTGATTCAGCGCAAACTGAAGTTAGGCTACAACCGTGCAGGCCGTATTATCGACCAGTTGGAGGCTGCGGGAATTGTGGGGCCATTTGAAGGAAGTAAAGCACGTGAAGTTTTATATCCTGACGAATATTCTTTGGAACAGTTCTTGAATAGTATGGATGACAAAGATTAGATTAAACCAATAGCGAAAAATCTACTCTAACGTTTCAAAGGAAAAATTTAAAAAAGAAAAGATGAAGAAATTAATTTCGGCATTAATGGTTGTAGTTGCTTTCACAACCTCAACTTATGCGCAGACTGATGCGAAAGCTAAAGCCATTTTAGCAGAAGTGAGTAAAAAATACAAATCGTATAATGTAGTGAAAACAGATTTTACCTTCACGCTGGATAATCCGAAAGCGAAGGTTAAAGAAACCCAACAGGGTACTTTGTACGTTAAAGCCAATTCTAACAAGTATAAAGTAGCCATGACTAACCAGGAATTGTTTAGCGATGGTAAAAGCCAGTGGACTTATTTGAAAAAAGACAAAGAAGTGCAGGTGAGCAACGTAGATAACAGTGGCGATGCGATCAATCCGGCCAAGATTTTCACTGTTTACGAAAAAGGATTTAAGTACGTTTATACAGGAGAAGAAAAAGCAGGTGCCAAAACTTATCAGATGATTGATTTAACACCGGTTGATGCTAAAAAATCCATTTTTAAAGTGCGTTTAAGTATCGATAAAGCGGCTAAACAAATTGCTAATGTGGTATTGTTTGATAAAAACGGAAACAAATATACTTACAGTGTGAAAACTTTTTCGCCTAACGTAAATGTACCGGAAACTACCTTTGCTTTTGATGCCAAAAAATATCCTGGTGTTGAAGTGGTAGATTTAAGGTAACAGATAGCGCATTATTTTAGCGCTATTTATAAAAAAAGCGATTGATCAGGCATATTCTGGTTAATCGCTTTTTCTTTTATGTTCCTTTTGTTTACTTGAGGTCGGTTAATATTTGAAATTATCGTGAGTGTTTAAAGCCGCTTTACCTTACGCTACCGTCATGCTGAATTTATTTTATTAGCAGACCCTGAAACAAGTTGCCATTGACTTTATTTTGCAATTATTTATTAATGAGCGACTTGTAGAATCTATGCGTTTCCGCGTAGCTAGGCCTTAGCACCATATCTCCGTTCTGCTTAAATCCGGCCTAACAAATTTTTCGGGCTCCACTGACCAAGCCATCCCACTTGCTTCGAAAGAAAACGGCGAAGCCCTCATGAATGCCGCTGAAAATTGTAACAACTAATGAATAAATTTTCAGCCGGTGTTTTATTAATGGTTTTTCATGGTTTTCATTTGTATTAATGAGCTCGGCAATGCCTCGGTTTTGTTTCTTTTTGACATCAAAAAGAAAGAGCCCTTCGGCGGCGGCGAGCCGAGGCAAGACCGCGCGTAGGATAAGAGAATACAATTGTACGTTACTCATATTGATTTTAAACAATTTAATTATCCCTCAGGGTGACGACTGTTCAATGCAAAGTACCAATGAAACCAAATTGAAGCACATTATTAATCGAACTCAGGTAAATAAAATTCTGGAAAACGAGCATATATGTTTCTGTAGCTTTATTCCGTTTTTAATTACGGGAACGATTGCATAGATATATATGATTTATCATACATAATTGTATTTTAGTTGTTAATTTCATGTTTAGTATTAACCAAATATAATTCTACAAACATGAAAAAAAAATCAGGTATTCTCGTACTCGGGATGGCTATTGCATTGTTCGGATGCAAGAAAGACAACACAACAGCGGCTGATATTGCAGATGGTCCGTCTACCGTTCAGCCAAACAAAATGGAACTTGCTACAGGGGCAGTAAGTGCTACTGTCAGCACAGAAGCTGCTTTAAAAACGGCTATAGCAAACGCGCAGCCGGGTGATGTAATCACTGTGAGTGGTACCATTTATCTCACCAGCACGCTTCAGTTACTTAAAAGTGGTACTTCCAGCGCTAAAATTAATTTTACAGGTGGTATATTGGATTGTTCGGGTATTTCTGGTGCCAACTGGGGGGTAAAGGTAAACGGAAGCTACTGGAACATTACGAATATGACCATCAGAAATGCGCCAGACTGCGGTATTGTGTTCCAGACCGGTGGCTACAATTACGTAAATAAGGTAACTACGCATGGAAATAAAGATTCCGGGTTACAGATCTATAACGGTGGTCACCACAACAGCATCAATAATTCCACTTCGTACGACAATTATGATGTAGCCAACGGTGGTGAAAATGCAGATGGTTATGCCTGTAAATTATCTGCCGGTGCAGGTAATCAGTTTAATTCCTGTAATGCCTACCACAATTCTGATGACGGATGGGATTTATACGGACAACCTTATACTGTGGTGATTAATAATTGTACGGCCACTAATAATGGTTACGGTGCAAACGGCGATGGAAATGGCTTTAAGCTGGGTAGTGCAGGACAAAATGTTGCGCATACTGTGACCTATTGCACCGCCAGCAATAACAAGGGAAGCGGTTATGACGGTAATGGAAACATGGGGCATATCACCACCACAGGCAGCGGTGGCTCCGGTAATGTAAAGGGGCTTTTTAACCGAATTTACTAAAATTATTCTCTCCGTAAAAGGTTCAGTTGGCAACAGCTGGACCTTTTACTATTTTAGTCGAATCTATGAGGTGTCATCTGTTTGTGCACTAATAGAAAAATGTCGTCTTATTAGCAGAAAATAGGCAGTATTGTACTATTCCGATATATCATTAAAAATTTCAGGCAGTTCTTAAGCCTGTTTAAAATCAAATAAAATCACTTTTATGCCAGTGTAAGGGTAGTTGGAGACCATTTCAGCGCATTAATAATAGAAATTCATTAAGCTATCATTTACAGCCTCCAAAAAATCGTCATTGCGAGGAGGCACGACGAAGCAATCTATCATTCGCTGTGATTCTTGCTATAAGATTGCTTCGTCGGCTGAAAAAGCCTTCTCGCAATGACGATAAAAGAACAAAAACTGTATTTTTTACCATTGTATTTATGAATGCTGCATAGATTTATCTAAGTTTGTTTCCAATGTCATTGCCACTAACAAACCATACTTTAGAAAAATTGGAAGCCCTGCTTTTAGCAATGGAGTATAAGGTGCGTTACGAGAAAGGAAACTTTAAAACCGGTTCGTGCCTGCTTGAGCATAATAAAGTTATTGTGGTTAATAAATTCTCCAATCTGGAAGGAAAAATTGCTGCACTGGTTAACCTGGTAAAACAAACCAATGCCGATGAAAACCTGTTAGATGAAAAACAACGACAGTTTTATCAATCGTTACAACAAACCGAATTATTTTAATGAAGGTACAACGCAAGTATTACTTATTTAGAAAGGAAAGTTTAAGCAGATGAAAGTTACTTTTTTAGGTACCGGTACATCACAAGGCGTTCCTGTAATTGCTTGTACTTGTGAGGTCTGTAGATCTACAGATAAAAGAGACAACCGTTTAAGGACTTCTATTTTAGTGGAAACGGCTGATAAAACCATTGTGGTAGATAGCGGTCCTGATTTTCGTTACCAGCTTTTGCGTGCCAAGGTAAAAGATCTCGATGCGGTTTTATTTACCCACGAACATAAAGACCATATTGCCGGTCTGGATGATATCCGTCCCTTTAATTACTTATTGCACAAAGTTATTGATGTGTATGCTACCGAAAGGGTGCAAACATCATTAAAAAGAGAATTTTACTACATTTTTGCGGAAACCAAATACCATGGTTTGCCGCAGATTAACCTGCATACGGTAACCAATGGTGAAGATTTTAAAATCGGCGATAGCACCATTACACCTTTCGAGGTGATGCACCATTTATTGCCCATTACAGGTTACCGGATCGGCGATTTTACCTACATTACCGATGCCAAAACCATCTCAGAACAGAGTTTTGAAAAAATAAAGGGATCAAAAATATTGGTATTAAATGCATTGCAGAAAGAACCGCATATTTCTCATTTTACCTTAGGCGAAGCGATTGCCTTTGCCGAAAGGGTAGGTGCCGAAACTACTTATTTAACGCATATCAGCCATAATTTAGGCTTACATAAAGACGTAGAAAAAGATTTGCCATCTAACATCAGGCTAGCCTATGATGGACTTAGTTTTGAGTGTTAATTAGATTGAGCCTGTTTAAAATTAAGTAAAATTATTTCGTATGTCAGTCTGAACGTAGTCGAAGACAATTTTTTATAGTTAAGAGAAGCACTTCGACTTCGATACCATTGGTGTTATTTTATAGTTACTTATTAATAAGTGGATTGCATCATGCATTTCCGTATAGCTTGGCCATAGCACCGTATCACCGTTCTACTTAAAACCGGCCTAATAAATTTTTCGGTCTGCACTATTCTAGCCATAACACTGGCTTTAAAAGGAAACGGCGAAGCCCTCATGAATGCCGATGAAAACCATATCGAAAAATGAATAACTTTTCAGCCGGCATTTTATTAATGGTTGTTGTCTATTGTTTTATTTGTATTAATGAGCTCAGCAATGCCTCGGTTT
Organism: Pedobacter sp. BG31; assembly: GCF_042464845.1. Taxonomy (NCBI): domain Bacteria; kingdom Pseudomonadati; phylum Bacteroidota; class Sphingobacteriia; order Sphingobacteriales; family Sphingobacteriaceae; genus Pedobacter; species Pedobacter sp. BG31. The sequence goes on from NZ_JBHNZK010000002.1 coordinate 321,581, forward strand.
TGTTACTTTTTGATGCCAAAAAGTAAGAGCCCTTCGGCGGCGGCGGACCTGTACCGATTTTTCATCGGTAGCCGAGGCAAGACTGTGCTGTATGGCATAAGAAATCAGTTACGTCATTTATATTGGTTTTTATAAAATAAATTATTTCTCAGTGTGACAAACTAGTAGAAGTAGTGTAACTTAATAAAAGTTGAACAGCTCTAAATTATTACCATTATTGAAAAACAAAACTGCCACAATAGGTACTCATTGATATTTCCATTCTGTCATCTGAAATAAATGCCATCCAGGTATGAAAAGTTTTTCCTTTATAAAATGACGGAATTTCCAGGCTATCCTTTTCTTTAAATCGCCTGGCGCCGCCTGTTTCGTAGATGGCCGTTTTATTGTCCACGTCATAAGCCATCAGCATGGTCTGGTCATATTTTCTGGCGTGATTGCCATTTGAATTATCCTTCCAGCTGAAATGTACACCTGCATCGTCGTGTTCCAGTTGAACATCCTCCGCACCGGTGAGCTTTCCAAAGCTTAAACGCACAGCGGTATAGTCAATTTCGCCGGCTGCATTTTGTGCATTTAACATGTTATAAGATTTTGCGACGTTATGGGCGGTCATCATGCGTTTTTTCGACTCCAGGTTAAAGCCAATCCTGATAAAAGCAACAATCGGACTTAAAAAGGTCTGCATGATGGTAAAACGCGACCTGCAAGCTTTTTGATCGGCACTGCCTGTTTTGTTTTTGATCGATTTTCTGCGCTTGCTCCTGATGATCCATTTCCCATTCAGGTAATAGCCCGTTACGGATCCTACCGTTCCGGTAAATCCGCCGTTAATTCCATTTTCTATTTTTCCCATGATGGCATTAGTTGATGTGATACAATATCGCAAATTGCTGATTAATAACCAAATATGATGTGGTTTCATTTAATTTACGTCGGCTTTTATTGTGGTACAATTGTCATAAGTCCGACGAAACCCCGACTTAAGTACGGAGAAAGTCCATCGTAATGGTTAGGCTGTTATATCGGTCTCTATGCCTGAAATAAGTTTACAACGTCGGATACTGAAAAGGTTTACCATGTTAAGATTTGCTTTTCGGAATTTCAGTTCAAAAAATATTTACTGAATGTTGCAGCACACTAGGGTTAATTTATATATTTGCAAACTTCTACCCAGGTGGGCGGTCCCAATAGCTATCGGGATGGTAAACGCCTTAGGGAATGATTGAATAGTAAATACCCAGGTGGCGGAATCGGTAGACGCACCAGCTTGAGGGGCTGGCGCCTGTATGGGTGTGGGAGTTCGAATCTCCTCTTGGGTACAAAGAGTTTGGTTTCTACCAAACTCTTTCCTGTTATATGGCATCAGTTTATATCCTATTTTCTAAAAAATTGAACCGTTATTATATCAGTAGTTGCCTGGATTTATCCAAACGACTAGAGGAGCATTTACAAGGTGTTTATACAGATAGTTTTACCCGTAAAGCTACCGACTGGGAACTTTTTTTTCATATTAATGATTTGGTGTACCAGCAAGCCAGACAGATTGAACTGCATATTAAAAAAATGAAAAGTAGAACTTACATAGAAAACTCCGGCGAGCAGGAACAGGCGATTTCAACATAGTTAGAAACCTCAGATTTTGTAATCATCCGGAATTTGGCTAGGTTTAGCGGAAATGACGCTGAATAGGGATCACGTCAATTAAACAACCCATTCTTTATAGTAATGCCAGAATCAATAAAAAGCTTGAAAGATCTGCAGCTGTGCGAGGAAGAAATGCCGTCATCAAACGGAGTAACTTCTTTCTCATATGTTCATAAGCCGGAAGTACAGCCATTCATACTTTATTTAATTCTAAAAGCCCAGTTTGACGAACCCAATGATTTTTCTTTCGATGAAGATAAAACACAATGGCAATATTTATTTAGGTACAAGGATTTCTATATCGAGATCGGGGACTGGAAGCTTTTGTCTACTTCTATCCGGGTTTATCATGATCAGGATGACAGAGTGTCGGCAGAGAGCATTGCAAGACAGATTGAAAAGTTGATCCTAACTGCCGTTGACCGGCATAAGAAGGCCGTTAGTTCTAGGATCAAAAATTGCGACCATAAACTGCTTGAAAACTCTTTTGTTACCTATTACCAAACTGCCGAGAACCTGCTCGAGGTATCAAAAGGTATCGACGACCTCATTCTGGCCCGACTTGGCTCGCAGCACAACATCTTTGACTTATGGCATAAAAGGGACGATCTGCACAGATCGGCATTTTTGATGTACCTTTCGGCTTTCGAGGGATTTCTTAATATTACATACGAACTCTACCTAAAGAATGAACTCAGGACGGATAGGCTCAAGGAAAAATTATCCAGGGAACTCATCGATATAAAATTACAGCTGCTGCCGGTATACTGTGACGGCTTTACTATTTCCATAATCGACCAAAATGACGAACGTTACAAAAACTACCTGAAACTGGTAAACCTTCGAAACGACTTTGTCCATGCCAAGCTGAACAAATCACTCGAGAGATATATTGTGGACGAGGATGGCTATACCTTTATCATAGAGAATGAACATAGGGGAGAGTTGCCAAACAACATCAGCCATCTTACGCACGAACATGTGCTTTTAGCTAAAAAATATATTGATGATATGGTCGATATGGTAATAGAATCCCTAAACGTCAAGACCAAGCGTGAATTTATGAAAGTCCTTTTCGAAGAGGAAATCGAAGTTGAGGACATAGGCGGAGTCCTAATTCCGATATAGCTCGTGAGGGATATCCTTTTTATTCGACCTGCCTGAAGAAAAGAACTTTACAATTTTTAGCTACGATAAACCTCATTGATTTAAATCGCTGTAGCATAAAGAATTTGGTAAAATCTATTTTCCTTTTTTGCGGAAAGCTTCATAGCTTTCTTGCGTTGAATAGATAAAATCCTCATGCATGTCCCTTGTATTCTTTCCGGAAATACTATCGACAACAATCTTCTGGCGATAAGGATGGACGATCACCCCTGGAAAATTGTTCATGACGAATGCCAGTTCTTCCATACCTGTTGAAGGAAAAGCTTCCTCTTTGGAGAGAACGATGTAGAAATAAAATGAGTTGACCGCAACGCACCGAACGATACAATGCTCGAGCGTTCTACCCATATCTATTGCGCCGCATCGGACAGAATGAGGGTTGAGCTTAACGCCTTGCTCGTTGGAAGGGATAACAAGATCGAGTTTGATCACGATATCTTCCCGTTGAACACCGCCGTCTAGTATGACCTTGCGGTACTTAGCAAAAGGATTATCTTCTTTGATGATTGTCCGTGAGGAATTGTAGGTGATCTTGAGCAGGCACCTCATCAGCAGGTCGTAGTCATATTCAAACTCAAAATCACTTGCGCTTTCGTGGAATTGTTGAAAATATTTATCGAACAGCAGGCAGAAATGGGCATCAAGGTCTGAAAGTTTAAAATTGTTGCAGTCGGCGCAGACATCGGCGATCACCAGTTCTCCGCCAATATATTTGTTGATGCTTCTTGTATATCTGGCGGTCAGGTCCGGCATTCTTTCGATGATGCATTTAGGCCAGATATGTTCTCTGGTCATCGAGCCTTCTTTGTCGCAATAAGCGCACACTCTTGTTTTTGGCATATTTTATTTGTAGTAGAATAAAGTGTTTTAAAAGGGGATTAGATTTTTGGATTATAGTTTTGTCTACCTGTGCCAGTGGCAGGCTTCCCTGAATGTACGGATCGCACAGGATTTGCCTTCAATCCCGCGGCTATGACAGGGCATGCCGCATTAGTGTGCTACTCCGCGAACATACTGCTCGTAAAGGCCAAGTCTTTTTTTGACCTCCTCTTCCGTGAAAATTTGTTCCAGTTGCTTATCCCATCCATCTTTAGATTTCACAATCAGTATCCCATCGGTATCCAGGAACTTATAAAGACCATCACCATCGTTCAGGATCCTTTCTGAGCGGTAATTTTCCATAAATTCCCGGTTGTTGGTATTGATCGCGCTAATGACCGCTTCGTCCAGACCGATAAAAAATTTTGTTCTTCCTACTGACTGTGTGAGCATTTCAAACCTTTCCTTGTCCAGTTGCCGGTTTTCCAAAAATAATTCTACGTTGCGCCTGATTAGCCTATAGTCGAAACACTCTCCCAGGTAGATGCGGCCGTTAAACTCATATCTGGCAAAAAACTTACCTTCAGCGATGCTCCTTCTGGGAGAAGCTTTACGCACCATTCTTGAAACATACCGGTTGTAATATTTTGAGTCCAGTATAAAACCCAGGAAAACTGCATAGTAGTTCAGTTGGTTCCGAAAATAATCGGCATCTACCAATTGGCCTTCTACCGGAGGATCATCGACAACAACGCATTCTACCGTTCTGGAATGTCGGTGGCCTTCGATAGCAGCAATGGTTCCGAATTTCAGGAATGCCTCAGATTTTTTCTTCTTGGCAATGATATCGTTAACCATCTTGGTAAAATAAGGTTGGGTTGTTCCCTTTGCTTCCAGTTCGTAGAGCTTTCCAGCGGACACGACATTGTAATCCATGTACTTACCCTCTACCGGAACGCCTGTCTTAGCAAATTTATTGAGTTCGATATTTAGTAACATCGTACTGTACTTTAGTCCTACAGCGACACCGGCAAGTTCGGATACAAATTGCTGGTTCCTGTCGTCTGTCGACAGATTGATGATCTTATCCGCAGTCAGTTCGATAAGATCATCATAATAGAATTCCATAGATGGAACAAAACTCTGCAGGTAGTCAAAGTCGGACTCCTTGATATGCTTTTTGACTTCCCGGACGTATACCGCGAACTTGAAAAACTCTGGTTTATCCAGTTCTATTGCTGTTACTTTACCCTCAAACTCTTTTCTTTTAGCACTCTTGTGCAGTTTTACGGGTACTATGGTTTTAATTGACATGAGGCATCGTTAATTAATCGTTAAGGATACTCAAATTTTGAATAAATATCAAATCTGTGGCACGGTTGGTAACTGAACTTCTGGTAGTTACGAAATTTGGTGTTCATAGAATCGCTCGGCTTCAATGGTTTTATTTATCAGATCGGCGGTCCGCTGATTTTAGAAGATGTCCATTGATTTATGCCAATATATAAATCGCTGTTACATACGGGATTTGACGAAATTTATTTATAAAATGAAAGAATTACTTACAATTGATGACTTTATTTATAAAACGCTTAACGATTTGTTATTTAATGCGGTTCCTGAGTTTAAAACGGTATTTGAGTTAAATAACTCCAATTACAATTTTTCTGGTGGAGTATATTTATTGATGAATGAGTATGCTTCATTTCTGGCAAATGAAATTGAACCTGCAGGTGTAGCTGTAAGCAAAGCCTTTGCTTTTATTAATCAACTTTGAGAAAGTAATAATTTGGAAGTTTTGAACATACTAAAAGTCGGAATTCTTGAAATTATCTACACAGAGAAAAATATTGATAGAGAAATGGTTGCTGGTTGTTTAAGCGAAAAATTGCGAAAGTATTTCTATGAATTTTCGCATTATTACAATTGACAAGAGGTAGCGAGGAAACGGATAATTAAAAGCCTACCCATCTGTACGTAGGCTTGAGCCTTAGTTTGAGCGTAAAGAGACTATGTATATAGGAGAAACCATGTTAATTTTAGAAAATCAACACTATACTATTATCCGCAGAGTCGCTATGCTTAACTCTACGGACAGATAGGGTTCGAAAATTCAAATCAAAAATGAAATTGAGGCTAAAAATATAATTATCGGGAAATAAAATCAGGTGATATTCATCTTTAGAAATTAGTAATATTTAGATTACGACAGACATGCGGATTTTAGGAGCTATCAGATCTCCTCTTGGGTACAGCCGGAGTTCAGGTTTTTTAATCTTGACTCCGGTTTTTTATTTTCTATTGATTTGTGCTCTATCACAAAAGATTATTAAAAATAATTAATTATTAAGTTTTTGGAAAGCACAAATCTGCCGCAACAGTTACGCTAACACTAAGACTTGGGCCATCAAAGGTTTTAATTTTAGAGTACAGATTTGGATACAAAAATTACACTTAGTCGTTTATGTTGTAATTTGCATGAATATATTTAGAATGGTTTCGCTTTTCGCACCTCAACATCATATTGAAATGTTTCACCCTGTCTAATTACTGTGATACGACCCGAAAATGTGCCATGCCTTGTTACTATATTTACAAAACATCCAACGGTTTTTAAGGACTCTGGCATGTAAAAATTGTAAAATGATATACTGCTTTTTGGCGCCAAATTGAAAGGTGAAACAGTAATCCATTGTTTTCTCATGTCATCCCAAGAAGGCATCTTTTCTGTTTCTGCCATTTTTGCGACAATCTTAGTCTGATCAGGATCTGGAAAAGTAAGTCGTATATCATAAATTGGGTAGTCATTTTGATTTGAAATGATTAAAGAAATCAACTTATCTGGATGGAAATTTGCCGACAAACTTGGTTGCCCATCACCTAAAATTTGTTTCGCATTTTCTTTAGTTGCGGACGACAATTTGCTATATAAATCTGTATTTTCCCTTCTAAGTTCATCTATAGTTTGTGCTTGCTTTTCGAGAGTATTTTTCAACTCTTTAACATTTTCTTCTGTATTTGTACTCGTAAAAAGAATTTTATCAGACTTTTCAGAAGAGTTTAAGTCTTGCAATTGCTTACCAAACAATCCGAAGATAGTCCCTATGATAATAATAGCTCCAGAAATTACATTGAAGTAAACTGGTTTAATAGACTTTAAGGCAAAGCTCATTCCTATTATCAACAATATTGCGCCCAGTAAAATTAATAATATTGCCATCTTATTTATCATTAAATAAATGTATGAAATTAAAGTAAACAGAGAATTAGAAAGTTTTATTTCGTCCAACTTTGAAGGTCATACTTTTTCAGACTGTTATATATTTATCTGCTATCTGAATAATAAATTGCTTTATTATAGAAAAGAAACCCAATCAATATATTACTAAGTGGTTTTTGCCTTTGCTGCGTTTACAAACTCAACACTATACCATAATCCGTAGAGTCGCTGTGCTTAACTCTATGAATAGATAGGGTTACCTAAAAAGCTTGGTAAACTTTACTGCTATTTTAAAAATTAAATAACTTATTAAAGATGAATATTTATGTTTTTCGTCCTAATTAATATTCGACCTTGGATGAGATGTTAGAAAAAACTTATCATAAAAAGATTTTTTAAGTTCTTTTATTGTAACTTTTATATTACATAAATAAATGTTAATAAACATAGAATTTCAATTAGAGGTAATTTCACACGAATTCTAATAATGAATGCCATGGCAATCGTGATCGTGTCTCTAATCGCATAAAAAGTAACACCTTACTCATTTAAATCATTGGCAATAAGATCATCAATATCAATATCACCAACATTACAATCATCAAAAATAATAGCCCCTATACTACTACCATATCTTTCATTAGTAGTAAAATGTGGTAAAAATGGTATAAATTTGGTAACTAAGTTACCGAAAACAACCCCAATTTAATCTTAATATGAACTGTTCTTTAGAGAAAAAAAACATAAACGAAACCGCTGGTAGAGTTAGGGAAGTTTCTTATAATGAAAAAATAGGACTTACTAGTGAGCAAATAATTGATAGTCTTTTAGATAAGATTTTAGATTTCAAAAAAAGCTTGAGAGATAAAATTAAGCAAATAAAAGAACTTTCGGCTAATCTAGAAGAAATGACTTGGTACGACATAAATGTTTTTGACGAAGAAACCAAGAAGAAAGTCAATGACGTTATTATTGGTACAAAAGATTGGGTTGATACATTAAATAAACACCATGCACTTTGCATTTCGACCCTTGATCCAAAAGTGCAAGTTAAAGAATTGACTTTATTTAAAGATTCTATAGATGACTTAGAAGAGATAGCCATCGACTTAGAGGAACTTGTTTTTAATCATTCCCATGATGAAGAATTTATAAGAATAACTAACGAACTTAGAAACTTGTAAAGTTGCATGAAGGTATTTTGTTTAATAGAATTTAAAACTGAATTCGAAAAACTTTTAAAAAGCAATTCTTACAAAGATCTTGAAAAACAAATTATCGACTTCTTTTTTGGCAAAACTTCTGCTGAATTTTTCGGAACGGGAAGAAGACTGAATGGTACCAATGACATTCCATTCATAAAAATGCGTTTGGAAGGCCGTTCTGGTTATCGATTTTATTATCTTCTGATTATTAAAAATGATGAACTATATTTGATGTTCTTGCATCCAAAAACGGGACCTAATAGAGCAGAAAATATTACAAAAGACTTTAAGAAGACGATTTATAATTCAGTTCTGACTGCAATTAAAAATAATGATTGTTTCGAAGTATATGTAGATAAGAACAAATTACTATTCAAAAAAGCCACTTCTAAAATATTAATTTCAGAAGATGTTAAGAATTCTAAAAAACATAATACCTAAGCCACTAAACCAAGTGGTTTTTTGATTTAGGGCTTTTTGCTATATGAGCCAAATAGCTTATAGTAATTATTGTTGATGCTGTAGCTTGGTTATGTTATTACGGACTAACTACGTTCCTTTTCGATAATAAAAGTTACCGGTTGCATTTTATTTGGATCGGTGCTCATGATTGAAACCTTTGATTATAAGCTTTATAATATCAAATTTATTGAACATTTCAAGCCCTTACCATCCTGCAAGGGCTTAAATTTAGTTTCCTCCTCCTCACTCAAAACTCCCTTTCCCAACAACAAAACTGTAAATAACCCAATACTCTATTCCATTCTTTTCAAAATGCCCGATAGGAACATCACCTTTTTCAAAGTAGGCTGATTTGCTTTCGAAAGGAACACCGCAAAGAATAATATTAGGCTCTGTTTGATGATAAACCACATCATTTCTAATGCCTGCAATCGCCATCAATGCCGATAAACTTTTGCTTGATCCTTTTTGGTTATACTTGGGGTGCTGCGGATGTTGATCGGCCCAAACCCATTCACCGCATACCATAGGTTTATAATATTTACCCAGTGGAATATCGAACCTGCGTGGCAAAAAACAAGAGGCTAACGTGCCGTTAGGTGTAATGGTTCCGGTTTCGATAAAGAAATGGCTGATCTGGATCCAATGCCGGGTGAGCTGATATACATATTCCCGAACGGCATTTTGCCCGTCTTCTAAAAATTCTGCCCAACCGCTGTAGCGTGGCAAAGTCATCATGATTTCTGAAACAGTGCCATCAATATGATGTAAGGTGGCCTTTACCGCGCAAATGGCAGGTAATACATTCATGTGGCTGGTTACAGCTGCAACCTGAACAGGGAGCTGTGGGTTTTGTTTTTTACTTTTGGCAGTTTGCATAACCTAAAAATTAAAAAGTATCCTGGCCGCTGCAAACTGCCAAATAACTCTTTTCAGAGATATAGGAAATGTGGGGCTACCACTCGACCAGGAATATTGTTAAAAATTAATTGTTGTTTTGGATCTCTGATGTTTAGTGAAAAAATATATTATTTAACAGTTTGCATCAGCAATTTAGAAATAAAATTTCAAATCGCAAATAATAATTGAAAAATTACCCGAAGAATTTTGGCTGATCGTTTTTCAGTCTGAATGGGGTATGAATTACCCACATTGCGACAAATCTAAGTAGAAATGTAGCATAATTACCACGGTTAACCGTTAATGTTGCCATGATTTGGGTTAAAATCTGGTGATAAAACTGCCATATTAAATCAAAAACTGACAAAATTTTATATCTCATGGAATTATGAAACAATAGCTATAACTATGTGTTGCAAATGCATAGGGTATGAACGGGGGACATGCCTGTTTATCATGCAGAAACATGTAAAATGAAAGATAAATACGTTAATAACCAGGCTGACCTCGAATATTATTTTGAACAATACCCAAACCTGCTGTGCATTGTGGGTGGAGACGGATTGCTGAAGAAAATTAATCCTGCCGTTCAAAATTTATTGGGTTACTCGGATGAAGAGCTGTTTAATTCACCTATAGATGATTTTATCCATCCCGATGATCGGGAAGTTGCTTCTCATGTGAGAACTGCACAGGTCAATAGCGAGCATTTTGCCGAGTATGATAACCGCCTGCTGACCAAGGATGGTAAAATTGTATGGCTTTCGTGGTCCTCTGTTTTTATTGAGCGCGACCAGGTTTTTTTCTCCATTGCCAAAGATATCACCAGCAAAAAAAAGGAAGAAGAACAAAGTCATATTGTCTCCATCCTAAACCGTTTGGGAGAGGAGCAAAGGGCCAGGTTTTCGCAGGAAATTGCCTTTATCAATCCGGAAATCCACCCTGAAGTGCCTGATTTCAGGTGGTTGGGACTCAATGAGACCTTAGCGGTTGCCGACCAGAAGTGGATGGAAAAATTTGAAACGCTTGTCCGCAAACATGCAGGTACGGCTAACCTGAATTTAAGGTTTTTAAGCGCGGAAATGGCCATGAGCGAACGTCAGGTTTACCGCTATATCGATAGGATTGTTTCAATGACACCGAAAAAACTAATTACCATGGTACAAATGCACATGGTGTGGGAGATGATCTCGAAAGGAAAAGAACACAGCCCGGCTGCTTTAGGTAGAATGGCAGGTTTTTCCTCAACCAGCCGGTTTAAAAAAATGTTCTATAAAATTTATGGAATTGATGTTACAGCGCTGCTGTAAATTACAATATTTTAATCTGGGTATATGTATAAAAAAGTATTGGTTATTGATGATGATGAAGAACTTTTATGGCTTTTCGAAACAATTCTTAACCAGGAGCAAATTCAGACCGTTACTTATCATTCTGGTATTCCGTTAGCAGACATTATTGCTACAGCACCTGATCTGGTGTTATTGGATGTGAACATTATCGGATATAAAAAAAGCGGGGTTGATATCTGTACAGAAATTAAAGCCAATAAACACCTCCTCCATACACCGGTTTTGTTGGTATCGGGAGAATCGGATTTAAATGCACTGGCGCGGCGCTGCGGTGCAGATGATTTTATTGCAAAACCTTTTAATATCGATTATCTGATGGATAAAGTAAAGAAACTGCTAACTTAGGGCAATTTTAAAATACTATGTCCGAACAAACCAATCCACCAAATGCCTGGGAAAGGATCAACCTTGGTTCTGAAAGGTTAAAGCTTTTTTTCATCAAGCATCTCGACCGTATTTATACCGCTAAAATACACTTAACCCATAAATTACCCCTGCTGGCCGAAGAGGCCCGTTTTAAAGATCTTCGCAACGCCATTTCCGATACTGTTGGAAATGTGGAGAAGCAGCTTGCCCGCTTGCAGCTGATTTATACCCTGTTAGACAGTGATCCATCAAAAGGCAGTATTCATGGCCTCTCCGGATTAATTGATGATGCCTTCGAAGCCATTAACGAACAGAAAGGAGAAGCAGAACTTCAGGACCTTTCGATTATATTCTACCTCCAGAACATAGAAAGTGTAGAAATGGCTTCTTTTCAGATTTTACAGATGGCTGCAGTCAGGCTCCATAATCCCCATATCAACAAATTACTGAAAGAAAACTATGAAGAAGCAAAGTCTGACCGGACCTTCCTGTTATTAATTTCTTCGAAATATATTGTTAGCTAGTTTGTTTTTTCGCTTTTTTTCTCAATAATCGTCTAAATCTGGTGCGTGTGGGGTAAGTTCTGTTCTTAGTCATATTATTAAAGAGCAAAGCTATCAATAGCAAGATGATACATCCTGATAATACAGGAGAAAGCACGTACCAATAACCTAAACCGGCAATTTTACCGGGAGAGCTTACCGCTATCAAAGCAGTTGCACCACCGGGAGGATGCAGGGTTTTGGTGCATTGCATTACTATAATGGAAAGAGATACTGCCAACGGTGCAGCTAACCAGATAATATCAGGAATAAGCTGGTTGATAGTTACCCCTACCAGGGCTGACAGCACATGCCCGCCAATTAAATTTCTTGGTTGCGCAAGCGGACTTTGGATTGCTCCATAAATTAATACACTTGAGGCTCCGAAAGAGCCTATCAGGAATATGTTCTCTTCCTTTAACAAATAATGCGACTGAAGAAATGCAATTAGCCAGATTCCAACAAAGGCACCAAGAAACGACCAGAAATGTTCTTTATAATCAATTAGGGTTTCTTTGTAGATAATATACTTTGATACCCTGAATGTTCTTCTCATCAATTTCTTCATTAGATTCTGTTTGATATATAAAATTAGTCGAATGATTTTATAATTATGATTTTAATTTATGTGGGTAAAAACATTGTATCAATTTTTCTATAGCAAATGGACCTGAGAAATTTTAAATTCTCAAGTCCATTAGATATGTTCAGATCAATTAGAAAATGTTGGCTACAATTTCTTTTATTTTGAAATTCGAGTTTCACTAGTTAAACTTTCGCTCCTCTTCCTTAATGGGTAAATCATTAATGCTGGCATAGCGCTTTTTCATTAACCCGTTTTCATCAAATTCCCAATTTTCATTGCCATACGCTCTAAACCATTTTCCATCCTGATCCATGTACTCGTATTCGAACCGAACAGCAATGCGGTTATCGGTATGCGCCCAGTACTCTTTTTTGAGTTTATAGTTCAGCTCCTTTTTCCATTTATCAGCAAGAAATTTGATGATGTCAGCTCTGCCATTCACAAACTTATCCCTATTTCTCCATTCGCTGTCCATTGTATATGCCATGGAAATTTTTTCAGGGTTTTGACTATTCCAGGCGTCTTCCGCAAGCTGCACCTTTTGCAAGGCAGTTTCCAATGTAAAAGGTGGGAGCGGATACTTTTTTTCTACTTGCGGAGGCTGTTGGGCTTTTTCGGTAACTGCAATAGCAGAAGTGTTACCGGGAGCATTTTGTAATCCTGCTTTAGCCTGATCATTGGTAAGGGGGTTAGTTGAACCATTTTGTGCGGTTGCTACCGTTTCTGCCAATCTTCCAGCTGCTTGTGGAGTTTGTGTAAGATTTCTCATAACGCTGAGTTTTTTAAAATTTAAAAATGAAGTTTGGTCAACAAAATGGACAATAAAGTTAGCTGATCATTTTTCGTCAATAACATCCTTTCCCGCTGTTGAAAATCAGATCGGTTGCGTGATTTATGATTAATGTTGACATAAACTAATTATTTAACATCACAAATGTATCACATAAAATATATATAGACAAACCTGTCTGTATGTTTTTTGAATATTATTTTTTTTACATCTTTAAGGTGTTGGTAATCAATACGATATTTTTTATTGTGATAATTGCTTCGACGAATTTTTGCTTAGGGTTTTTGGGCAATGTTTATTGGCGATGAAAAGGAATTCTTTTCATCCTATGGACTACAGAAAGATTATTAAATTATTCTTTTTCTAATTTATCAGATTAACTTTTTAATAATCATTTTTGATCTTTCTATCAATTGGTTGGATTTAAACATTTTACTTTCCATTATTGAACTTTCAAAAAGCATGTAAATTTGGTCGGATGTACTTTCATCGTTTATAAGAGATGAAAAAAAATTTCGAAGATCTGTTTTGTGATCCTGAATTACTTTTAAGATTTTAATATTGTCGTCAGGAATCTCTGCCAGGACATTTAGAAAGCTGCAACCTCGAAAATGTTCCTTTGCGTTCATATAGATCAAAAAGTTGAACGATGAGATCACTTTTGATTTTACATCTTTTTCTGCTTTTATAAAATGATCAAGTTCAGCAAACCAATATTTATGCCTTGCCTCCAGGAATGCAACACACAAGTCTTCCTTAGATTTAAAATGCTGATAAAAACTTGCTTTGGCTACATTGGCTTCAGCAATAATCTGATTAATTCCAGTTGAATTATAACCTTGGTTAGCAAAAAGGTTGAGCGCTGTTTCTAAAATTCTTTCTTTTGGTGAAGGCATACTGAGTATTTAACAACCAAAGATAAGAGATATCATTTGTAAATAGACAAACTGGTCTGTGTTTTACTTGTTTTCGGAATCAACTGTCATACGCTAAAATGATTTCTTGCCAAATAGAAATGGGCATTAATGATTTACCAGATAAATGTGAAAGATACATAGGACAAAACCAAGTTGCGCTTAGAAACTCAACACCATACCATAATGCTTAGAGTCGCTATGCTTAACCATGTACAGATATGGTTTGATTAAGGCACAAGTCAGGCCATTGCTTAAACCTGGATGCACTTAGACTCGCGCCAGTGAGGGGTAACTTATATTCTTTTTTTAATCTCCGAAGATATGCTATCGAAGTGGCCTTACTGACATATCACACAACGTATGTTTTTAGTTCCACATAGCTTTTCCTTTTAGCAGTGCCTTAAAGCAAGGCCAAAGATTACCTCGCAAAGCCAGTTACTGCTACAGCCATCAATACTGCTGAGATATTGATTTAGGTTTCGCTCATGGTCCCTTTGTCCTTTGAAAACATTAACGTTTAAACCTGGTTAATTTTGATCTAAATAGATTTTGTTCAATAAGTATTTTGGTGAAATTGTTTTGTTTATGATTGTATAAATCGTTTTATTATCTAAATTGCATTTGTATATACATATTTAATAAAAGAAGGATATAGTTTGCTTAATAAAAGGTATTCATGTTGTTTACCCAATTGACATTTCGCTCGAATTCTGGAATGGCATTAGGATAATAAGAGCCTTATGATGGGAGACTATCAGGTTGTGTTCTTTGAGGATCTCGGGCTGAAATGCCTGGGTTGCTTGATAAAACCCACAAGAATACTTTGCATTAACTACAATGCCGGCACAATTGCTCCCACTTGAGTTGATAGATTTAAGGAAATGTACGTTCTACAACGCCAAAAAGTAAAATGAAATTGGTTTCAGATTATCCAGATATAGGAAAAAATAGTTGAATATTAGAAGTTAAGGCTTATTTCTTCTATGAACTTATGTAGCGAAAACATATGTAAGTCAGTATGGTGTAGATTTTTGGTTGGAAAAATTAATGATTTGTATTCAACATATACTTATAATGAAAACCTGGAATTAAATATCCCCTGGATATTGCTCACGAAAAGCTGGTTTTATCTCCTTTATCGGTTGGTATAAAATTGATCATGTTATTATAAGTAATAACTAAATACTAGAGAAAAGTTAAAAATTAAATGGTGAAAGCGCCTCATGGGCAGCAAAATAAATAAAGGTATGATTAAGCGCGTAATTTTGATTGGAATTATAATTTTGAACACTGTATCCGCATTTGCGAATAAACTATTCTCTCCAGATGGTTTGGTTAAGGTAGAGATACGGGTATCGGACAGGGTTGAATATGATATTTATAAAAATAATTCTTTAATTCTAAGAAACTGCAGTCTGGGACTAGATATTGAAGGCGGGGCTTCCAAAAGAAAGGATCTGCTTAAAAATGTAAAATTATCGAAAATCGATAGAATGATAAGCCCTGTAGTAGCACTTAAATTTGCTCAAATTGAAGATAAATGCAATGTGCTAACGATCAATCTGAAAGTCGGCTATTCGGTTGAGTTCAGGGCTTATAATGATGGAGTAGCCTATCGAATCATCACAAATATGAAAGGCGACTCAAATGGAAAAATTAAGGTTAAAAATGAACATTTAATGCTACCCTTAAATGAAGACTTTGAACTTCACCTACAGCCTGCTAAAGATTTTACTTCCAATTACGAAACAAATTATATTCATTCTGCGATGAAAACATGGAATAAAACGGTACAGATGTCGACCCTTCCAGCTCTTATCGATACCAAAAATGGTGTTAAGGTGCTGTTTTCGGAAACAGCTGTTTTTGATTATCCATGCATGTTTTTAAAGGGGGATATTGATAACGGGATTGTATCTGCTTTTTCAGGTGTAGCCCTTGAGGAAAAAAAACAGGGCGACAGATTTATGCGCATCACCAAGGCTGCTGACTATATTGCTGAAACAGATGCAAAACGATCTTTCCCGTGGCGCTATTTTGTTATCGCCTCCGAAGACAAAGACCTTCTTGAAACTACCTTGCCTGTTAAACTTGCCCCACGGTCTGTCATAACAGATACGGATTGGATAAAGCCAGGCCAGGTGAGTTGGGAATGGTGGAATGCAGCATCTCCATACGGACCAGATGTAAACTTCAAATCTGGTTTTAATCTTGAAACTTATAAATATTATATAGATTTCGCTTCAAAAAAAGGAATTCCCTATATCATCATGGATGAAGGATGGGCAGAAAGCGTTGATGACCCCTATACCCCAAATAAAAAGGTCGATCTCCATGAACTTATAAAATATGGAAAGCAAAAAAAAGTTGATATTATTCTGTGGTTAACCTGGCTTAGTGTGGAACAGAATATGGGATTATTTGAAACGTTCTCGCAGTGGGGTATAAAGGGGGTAAAAATTGATTTTATGGATAGAAACGATCAGTGGATGGTTAATTATTATGAGCGTGTAGCGAAGCAGGCAGCCAGATATAATATGCTTGTAGATTTTCACGGTTCATTCACGCCAAGGGGGTTAGAACAGAAATATCCAAATGTCATATCCTATGAAGGGGTTAGAGGGCTGGAACAAATGGAAGGTTGTCAACCTGACAATACGATCTACCTTCCCTTCATCAGAAATGTTGTTGGGCCTATGGATTTTACGCCCGGGGCAATGATTAACATGCAGCCTGAAGTATATGGAGGCAAAAGGCCAAATTCAGCCGCCGTTGGTACACGTGCCTATCAGCTGGCACTTTTTGTGCTTTTTGAAAGCGGCGTCCAAATGTTGTGCGATAATCCTTCTTTATATTACAAAGAACAGGAATGTACTGATTTTATTGCAAACGTGCCGGTAACCTGGGATGAAACCAGGGCATTAAAGGCTGAATTAGGACAAGTGGCGCTCGTTGCCAAGCGCAAAGGCAGTAGATGGTACATAGGTGGAATAACGAATGGAACGGCCAGGGATTTTAAAATAAAGATGGATTTTCTGGATAAACACAAATCATACCGCATCACTTATTTCGAAGATGGCATTAACGCCGATCGGCAGGCAATGGATTACAGGAGGGTAGTGTCGCAAATTGATACTAATGCTGAACTGATGGTCAAAATGAGCCGAAATGGTGGATTCGCTGCTGTTCTTACAGAAATGCCAGGTGACGGACTTTAAATTTAAAGTCAATATGAGTTCCAGAATACTAATTCTTGAGTATTCAAGTCAGAAATAAATAGGATAAATTTTATGTTCGGTAGTTGATGCGTTGAGGATACCCGATATAATACCGGCAATCGCTGGCTTCTATATTTAATTCAAAAAATCAAAGATTTGTTATATGAAAATCAAAATACTTGTTTTTTTCTTCCTATTTTACGCTGCTTTATTTCATGCCCGAGCCAAAGGCAGATTAGCTGCAAGTCGTGCGGACACCAGTATATTTCCTTTAATTGTTACTTCGCCAGATAACAGGTTACATTTTGAATTGAAACAAGATCAAACTGGGGAAATAAGATATTCTTTTATTGCCAAATCGAAGTTAATTATTTCAGATTCAAAAGTTGGATTCGTTGGCGTGGGCAAGGTCGTACTAGTCAGTTCATCACACCATTCTAAAAATTCTACCTGGAAACCGGTATGGGGAAAAAGGGCAATCGTTCCAGATGTTTACAATGAATCTATCGTAGATTTAAGCGCATATAAAATCATTATCAGGGCATACAATGATGGAATCGCATTCAGATACGAATTTCCTAAACATAAAGCAATTGAGGAACTGACCGAATTTAACTTTAATGGCAATTATACGGCGTGGTATTACAATGGCGAAAATGCTAACATTGGCCCGGAAAAACTAATGGACTGCAATGATAAGCGGTTTCCGGTAATGACAGTTAAGGTTGATGATAATAATTATGTGGCGATTCATGAAGCCAACTTATCCTGGGGGGAGCCTCTTGTTCTGCAATCCAAGAAGGGGCAAACATTATTTACCATAGCGTCAAAACCAAACGATGCATGGAAGGTAATCATGTACGGTACAATGCCGGGAGCATTAGTTGATTCGCATATTCTGGAACTGCTAAATCCGCCGCCAGCAAGAAACCTGGACTTTTCGTGGGTCAAGCCTGGAGTTTCGGTTTGGGACTGGCGGATTGCCGGAGCGCAGGTTGATGGCTTTAGATATGAGATGTCAATTGTTTCATGGAAAAAAATGGTGGATTTTGCATCAAAAAACAACATTAGCTATTTAACCTTGGATGCTGACTGGTATGGCCCTGAATTCGGCAAGGACTCAGACCCGCTTAAAGGAGGGAAAGTTGCTGAGGTACACGAGATCATAGGTTATGGAAAAACAAAAGGTGTCGGTATCTGGCTCTATCTTAACGATGTTGGCGGCCGAAAATTCCCTATCGACTTAACATTGAAGCAGTATAGTGACTGGGGTGCAGCCGGCATAAAATATGGTTTTATGTCCGGGAGTCCGGCAGAAAAAAATGAACGTACGCGAATGATCACCGAATTGTGTGCAAAAAACCGGTTATTGTGCAACTTTCACGATGGTCCAGTGCACCCTTATGGTCAATTGCGTACCTTTCCCAATGCTTTAACGCGCGAATACTGTCAGGCACAGCTGGATGCCGGTACCGCGTTACAGCCTAAAACATTTGTTACCTCGGTATTTGTGAATATGCTGGCCGGGCCTCTTGATATGAACAATGGACTCGCTGATCTTTTGCAATCCGGAAGGACGCACGGGGCTAGTTATGCGACCAATACCACATTGGCTGGAGAGGCTGCAAGAACATTGATAACCTTCTCAGGGGTAACTGTAATACCTGATATCCCAGAAAATTATCAAAAGCATCCGGAAATTCTTCAGTTCATATCCTCGCAAAAAATGCCATGGCTGGATAGCAAGACAATTCAGGGTGAAATAGGGAAATTTATAGTGATGGCAAGACAGGCTAGTGATAAAACCTGGCTAATCGGAGCGGCTACTAACGAACAGTCCCGAGAACTGGACATTCCACTTAACTTTTTAAAAAAGGGTAATTTCAAAGCAATTGTTATCCAAGATGGCGGTGCTTCAGGTTATCATACTGGTAATGAAAGCTATAAAGTGATGGAAAAGACTGTATGTTCGACGGACATCATACATGTTACGCTGGCACCTGGAGGTGGCGCATGCATACTCCTAAAACAATAATGTTACCAGGTCACTACAGGATATTTTTTTTGTTCAAATAGATAATATAAAAAAAGAACTTGTTGACACCATATTCATCGCGAATTACCTAATGCTAACCTTCCGGGGCCAGGACAGGGAGCTGGGGGGAAGATTTTTCGGATGCTTTATCAAAACTAAAGGATCATCGATTTTAGATATTCTTAATCAGAAAACCCACAAGCCCTAAACGAAGTCTAAGTGGGTAAAAATTTTAATCGCCCATCAAAATGCTCCAGTAGCTATCACCATTTATAGGGGAGATGAGATAACTATCAAACAGGTCAATGACATGATGCGGGGTATTTGGTGTAAAAAGAAATGCTATTGGTCTGCCGCTATTGGACGGTCCGGCCGGAGCTTAGCGGATTTATTAATATATGTTGAAACGACAATTAAATTAAGTTCGAAACAGATAGGATCTATTTTTATTTGCATGATATTTATCCTGAAAATGTTCCTTGCATAATCGATCGTTTAGTCTCTTCTGCTTTCCACCGTATAGATAAAGCTATCGGCCTTATAAAAGCCGAGGTTGTATTCAATTGGTTTCTCGTCAATATCATAAACAAAACGTTTCCGGAATAAGATAGGGGAACCTATATCTGTCTCCAGTTTGGCGGCAATGAATTCATCCGCAAGTAAGGCACTGATTTCCTCTTTGGATATCATCGCAACAACCGCATGTTCCTTTTCGAGCATTTCATAAAGGGGCGCTTTGTAATCCTCCTCGCCCGTTAAGCCTACATTTGGATGAAAGTAAGATTCGAAATATACGAAAGGCCCCTCCGGGCGGCCCCTTAAGCGAACCAGTTTCAGCACTTTCTTATCTTCCTTAATCTGAAAAAAACTAGCGAGCCGTTTTTCCGGATAAACCCAGCTTACATGCAATTCAAAATTTCGAATCGGAATTCCCCTGGCGCTCATTTCCTGAGAGAAACTCATCCAGTTTTTGGACTTGGAACTCAGGGATTTTGACTCGGCAACCCTGGTGCCCACGCCTTTTTTCCGGCTCAGCAAGCCGTCGTATACCAGTTTATTGATCGATTGGCGTAAAGTAGTACGTGATATGCCTAATTCTTTTGATAAGTCTACTTCATTGGGAAGCAGTTTGCCGCCGGCATATTCAGGACTTTCAATTAATTTTCGTAACAATGCTTCTGCCTGTACATGTAATGGCACCTGACTTTTATGGTCTATTGTTAGTTTCATACTCAATACAATGATATAAAAAAATCGCTTAATTACATCATGTACATACATGTCATTGTTTTCCGCGACTTAAGCCTCAGTTTAGTCTCATCCGGCAGTCAGGTGCAAAAAATAATCGAATAAAAATTTGGAAGTAACTTATTTAATAATAAATTTGTATGTACATACTAAAGAATGTACTGTCTAACCGGATAATTTACTTAATTTTTAAAATTTTAATCATGTTGAGCCAAATACCCTTTCTAAATACCTTTTATATCGGTTTTAGTGATGATGGTGCAACTATGATCACGATTAAAGCATTGTTAACGGAATAAAAAGATTCTCATTTCGTATACCTGAAATTCGTGGATGCCAGAACTTTGTATGAACATGGATCAAATTCAAAATATAACATACCAGCACCCTTATCCCAATATGTCAATAGAAGAACCGATGCGAAAGACCGAGCAGGAAATTATGCCGGCATTTATTAAAGAAATCAGCAAACCGCAGGGCTACGATATCTACCCCTACTTTGCGCTGGGAGAAAAACAGATTTTTAATGGTTATGCTGCCCTTGCCGATTACATCACGCAGCAAAAAACCGTCATTGTGGATGGTTATGTGGGGGTATATTGGAATTTATTCATCCGCTCGCTTAAGAAAGCGCTTGAATCCAGGAAGTTACGGGTGCACATTATAGATACAGCTTCTTTTTTTAAAGATGAAGAACTGATTGATGAAATGATGCTGGACTTTTTGGGCGAGAAGGACGGGGTGTGGGGAAAAAAGACCACACTGAGCCTGGGTGATTTTTTTGATCTTGAAGCTTTAAAGGCTTCAGCAGTGAATGAAGATTGTGATGTAAACATTATGATCGGCTGCGGAGCTTCCCTAAGCGAATGGGATGCCTCACTGATTTATGTGGATTTACCCAAAAATGAGCTGCAGCACCGCATGAGTGCGGGCGCCATCTGCAATTTGGGCAAGTCTGGTCCGCAGGAACCAACTGAAATGTACAAACGTTTTTATTTTGTAGACTGGGTGGTACTTAATGCACATAAAGAGCAAGTGGCAAAAAATATTGATGTCTTTGTTGATGCGCAGTGGGATGAAGACATCAATTGGGGTTATGGCGATGCGGTTCGGGCAGGGCTTAAGCAAATGTCCACTTCAGTTTTCCGTGCAAGGCCGTGGTTTGCCCCGGGCGCCTGGGGTGGGCAGTGGATGAAAAAGCATATGCCCCAACTTGATCAAAATGAGGTTAATTATGCGTGGTCTTTTGAGCTTATTGTTCCGGAAAACGGCCTGGTGTTTGAAAGTGACGGCCTGCTTTTAGAAGTTTCTTTCGATTTGTTGATGTTCGAACAGGGAGAAAATGTACTCGGTAAACATTATCAGTGCTTTGGATATGAATTTCCGATACGCTTTGATTTTCTGGATACCTTTGACGGCGGTAACCTTTCTATCCAATGCCATCCAAGTCTTGAATATATTAAAGAACAGTTTGGAGAAAATATCACTCAGGATGAAACCTACTATATTCTGGATTGCAATGATGAGGCGAGCGTGTACCTGGGCTTTCAGGAAGACATCGATCCGGCTGCTTTTAGAACAGTACTGGAGGACAGTAACCGAAATGGGGTAGAAGTAGATATTGAGCAATACGTACAGTGTCACCAAGCAGAAAAGCACGATCTGTTTCTGATTCCAAATGGAACCATTCACAGTGCAGGTGCACATAACCTGGTGCTTGAAATTAGTGCAACACCCTATATTTTTACTTTTAAGATGTATGATTGGTTGAGGCTGGACCTCAATGGCAAGCCACGGCCAATTAATATCGAACATGCTTTTAAAAATCTCGATTTTTCACGAAAAGGAAGTAAGGTAAAACAAGAGCTCATTTCCAAACCGACTGTCCTTTTTGAAAAGGAAGGGTTTACCTGTTATCACCTGCCTACCCACGCCGAACATTTTTATGATGTACATCGCCTGGACTTTGATCTACACGTTGATGTTGAAACGGACAATGTTTGTCATGTTTTGATGCTTGTTGAAGGAGAATCGGTTACGGTAAGCACTGCCGACGGCTCGACCATGCATTTTCAGTATGCTGAAACTTTTGTAATCCCGGCAGCGGCCGGAAGCTACAAAATTGTAAACAACGCTAACCAGCAGGCCAAAGTAATCAAGGCTTTCTTAAAATAAATAATCATGATGCAAGATACACAGATCGATATTAAAAAAAGCCGTTCCTATTTGTACTTAGTTTGCCTGGTGGCGGCTTTGGGTGGCTTTTTATTCGGCTTTGATACAGCGGTAATTTCCGGAACAATAAGTTTGGTTACAAAAGATTATAGCCTTAATGCAGTAAGCGAGGGCTGGTTTGTAAGTTGCGCGCTTTTAGGTTGCATCATCGGGGTAATCATTTCAGGTAAACTCAGCGATAAATTCGGACGGAAAATCGTCCTCATCCTCTCCGCCTTTCTTTTCCTGACCTCTGCGCTGGGCTGCATGTACGCAGGCTCTTTTTCTTCTCTAATTGTATTCAGGCTGATTGGGGGCATCGGAATCGGCGTGGCCTCGATGGTATCACCACTTTATATTTCAGAATTTGCCCCATCTAAACTTAGAGGAACGATGGTTTCCTTATATCAGCTTGCTCTAACCATTGGTATTGTGGTGGCTTATTTCACCAATGCATATTTGGCAAGCCATACAGGAGATGCTTATGCGAATGCAGATGTACAAAGAATCTTATCCGGTGAAGTGTGGCGTGCTATGCTCGGTTTGGGCGCATTACCAGCCCTAATTTTCTTATTGTCATTATTTGTTGTTCCCGAATCGCCAAGATGGTTGTTAACTACCGGTCGTAACCAACAAGCAGCGCAAATACTCATCAAAATTGAAGGTGAAGCTGAGGCAAGGAAAGAATTAGAAGCTTTTTCAAATCGGAAAATTTCAGAAGAAGAAGGTTCATTTAAAACACTTTTCAAGCCAGCGTACCGTAGGGCGCTGTGGATCGGGCTTTTGCTTCCTTTTCTATCTCAGGTTTGCGGCATTAATGCCGTTATTTACTACGGTCCGAGAATATTGGAACAAGCTGGCTTTACGCTGAACAATGCGCTTGGTGGGCAGGTAACCATTGGCTTGGTAAATGTTGTATTCACTTTTGTAGCAATTTTTACGGTTGATAAATGGGGAAGAAAACCTTTGCTTTATATCGGGGTTGGAGGGGCGGTAATCTCACTCATCATTATCGGTATGCTTTTCCAGTTCGGCGTAATCTCTGGTCCGTGGATCCTCATTTTTATCCTCGCTTTCATTGCCTGTTTTGCTTTTTCTTTCGGGCCGGTATGCTGGGTAGTTATCGGAGAGATTTTTCCTAACGGCATTAGGGGTAAAGCCATGTCTCTGGCTACACTAACCCTCTGGATCGGTAATTTCTTTGTCGGTCAGCTTACCCCGGTGATGCTTCAGGGCATCGGAACTTCGTGGACCTTCTGGATTTTTGCCATCTGTTGTTCTCCGGCATTACTGCTCACCTGGAAACTGATCCCGGAAACCAAAGGACGCTCTCTTGAAGAAATTGAAGAACACTGGCAACGAAGCCAAAGTATCCCCAAATAAATAACACCAAAAGGACCTAACCATATATCAAAAATGCCTGTAGGCATGCTAACCAATCAAAATGTTATGAGACTCAAAATTTACCAATCAAAAAAACTTAAGTGGTGCTGCTGCAGGCAGCTGGCCTTGCTGTTGGTAGTACTGGTGCTTTTTATGCCAGGTTACCTCGCTGCAAGCCCCTCTGCTTTAACCCCATTGGGGCATGGATCTAAAAATATCACCATAGGTGGAAAAGTAGTGGACGAGAAAGGCAGCGGCCTTCCGGGAGTAAACGTGCAGCTTAAAGGCACATCGGTAGGCACTGTTACAGATGCCAACGGCAACTACAGCATCTCAGTTCCTGATCATCTGGCGTCAGGAAGCCTCTCTTTTTCCTATATCGGTTATACGGGCCAGGAGGTTGCCATTGCCTCGCGAAAAATAATTAACGTAAAGCTGTTGCCTGCTGCCGGAAACGAGTTGAATGACGTGGTGGTGGTGGGTTATGGTACACAAAAACGGGTATCTATAACGGGTTCGGTGAGCACGATTGATGCAAAGAACATCGAAAATAAGCCCGTACTGAATGCTTACCAGGCACTACAGGGCGAAGCGCCCAATCTCATCATTCAGCAAACCAACCTCAATCCGGGAAGTGATGTTACCGTAAATATCAGGGGGGTAGGAACCTTAGGAGACAATACCCCCCTGGTGGTGGTGGATGGTATTGTTGGAGGGAATTTAAATACCATCAATCCAAACGATATTGCGAGCGTATCGGTACTGAAAGATGCCGGTTCTGCTGCCATTTACGGTTCAAGAGCGGCAAATGGCGTAATATTGATTACCACGAAAGCCGGTAAACTCAATCAAAAAACTACAGTTTCTTATAATGGAAGTTACGGTATCCAGGATGCCAATGTGCTGGTACATAAAGTTCCGGCCTGGCAAAATGCCTATTATAAAAACGAATCTTTGGTCAACTCAGGTTTAAGCCCCGCTTATACACCAGATCAGATTCAACAACTCAAAGATCAGGGAGATGGTACCTGGGATATCGACCACCTATTGCGCACCGCGCCACAGCAGTCGCATAATGTAAACATTGCCGGTGGTGGAGAAAAAAGTGCTTTCTATGTTTCGGCAGGTTTCCAGGATCAGCAAAGTAATTTTATTGGCAACGGGGGTGAAGGATCAAAATTCGGCTATCAGAAATACAATTTGAGGTTAAATCAGACCAATGTTATCGGAAAATTAAGAACGAATTTTATTTTGCTTTACACCAAAACCAGAAACAAAACCAACAGCGTGGGCGACAACAATATTTTCGCCGATGCAAACAGGGTTCCTCATAACTTCAACTGGCAAGACGAAAATGGTAACTACCTGACCAATCCTTTTGCTTCACAGTACAATGAATACGGCGTATTGGAAAAAGGCGGATTTAACCAGGCAGATAATGATGAGATCTTCGGATCATTTAATGGCCAGTTTAACATTACGAAAGACTTAAAACTAACTGGCGAATTCGGTGGAACACTGCAAAACAATGGTACATTTTTCCGCCGTACCCAGGTAAACTATCTTCCTTCAGGCGTTTACGGAGATGACCGCTCGGTTTTGGATGCCAATAGCAAATCGCAGCTGTTCAATACCAAAGTTTATTTAGAATACGGGAAAAAGATTTTAGAACACGATTTTAAGGTTCAGTTGGGGGCGTCGAGCGAAAATTATTCACAACGAGGCTTTCAGCTTCAAAAAACATTAACTGACCAATTGCTGGGGACACCAACAACAGGAACTATCGTCGATCCCATTAATTCCAATAATAGCTTAGCCATTAGTTCCAATAGCTTGCAGTCTTTATTTGGCAGGCTAAACTATTCCTTTAAAGACCGTTATTTACTTGAAGCAACAGCACGTTACGATGCTTCCTCAAAGTTTGCCAGGGGCAATCGCGGCAGTTTCTTTCCATCAGTGAGTGCAGGCTGGATCATCTCTCAGGAATCTTTTATGGAATCCTTAAAGCGTACGGTAAGCAATCTGAAACTTCGTGCCTCATATGGGGTTTTAGGAAATCAGAATGTGGGTAACTTCCAGTATCAAACCACCTATTTTAACTATGCAAGTGCATATGGGTTCAATAACATTCCGGTAGGCGGGGCGGGTACATTGTTATCTAACCGGGATTTGACCTGGGAAAAAGCAGCTACTTTAAATATCGGTTTAGAAGCAGGGTTTTTCGACAATTCATTAACAGCTACTTTTGATTACTTCAATAAAGTAACCAGAGATATTCTTCAGCCAAGGCAGGATATTCCAACAATCTTTGGTGCGGCAACGCCTGATTTTAACGTGGCAAAAGTGAGGAGCAAAGGCTGGGAAGCGTCTGTTACTTATAACCTGCGTGGAAAAAATGTAACTCAAAGTTTTAGCCTTAACGTTGCCGATAACCAGAACAAGCTGCTTCAATTATCAGGAGGAGCAACCGAACAGATCATTAATCAGGATGTATTTCAATTGCTCAGACGTGTTGGCGAACCCATTACGCAGTATTACGGCTATCAAACCAATGGATTTTTTCAAAATCAGGCAGACATCAACAACTCTCCGAAAATTGCCGGAAACGCAGTTGTGCCCGGAGATGTAAAATTTAAGGATCTGAACAACGATGGCGTAATTGATGCAAAAGATAAAACGGTATTGGGCAACCCTTTCCCGAGATATACTTTTGGATTTACCTACCGGCTTGCTGTAAAAGGCTTTGATCTTCAGCTGTTCATTCAAGGTGTGGTGAAACGCGAAACTTTCCTTCGCGGAGAGCTTGTTGAGCCTTTTCATTACGGCTATGGTGCTACCGTATATGAACACATGACCGATTACTGGAGCCCAAGCAATCCTGATGCACGTTACCCGATTTTTGCCAACATCGGATCGCCATCGAATACGAATAACTGGAGAACAGGTTCTGACCTTTACAAATATGATGCGGCTTACGCCCGTTTAAAGAATGTGAATATCGGCTATACCTTGCCACAGGCACTCACTCAAAAAGCAGGAATTCAGCGCCTGAGAGTTTCCCTGATCGGGCAGAATTTGTTTACGCTTTCAAAACTTAAATTTATCGACCCGGAAACTTCAGAATTCGGGAATAACCTGAGCACCGGTTCCGCCTCGAACAGTGCCCGTCAGTATCCGTTACCGATTTTTTACGGAGCAGGTCTGGACATCACCTTTTAATATTCACGGCTAGAATTACTTATATGAAATTTTTAAATAAAAACCTCATCATTGCTTTCAGTCTTCTTGCTTTTGCAGGGTGCAAAAAGCTCGATATTGCGCCAACAGACCGGTTTTCAGATTTAACATTCTGGACCGTGGATGTAAATGTAAACAGTGCGCTCAATAATAATTACAGCCTGCTTTACAACAGTTCATTATATTTTGAGCCGGAAGCACTCTCTGATAACGCATATTCACCTTCAGGAGACCTTAACCTGATTGCAAGCGGAAATGCCACTTCGCTTACCGCCAAGTTTGCCGGTGACTGGGCAAGTTATTACAAAACCATAAAGTCAGTTAATATATTTTTAGAAAATGTAGATCAAAACAAAACACTTCCGGCGGCTACGATTGCCAGGATGAAAGCCGAAAACCAGTTTATGAGGGCTTTTGCATTGTTCAATCTAAGTAAATGGTATGGAGATGTGCCCCTTCCTGATCATGACCTTACACCAGAGGAGGCTCAGGTAATTCCACGTAGCTCAAAAGCAGCCGTAAGCGACTACATTATCGCTCAGCTTGAAGCGGCCATTCCTAACCTTCCAAGTAAAGATCAGCTCCCGGCCAGTGAAAATGGTAGGATTACAAAAGGTGCAGCACTTGCCCTGGAGATGAGAACATTGCTTTACCAGGGAAACAAAATGGCTGAAGTTGTGGCGGTTTGCGAAAAGTTAATCAACAACCAGGCAGTCTACGGCACCTATTCATTAACGTCGAATTACAGTGCCTTATTTAGCGACCCTGCAACCAACAAAACCAACAGTGAAAGTATATTATCCCTTCAATATGTTCCAACGGTGAGAACCTGGCAGAATTTCTGGGATTTTGCCCCGAGAACAGTTGGCGGAAGGGTGAGTGCCATGGCTCCGACACAAGAGCTGGTAGATGACTATATCATGCTCAACGGAAAAGGAATTAAAGAAGCAGGTTCAGGGTATGTGGAAAGTAACCCTTATGTAAACCGCGATCCAAGGCTCACTGCAACGGTAGTTTACGACCGGTATACATGGGTAAATCCAAACAATAGCACCAAAACGATTTACATCAGACCGGGTTCAGACCCCGTTCAGCCGGGCCTGGATGAATATTCGCCGGGTTCCCAAAGCGCATCCGCAACAGGCTATTACTGGAGAAAATACTTCGACCCCATTGCGTTGTCAAGTTTTGTATCCGGAAATAACTTACACCTTTTCCGTTATGCAGAGGTGCTGCTCACTTATGCAGAAGCGAAAAATGCTTTAGGGCAGATGGATGCCACCGTATGGGCGAAAACCATTGGTGCGCTCCGTGCCAGGGCTGGTTTCACCGATCCGGCAGCCTTAAGTTTTCCGTCAGGAGATTTAACTGCGGTTATCCGTCGTGAACGCAGGGCTGAGCTTGCAATGGAAGGTTTAAGAACTGATGATATCAGACGCTGGAGAGTGGCGGAAGTTACCATGAATGGCTTTGCCCACGGTGCAAAATTTGCAACTGATCAAAACATAGATGGTGGCTACATCAGAACGCAACAACGCAAGTTTAATCCGCAAAGGGATTACTTATGGGCAATTCCGTCAAGCGAGGTAAGCCTGAACAAAAATTTAACGCAAAACCCTGGCTACTAATCCTTATTAGCATATGAAAAATCTCAAAACATTATTCGCTATGGTGCTGGTGATATGCACCGCTGCAAGCTCCTGCAAAAAGGATGAGCACTCACTTAACGAAAACATAAGCACAACCGGTGCATTAAGCCTGCCGGCCAATATGGCGAGCATAAAACTCACACCGTCTAATGCAGCGGCATCCCAGCAGTTTAAGTGGACGGCAGCAATTCCCGAAGATGGAGGACTTATACTTTATGAAGTGGCCTTCGACAAAGAAGGCGGTAACTTCTCTAACCCGGTTTTTAAAGTCATTTCTGACGGCGGAGGAATACAAGCCCAGGTTACCATATCGCATAAAGACCTGACCAAAATTGCGGCTTTGTGTGGTATTAACTCCTCTTCTACAGGCAAGGTCAGCTGGACGGTAATCGCTTCAAAAGCCAGCAATAAGAAAACCAGTCAGGAAACCAGAACACTTCAACTCGAACGTCCGGCAGGATTCGCTGAAGTGCCAACCGACCTTTACCTCACAGGTTCGGCAACGGAGAGTGGTGAAGATATAAGCAAAGCGCTCAGGTTTAAAAAGCTTGAAGACGGCGTTTATGAACTGTATACTTCCTTAAAAGCCGGAACTTATCAGCTTACAGACAAACCAGTTGCAGCAGCAAGAAAATTTTACGCTGAAGGCAATTTACTAAAAGAAGGCGCTTCAACTATTACCGTTACCGGCAATACGAAAATCTATTATCTAAAATACGATTTTAATGTAGCAAGTGTGGTAGAGGTTAGCGAAATTCAGAGCTTAGGGCTTTACATGTCTGCATATGCGAGCGAAATCGGACAGTTAAACTATACTGCTAACGGCACCTGGCAATCTGGCGCAATACCGGTTGTTTTCTATCCGTTTTCATGGGGTAGGGACGAGCGTTATAAATTTGCGCTTCATACCGCTGCAGGTATAAAATACATGGGCAGCAGCAATGTAAACAATGTAAGCCCGGTCGGTCAGGCAGCATCCTATTTTTATCTGAATGCTGTATCTAACGATCAATGGAACAATACCTATAAGTTCGATCCTGCTGCCGATAACAAAAGTGTGAAGGCAACCGTTAGCCTTGGGGCAACTGGTCCGTATACGCATAGCATCATTATCCAATAAATTAAGCGCTGCCACCGGTGGGTTGCCGGTGGTTTTTAAACTGTTTTATGAAAGCAATACTCAGATATACCGTATTTATGCTTGCCCTTTTTTTCGCAGTTTCATGCAAAAAAGAACCTGCGCCGGCACCAGTTCCTCCACCGCCTGTAGTGCCTCCGGTAGTTCCGGGCGCACCGGTCAATTACCTTCAGCAGGCAAAGGATACCCACAATTTTACAGTGAATAACCTGCTTACCGCCAGCTACGGATACCGGGCCAACACCACAACCAAATCTTCGAATTGTTTTGAGTGGTATAACGTAAGCCAGATTTATGCCGATGCCGCCATGGTTGCTGCAGGAGAAACGGGTTATTTGGTGTATATGAACAATACATTCAAATTCATGGAGAATATGTGGGATAAGAAAGACCTGCGGGGTGGGTATTTCGCATCGGTTAACCTTGATGGCAGCGGCGCGGGCGGAGATAAATATGTGGATGATAATGCATTGAGCGGAATGGTATATCTGGAGGCTTATGAGGTAACAACAGGTGCCGATAAACAGGCTTACCTGGCGAAAGCTAAAGCCTGTGCTGACTGGCTGATTAACAGTGGCCTTTGGGATAACGCTTACGGCGGAGGTTTTTACTGGAACACCCAGAAACCTGAAAAACCAACGCAAACCAATGGATTAACCCTCCAATTGTTCGCTAAGCTGTATGGTTTAACCGGAGCATCCATCTACAGAGACTGGGCAAGGCAGGTTGATGCCTGGCTGAGTGCAAAAATGTTCGATCCAAATACCGGCCTTTACATCTGGAAGATAGATGGCGCCGGTGAAGGTTTAAAACACAACGAAAAATTTACCTACGATAATGCCATCATGGTAGAAGCTTTTCTGATTTATAGCCAGGTTTTCAACGACCCTTCTTATCTAACCAAAGCACAAAATTTGGGTAAAGCCATGAATAATACGCTCTGGAACGCACTATACAAAGGTTATGTTTTCAATACCGCAGAAACCAGGATCAACCCGGCGTGGTGTGCCTGGGGCTCTCAAGCCATGATCAGACTTTATGAAGCCGACAAAAATGAATCCTGGCTGGTATATGCCAAAGAAAATATCAACCGGCTAAATATTGCCAATCGAAATTCAACTACATTGGGCTATTATTTCTTTGCAGGCTTTGATGGCCAGAACCGTTCTACAGAAATGGAAACTGTAGATCAGGCCTGGATGCAAAGACTACAGGCAATGCTATCAAAATTTTAATAACAGATCCTCCATTTTATGAAAACAGGCCTTAAATCGCTATCCGTTCTCCTGATTTTAATTTTTTTTCATGCTATTTCCTATGCACAGGATGTGCTGAAATTTGTGAATCCTAATATCGGTACCGCACACAACAGGTGGTTTTTTTACACCCCCGCAGCAGTACCTTATGGAATGGCAAAACTTGCACCTTCTACCAATGGCAGTTATGGAAACCTGCAGGGCTGGGAGGCCGTTGGTTATGATACCCGGCACACGTCAATAGAGGGCTTTGTGCATTTTCATGAGTGGCAGGTTGGCGGGATCAGCTTTATGCCAACAGCGGGTAGACTGAAAACCGTTCCAGGAGCACTTGAAAAGCCCGGAAGCGGTTATCGTTCAGGTTTTTCGAGGGAAAATGAAATTGCAGCACCAGGGTACTATTCAGTAATTTTGGACGATTTTAAGATTAAGGCAGAACTTACGGCTACAAAGCGTGTGGGATTTCATCGATATACCTTTCCGAAATCAGACAGTTCAAGAATCATCCTGTCGATAGGAAATGTCCAGGGCGAAAGCGGACCGGTAACCGATGCCTCGGTAGAAATGATTGATGATACCCATTTTCAAGGCTATGTAATTACCTATCCTAAATATGTTAAAACCTATGATGAAGGCGGGCGCGTTGCCATGTACTTTTTTGGGGAACTCAATAAAAAGCCACTTACAGTGGGCGCTTTGGCTAAAGATGCCGCAGTAGCGAATCAAAGATCATCGAAAGGAATCGGTGCAGGTTTATATTTAGGCTATAAAACTGCAGAAAAGGAAAGCATCGAAATCAAGGTTGGCCTCTCTTATACCTCCGTTGCCAATGCAAAACTCAACCTGAAAACTGAAGCCGAAGACCTGGGCTTTACTACGGCAAAGGCGGCTGCTCAGCGCGAATGGCGTATTGCACTGAATAAACTTAAGGTATCAACTAAAAATGTTGCAGCTAAAACAAAATTTTATACCGGCCTTTATCATGCGCTTTTAGGGCGGGGAATCGCCAGCGATGTGAATGGAAATTTTCCAAGACACGATGGTACCATCGGTCAGCTGCCTAAAGATGCAAAGGGGAAATTCAGCTACAATTTTATGAATACTGATGCCATATGGGGTGGTTTCTGGAACCTTACGCAACTATGGGCACTTTCTTATCCTACCCATTACAGTGATTTTGTGCATACCCAGCTGGAAATTTATAAAGAACGTGGCTGGTTTGGTGATGGAATAGCTAACAGCAATTTTGTTTCCGGCGTGGGCACCAATTTCGTGGGCTTAGCCATCGCGGGGGCTTATCAGGCCGGCATTCGCGATTATGATTTGAATTTAGCTTATGAAGCGGTAAAGGGAAATGAACTGGGTTATCAAAATCGCCTGGTAGGTTCGGGCAAAATGGATACCAAAAGTTTTATAACGAAAGGTTACGTACCCTATTTAGATGCCGACAAAACAGATTCAACCGGGTCTCATTTTTCCGGTTCGCATACGCTTGAATACAGTTACAGCGCCTTTGCTGCAGCACAATTTGCCAAAAGGTTGGGTAAAACAGCAGATTATCAGAAAATGATCCAACTGGCAGATGGTTGGAAAAATATATTCGATAAAACGTTAAAGCTTGTGCGTCCTAAAATGGAAGATGGCACGTTTATCAACAAGTTTGACCCTTTAGAAGCGTGGCGGGGCTTTCAGGAAGGAAATGCCACACAATATACTTTTTATGTGCCGCAAAACCCTAAATCCCTGATCAATGAGATTGGAGAGAAAACCTTTAATAACAGGTTGAATGAAATTTTCGAAACCTCCAGGAAAAATGCTTTTGGT
The DNA here is from genome assembly GCF_042464845.1 of Pedobacter sp. BG31. Classification (NCBI taxonomy): domain Bacteria; kingdom Pseudomonadati; phylum Bacteroidota; class Sphingobacteriia; order Sphingobacteriales; family Sphingobacteriaceae; genus Pedobacter; species Pedobacter sp. BG31. The sequence continues at coordinate 354,756 of NZ_JBHNZK010000002.1, forward strand.
GGCGGCAAAACCATAGACGCGTTCGCAGGCATACAGTCTCTTTACAATCATGGCAATCAACCCAACCTGCACATCAGCTGGCTATTTAACTATTCTTCATCACCCTGGCTTACTCAAAAATGGACGAGGGCCATATGTGATGAGTTTTATGGAACGGAGAGCATCCACGGTTACGGTTATGGTCAGGACGAAGATCAGGGCCAGCTGGGTTCCTGGTATGTCATGTCATCGCTCGGACTCTTTGATGTAAAGGGATTGACGGATTTCCGGCCAACCCTTCAGATTGGAAGTCCTGTTTTTGACCAGTCAATCATTACACTGGGCAACGGGAAATTGCTGACTATAAAAGCTGAAAACAACTCAAGTGAAAATGTTTTTGTACAATCTGCCTTCTGGAATGGAAAGGTACTTAACCAGGCCTGGCTGTATCGTGATCAACTGATGCAGGGTGGAACGCTTACCCTGAAAATGGGAAGTAAACCCAATAAAAACTGGGGAGTAAAACTGCCGCCCCCATCAGTTCAGTAAACCGCGGTGAGTGATAAAATATATGAAAAAGATCACCTGCATCCTGGTATTGCTTTTTTGTGGTAGTGCCTATGCTCAAACACCCGTCTTCAAAAACATATACAAAGCCCGGGCCGAAGAGATGTTCACTAAAATCTGGACACACTATCGTATCGATAGTTTCCCCGGGCTCTTTAGCGAACATTATCCATCAGGTAAACAGGTAAATCTCGATTATTTTGAGGGTGCGGTTGTACATGAAAAAAAGGTTAGCTTCTTATGGCCTTTTTCCGGAATGTTCTCTGCCGCCAATGTATTGGTTAAATATCCGGATCTAAGGGATAGATATACGCAGTATCTGGATTCACTGACGATCGGTGTTTTGGCCTATCGGGATACCGTACGCATTCCGTCAGGTTATCAGGCATATCCTGTAGCACTTGAAAAAGCAGACCGGTACTATGATGATAATGCATTGGTATGCATTGATTACCTCGAAGCCTACTTCAATACAAAAGACCCGCTGTACGTTAAAAAGGCCGTAGAAGTATTCCATTTCATCGAAAGCGGTTGGGATGAAAACCTGCAAGGCGGCGTTTACTGGCTCGAAGGCCACAAGGATCAGAAACCCGCCTGCAGTAATGGAATGGCAACCCTGGCGGCGCTAAAACTTTATGAAGCAACTCATGAAGTGGCTTATTTAAATTGGGGAAAACGATTTTATAAGTGGATGCATGCCAGGCTTAGAAATCATGATGCCATTTATTACAATGATATAAAGATGGATGGTACTCAGAATGCTACTTATTATACTTATAATACAGGATCTATGCTGGAAGCGGCCGTACTTTTGTATCGCTTTACAGGCGATCGCACTTATCTCTATGAAGCCCGGCTGGTCGCAAAAAATGCCTTCACATTTTTTTCTACCCCGAACAAGGGGGAATTCCGGTTCAGGATTGATCTTCCCTGGTTTGTTACGGTTTTATTCAGGGGATATGAGGCGTTATATAAAGTAGACCATAACCCAACCTATGTTAATGCGATCGCTTCAGATCTGGACCTCGCCTGGAAACTTTCCAAAGATCAATATGGATTTTTAACAGCAAAATGGGCCACCGATCAAGAAAGTAAAGAAAAGCCAAAATGGCTGCTTGATGAAGCCTGTATAGCAGAGCTTTACGGGCGGCTCGGATTTTTAAACATCAAATAATCTAATAAAATGTATGAACATATTATTCTCGGCGTCGACATCGGTGGCTCTCACATCACTGCCGCATTGGTTGATGTAAAGTACGGGATTTTAGTGCCTGGATCAACCAATAGGGCAAAAGTTGATTCGAAAGGAAGCCCATCACATATTATAGAAAGCTGGTGCAAAGTCATCGCCAAAACCTCACGCAGCGCAGCACATTCAGGAAGGATTGCAATAGCCATGCCCGGACCATTTGATTATGACAAGGGTATTTCTTACATGAAAGGTCTGGATAAGTATGACGCGCTTTATGGCATGAATGTCAAGGTGTTGATGCTTGCTGAATTGGGACAGCAAATCAAGGAAATACATTTCATTAATGACGCAGGATGTTTTTTACAAGGAGAACTCGCGCACGGAAAGGCCTCGGCATACGAAAAAGTTATGGGCTTTACTTTAGGTACCGGCTTTGGTTCTGCGAAAGTAATGGACGGAAAAGCAACAGACGCGGAATATTGGCAGTATCCCTTTATGGGCAGCATTTGTGAGAATTTTTTTTCGTCAAGGTGGTTTATTGCTAAATATGCCGAGTATTCGGGATTGAATGCACCCAATGTAAAACAGTTAATTGAAACCGCAGAAGCCGGAAGTCCGATGCTCCAGCTATTCGACGAATTCAGTATGAACTTTGGAACTTTTCTATGCCGGATTTACAAAAAAGAGCGTTTTGATTGTATTGTATTGGGTGGGAACATCTCCAATGCATGGACGCTCTTTTTGCCCCAGCTTCATTACTACCTGGATGTTAGGTCTGTTTCGGTTCCGGTATACATCTCCGCACAAGGCGAATCTGCCGCCCTAATTGGTGCAGCTTGCAGTATTTGATCGTGTTGGTATAGCACTATCATTTCTAATCACATCTTCAAAGACTGATTTTGCCTGCTCAACGAAATTTTCGTGATGTTTATCCAGATTCTAAGTGATCTTTAGATCTGAATTGAGCGCAATACAACTTAAAACTTGGAAATTTTTAAAGATGAAAACCAATATTGGAATTACCGAAAAAACACTGATGCAGTTGCTGCTGAACTGGCAAAATTATTGGCTGACGAATTTGTAGTTTAATCAAAACAAGAGATAGTCGTCATTTTTTTTATGTCTGTTTTGTTTATAATAAGTTAGCGGGAAAATTTAACAAACTGGTCTTTTGCGGCTATCTACATGTTTTTGTCTGCCATTTTCCGTCGGAGAAGTTCTTTCTATACTTACACCGGTATCAATTTCTTCGTGGATAAAATTAGTATCGCACGCATTGGATCCACCACCCCCCAAATAATTCCGCTATAGTCTACTAACACTTTCAAGTACAAATTAAGATCAGATTTGTTTCTGATAATTGGTTAGTTTATTTGGCTATTAAAAGATAAATTCTCATCTATATGTGTGTTTGACCCTTAGGTTGAGTTTAACCAGGTCTACTGGAGAAAATCAAGTTGAGTTTAAAAACTCAACACTATACCATCAACCCTAGAGTAGCTATACTTAACTCTACGGACAGGTAGGGGTTGCGTAGCAGGATTATGAATAGGGTAGATGGCTTCCCGTTTAAGCAACATACTTCACGAATAAAATAATTGTCGTTATGACGTTTATTTCTTATTTTTGGTTAAACCAAACCTTAAATCAGCTATGCTCAGGCTAACCAAACTGCTATTGCTTAATACTTTATTCTTACTCGGCAGTTCATTAAATATGAAAGCCCAGGAGCATAAGCAGCTTTTTGATTTTGACTGGAAATTTAAACTGGGTGATTTTCCGGAAGCCGGTACAAAAGATTTTAATGATCAGGATTGGAGAACGCTAAATCTTCCTCACGATTGGAGTATTGAAGGTAAGATCGATCCTAAAAATCCTATGGGGGGAGATGGTGGTTTTTTCCCTTCCGGAATGGCCTGGTACCGCAAAACATTTCATGTACCCATTAACTGGAAAGGTAAATTGGTCTCCATTAATTTTGAAGGGGTGTACATGAATTCGGAGGTTTTTATTAACGGCAAGTCTCTAGGTGTATATCCTTATGGATATTCTGCATTTACATACGATCTTACGCCTTATCTTCATTTTGGTCAGGAAAACGTGGTTGCTGTCCGTGTAGATAATGCTAAACAGAAAAATAGCAGGTGGTACAGTGGCTCGGGTATTTACAGGCACGTTTGGATCAAGATTACAAATCCCGTTCATGTTCCAGATTATGGCGTAAGCATTATTACCCCACAAGTTTCTCCTGCTCAGGCATTGGTTCAGGTAAAAACAAAGGTAAATAACGATGCTCCGGTAATGAAAACCGTTATTATTCGTACCCGTATTGTTGGATCAGATAGCAGAGAAGCTGCTGCTCGTCAGGTTTCCGTTAAATTAGCACCGTATAGCCAACAAGAATTTATTCAACAAATAGCTGTAACTAAACCTCAATTATGGTCGGTAGAAAAACCACATTTATATCAGGCTAAAACAGAAATATTTGCTGATCAGAAGATAGTTGATTCGAATAGCGAAAATTTTGGAATTCGCGAGATCAAATTTTCGACTACAAATGGTTTCCAGCTTAATGGCAAAAACATAAAATTAAATGGAGGTTGTGTACATCATGATAATGGCTGTTTAGGGGCAGCTGCATTTGACCGGGCAGAAGAGCGACGGGTAGAACTGCTAAAGGCAGCTGGTTTTAACGCAATAAGAACAGCTCATAACCTGCCATCAGCAGCATTTCTGTCTGCATGCGACCGTTTAGGGATGCTGGTGATTGATGAGGCCTTTGATGGTTGGAAAACACCCAAAAATAAGTATGATTATGCCATGTATTTCGAAAAATGGTGGGAAAAAGATGTAGCGGCCATGGTATTAAGAGACAGGAACCACCCGTCTATTATCATGTGGAGCATCGGAAATGAAATTATTGAGCGAAAAGAAGCGCAGGCCGTACAAACCGCAAAAATGCTGGCCAGTAAGGTACGTCAACTTGATCCTACACGTCCGGTTACTTCAGCCATGACCACCTGGGATAAAGATTGGGAGATTTTCGATCCTTTAATGGCCCAACATGACATCGCTGGCTATAATTATCAATTGCACAGAGCGATAGATGATCATAAAAGGGTACCATCCCGGATTATTGTTCAAACAGAATCCTATCCCAGAGATGCTTTTGCCAACTGGAAACTGGTTAATAACAACAGTTATATTCTTGGAGATTTTGTATGGACTGCACTTGATTATTTAGGCGAATCTGGCATTGGCAGGTGGTATTATTCTGGCGAACCTGCAAATTTTCATTCGTCTGCCGAACTGTTTCCCTGGCATGGTGCTTATTGTGGTGATATTGATTTACTTGGACACCGTAAACCTATTTCCCATTACCGGAGTATGTTGTATAACGATACCGAAAAGCTATATGTAGGGGTGAAGGAGCCAAATCCGGCACCTCTGGAAATTAAAGAAACGGATTGGTCTGTATGGCCAACATGGGAAAGCTGGACGTGGCCAGGTTACGAGGGGAAGAATATACAGGTTGAGGTGTACTCCAAATATCCTAAAGTAAGGTTGTATCTCAATCAAAAACTGGTCGGTGAGAAAGAAACAACAGCACAGCAAGAGTTTAAAGCCATTTTTGCGCTGCCTTACGCCACGGGAGAATTAAGTGTTGCCGGTGTACAGGGTGGTAAAGAAGTAGAGACCAGAATTTTAAGAACTGCCGGGAAAACCAGCGCTATAAAAGTATTTTCAGATCGGAATATCATTACGGCTAATGGGCAGGATCTGGCTTTTGTAACTGTCGAACTTACTGATAGCAAAGGTGTGTTTCAACCCAATGCAGAGAATAGGCTGCACTTTGTAATTGAAGGCCCCGGAACAATTGTAGGTGTAGATAATGCCAACCTAAAAGATACAGATGTGTATACAGGCAATTCCCGCAAGGCCTGGAAAGGCCGGGCCTTAGTAGTGATTAGGACCACAAATAAAGTGGGTAATATTAAAATCAAGGTAAGTTCAGATGATTTAGCGGGTGGGGAAATCATTTTGAAATCAAGGAAATAGTTTGGCTTTACCCGGATACGCTGGTCAGGTTGGTCTTAAATGACCTTGATTTTATGTTCTTAAATGATTTTTAGTTCCCCAAAACTACCATTACGGGCTTGTTGAATGGGAAAAAGGCAGTTTAAATGTTAAAAGTACTCCTGCTGATCAGTACTTCACCAGCGCTTAAGTTTCCAGGTTAGACTCCGTTTTTCTATTTTCTAATGATTTGTATGCTATTAGAAATGATCAGTACGAATAATAATTCATTGAGTTTTGGAAAGCAATTCACCCATAGCAGTTCTTCAGCCGCGAAAACTCGCGCTATTAAAGGTGTGAAGGTTTAAAAAGATAAAATCTCACCCCTTAGCAAGGGCCCAGATTTTAGTTTATTTATTTTTTATTCACCAATCACTCAAAACTTCCTTTTCCAATAACATTACCTGTAAATCAGCATATATCCGGCTCCGTTCTTTTGTAAAAGAACAAATGATTTTACCATAGGTCAAGACGGATTACCTTTTGCCAGGCTACCTTTGGTAAAGCAAAATCAAAAACACGATAAATAACCATTAAATCACCAACCAAAAACTAAAAACCATGAGTACACTAAAATTAAAAGACGGAACAGAGATTTTTTACAAAGATCAGGGTCAGGGACCAACTTTAATGTTTCACCACGGCTGGCCACTGTCATCAGATGATTGGGATGCACAGGTGATCTTTTTTTTACAGAAAGGCTACCGGGTAATTGCGCACGACAGGAGAGGGCACGGCCGTTCCAGCCAGGACATCTACGGGCATACGATTGAACAATATGCGGCTGATGCGGCTGAGCTGGTAGAATTTCTTGATTTGAAAGATGTGGTTCACATCGGCCATTCTACAGGTGGTGGCGAAGTGATTCGTTATGTTCATAAATACGCCAATGGCAGAGCAAAAAAAGCTGTATTGATTAGTGCTGTTCCACCGATTATGGTTCAAAGTGAAAGCAATCCGGATGGAGTACCCATGTCTGTTTTTGATAATATCAGAGACCAGACATTAAACAACAGACAACAGTTTTATATTGATTTAACCATTCCGTTTTACGGATATAACAGAGAAGGGGCAGTTGTGAAAGAGGGCGTGCAAAGAAACTGGTGGAGGCAGGGAATGATGGGCGGAATTGTTGCACATTATGATGGCATCAAGGCGTTTTCTGAAACTGATTTCAATGAAGATCTGAAAGCTGTTGATATTCCGGTCCTGGTGCTTCATGGTGAAGATGACCAGATTGTTCCTTACCAAAATGCTGGTTTAAAATCTGCCAAACTGTTAAAAAATGGAAAATTGATCACCTATCCAGGCTTTCCTCACGGCATGCCAACTACGGAAGCCGAAACAATTAATAAAGATATTTTAGCGTTTATTCAGTCTTAGCTGCCCAAAGTTTAGCGGTATGATTAGTCGTTTTTCCTCCGGTCAGGTAGTCTAAATGTTCAAAATAAGCTTACCGACCGGTACATTTAGGCTGTATCATAGGTAAAATTGTCATCCTGAGGGATAATTTATTGGATAAAAATCAATAGCAATAACAGATAATTTGCAAATTGAAAGGCCAAGAGGCATCGTCATTGCGAGAAGGCTTTTTCAGCCGACGGCTAGCCCCGACTTTTCGGGGAAGCAATCTTAAAACGATCTCTACTCGCGTGTGCATTAAGATTGCTTCGCTGCTCGCAATGACGATTTTTATATTGGATTCTGTCAATGGTAGGAGTAATTTATTTAATAAAAATCAATTCGCAAAAAAAGATTGCTTCGTCGTTCTTCCTCGCAATGACGACTTTTTTACGGACTCTGTCTATAGTAGCTTTTCGAAAAACAAGGTTTCTAAATACTTTAAAGGCGTTTCGATACTTTTACTTGCTCAGTACAGGCTGAGTTCAACTTGACAAATTAGAGGTGAAATTTCAAATTTTATAAAGCTTCTTTTGTTTTTTACAGCATTTTTAATGTAAGCAATTCAACAGACAGGGATTAGAAGTAATTTTTTTAAAATTTTCAAAAACCAAATGCTTAAGATTCCGTTTCTTCGACATGGAAACTTTTAAGAGGCTACTTTCAATTATTTTAGACGTATTTTTCATTTGTCTGGTCGTTAGCGCCATTCTCGGCATGACCTTAGCTAAACTGGCTTAATTTTTCATCTGATTTTTACAAACCATTAGTTTATTTAATTTGCATGGAAAGTTTAGATTCATTTGAAAGGTTGCTGGCCATATTTTTTGCCACCATTTTGTTGCTTGGTTTCATTATCGTTACAGCCCTTTATTTACTGGTATAAATCCAGGCTTTTCAGGAGTTAATTCATTGGTTTTATTTCAGGCTGTCGAATTCGATGAACTCATATTCAGGCGAGCTCTCCAGTAATTGCCGGAGGATAGCACCATGACCGTTCCCGAATATCACCAGAATCCGGTCTTTCGGACTTTCGGTAATCTCCTGAAGGTTTCTAAAAATCCGCAGGTTCCGGCTGTACCAGTTTATGGCCAGGGCATCTGCACCTCTTTTATCATCTAACTTAAAATCACCCACAAGGTAAGCACCATGCCCAAGCTGGTGATAGCGTTTCGAGTTTGTATGTTTGAAGTATGCTAACAGGGAAGTTTTAGCGCGTAAACTGTCTTCAGCTTTATACCAATGTTCGTACATTTTGGCGTAAGGGTCTTCACTTTTATAGTCATAATCTTTAAACAAAGCTTTAAAATACTCCGGATCGATTTTGCTCAATGCAGAAACCATTGAGTTATCATCAATTGGATAAATGGTATCCAGCTTCAGTTCATTTGCCAGCCGCATACCAAGCTGAAAGCGTTCATCCCGCTCCACCCTGTAGGCTCCGTTTTTGTATGCTTTTAATTTCTCTGCCGCTTTCCATTCAGGAAAAGCCTCAATTGCAATTTTTGTAGGCCTGAATTTTTTGATATAGTTTACCAGTTCAGTAAGTTCTTTTTGCCTGGATGCTGAAAGTACATCAACTTGATCATCGTTTGCGGTTACATGTGCATCTAATCCGGGATAGTGAAAGTGAAAAGTCCCGACAAATAACACTTTTGCGCTTTGTTGAGGGAAATATGATTTTGTTGAAGATAAATTTTGATTGTGCTGTGCAAAAACGGATGAAATACCAATCAGCGATGGAATAATTAAGGCTGACAGCCGGCTAAAAATTGTTTTTTTCATATTGTTGTAATGGATTTGTGTATAAGACAGGTATACGTTATATATGTTGCATTACCAATACATCATCTAGGCGGTATGAGCATTTTACGTTTGACGTAAATTTAAATAACCACTCACTGCCGCCGTAAAGGATATCTGGAAAAACCATTTTACCAACAGCGACTAGTACTTGCTTTAATGTATTTTATGCGTCTTGGTCTTATCACATCTTCCAAATAAATTACACCAGCTTTGTTTTTTATGTAAAACTTCAACATGTCTTCAGTATCTTATACCATATTTGTTTATCATGAAGATTCTGATTATTGAAGATGAGCCAGGTTTGCAACAAAGTATTGTGCAATACCTGATGTCTGAAGGCAACCAATGCAGTATGGCTTCAACTTATGCGCAGGCGCTTGAGCGCCTGGGGTTATACGATTATGATTGCATTCTGCTTGATCTTGGTTTGCCGGATGGAGAAGGACTTCAGTTATTAAACTATTTAAAAAGACTGAACCGGACAGAGGGCGTAATCATCATTTCGGCGAGAAATTCGATTGATCAAAAAATAGAAGGTTTACGTTTAGGGGCTGATGATTACCTGACCAAGCCTTTCCATCTTTCTGAACTTAATGCCAGGATACTTGCTGTTGTACGCCGGAAAAGTGCGCATGGAGAACGCCATATCGAGTTTAAAGAAATTCGCATTGATTTAGATGCCAAGGAGGTTCTGGTGAAAGGTAAGTTGGTTTACCTGACCAAAAAAGAGTTTGATCTCCTGCTTTATTTTGTTGCCAATAAAGGAAAAGTAATTTCTAAATCGGCCGCGGTGGAACATATTTGGGGTGATGATTCAGACATGGCAGATAGTTTCGATTTCATTTATACCCATATCAAAAACATCAGAAAAAAACTAACTGATGCCGGGAGTGGCGATTATTTTCAATCCGTATATGGCGTGGGTTATAAATTTATGGAAATATGAAGTTGTTTACCAGGTATAATATCATATTGATGGCGATCAGCCTTTTCGGATTGCTGTTGATTGGTTCTCTTTTTTACCGGTTGCTGGGTTATTACCTGGATAAACAGATTGATCATGATCTGGTAGAAGAGATTATGGAAGTAAAAGAATATGCTTCAAAAGGAAATTTTTATCAGCCGCACGAATTTGAGGATCTGGTTGTTCAATACAAAAAAATAAAAAAAGCCAATCCTTCCAGCAGCTATGCTGATACCATTTTTTATAATCCTGTAAAGCATCATACGGAAACAGCAAGATACCTTAAAACAGAAATTGAACTATTGGGCCAGCCCTATCAGATCCTGGTCATCGCCTCAAAATCTGAACGCCAGGAGCAGATCCAGAACATCTGCCTAATCATTCTCGTCCCCGTGATGCTGCTTTTTGCTTTGGTTTTGCTGGTGAACCGGATTTTGCTTAAGAAAATCTGGACGCCATTTGAGCAGCTGCTTAAAAATATTACGGCATTCAATATTAATCATGAAGTTCCCTATCAGCCGGTAGAAATGCCTGTTGCCGAATTCAGGCAGCTGAATAAAGTATTGGTGGAGCTTTCGGGTAAAGTTAAATCAGACTATAATGAGATCAAGCTATTTACCGAAAATGCATCGCATGAGATGATGACACCCCTCGCTGTGATCAATTCCAAGCTTGATAATATGCTTCAGTCTAATGTTTTGGAGAAAGAGCACGGAGAAACGCTAGTTGAATTATATAAGGCTACCTCTCGCTTAACAAAGCTTAATCAATCTTTGCTGCTTTTGGTTAAAATTGATAATAATTTGCTCCAGGATAAAGAAAAAATTAACCTGAAGTCGCTTATCGAAGAAAAATACGTTTATTTTCAGGAGCTTATTAATGGCCGGAACATACATGTGGAATCTGTTTTAGCCGATGTAAGCATTTATGCAAACCAGCAGCTTCTGGAGATATTAATCAACAATTTATTTAGTAATGTTATCCGGCATAATTATGATGGAGGGCAGGTTGAGATTCGTTTAGACCCGGATAAAATTGTATTTGCCAACACCGGCCATAATCCGGCGCTCGATCCCGAAAAAATATTTGATCGTTTTTATAAAGATCATGCTTCTGAAGGTACAGGCCTGGGGCTTGCTATACTTAAGCAGATCTGTAACCGGCAGCACTTCCTGTTGGATTATACCTATCATCACGACTTGCATACTTTTATTATTACCTTTAAATATTAAGTTAATATGGCGATTATCGAACCTATCAATCAGGAAATCGGAGAAATCAATACCGGAAAGAAATACCCGGCCAGCCTGCGCTTTTGGCACTGGGTAAATGTTATTGTGCTTTTCGGGTCACTGTTTACGGTACTCATCAACGCTACGCTTTTCGATCATGCGCAACGCAGTTTTGTCAAAACAGCGCTAATGAATGCCGGCGCACCCGTAAGTGATAAGCAGGCAGGCGCGGTAATACATGGACTTGAGGACCAGGTTTGGGGCATCCACATCTACTTTGGCTATGCCCTTGCTACGCTTTTTTTATTCAGGTTGATTGCTGAATTTTTTCTGCCTGCTGCCCAGAGAATTTCTCCAAAAATTAAAAAAGCTTACCTGGCTTATTTTATCTTAAAAAAAGAACGGGAGGCAGCAAAGCACGAATTGGTAGTAAAAGGGCTTTATCTGGTTTTTTATATTTTGTTAGCGATTATGGTGGTTACAGGCTTATTGCTGGCCTTTGAGGATTATACCGGCATTCCCGGAAACATGAATCACAGCATCAAGGAATTCCATGGCTTTTGCATGTACCTGATCCTTGGCTTTATTTTTCTTCATTTGGCGGGCATTTTTCTGGCCGAACGAAAAGATGGAAAAGGAATTGTTTCAGATATGATCAACGGGGGGTGAGCAACATCACATGATGACAGACATTATTTTTTAAAAAATGAGAAAGTCCCATAAAGAAGAACATCTAAAAAGTTCCGCATTTATTTCTGATATCGTGATCGGGATGAGTGACGGGCTTACTGTACCTTTTGCACTTGCCGCAGGATTGAGTGCTGCAGTAAGTAGCAATTCGATTATCATTACGGCCGGTATTGCTGAGATCATTGCAGGCTGTATTGCCATGGGGCTGGGCGGCTATCTGTCTGGCAAGACTGAACAGGAACATTATGAGAGCGAGCTGAGGCGGGAATACCTGGAGGTTGAAAAAGTTCCGGAGATGGAAAAGAAAGAGGTTAAAGAAATCTTTGCCGCATACGGACTGGATCATCACGCACAAGATCTTTTGGTGGATCAATTGAGTAAAAACAAAGACCAATGGGTAGACTTTATGATGAAATTTGAGCTTGGCCTTGAAAAACCGGATATCAACAGGGCCAGAAACAGTGCACTCACCATAGGTTTATCTTACTGTGTGGGCGGCATGTTGCCCTTATCTGCTTATTTTTTTACGTCAAAACCACAGGATGGACTGCTGTTATCTGCCTTACTCACTACCATTTGTTTGTTCGTATTTGGCTATTTTAAAAGCAAGTTAACCGGTCAGCCAGCAGTTAAGGGTGCTTTCAAAGTTACCGCTATCGGGCTCATTGCGGCAGGTGCGGCCTTTTTGATTGCGAGATGGATTGCATAAGCTTTTTTGCATTTTTTTAGGTTTATTTTTAACAGTTGTTTAACAATTTTATTTCAGAACTTCAGAATGTCTTCAGACTTGATTTATATTTTTGTTAAAAGATCAACCTTCTGATTTTGTTATTGTGCAAAATAGAAAGTTGAGGACATACTTAAATCAGAAGTTTTTATAGGAACAATTTTACAAAGATTTTTCATGATGTATTTATTGATCATAAAAGCCTGGCTATAATGCCACTGTTGGATCATCTTATCGTATTGCTGATTTAATTATAAAAGAAGAATGAAATTACTTTTTGTTGCCCTATTGGGGCTGTTTACCATTCCTGCATTATGGATGGAAAACTTTTCAGAAGCACAACAGCAGGCTAAAGCCACGCATAAACAGATTTTAATTAATTTTTCGGGCTCAGATTGGTGTGGCCCATGTATCCGCCTGCGCAAAGAAATTCTCGAATCTGAACGTTTTGAGCAATATGCAGATCAGAACCTGATTTTGGTTAGGGCAGATTTTCCAAGACAGAAGAAAAACCAGCTGACAAAAGAGCAGGTTAAACTTAACGAGGCATTGGCCGAGGTATACAATAAGGATGGTAAATTTCCATATACGCTTCTTGTTGACGAAGATGGAAAGGTGCTTAAAACCTGGGATGGATTTCCTAACGAAAGTCCTGAAGCATTTGTATCTGAGTTGGATAAGCTAAAGAAATAACCTAAACAAGATGGCTAAACCTGTTTCTGTAAACCGGATACTAAAACTCATGGGAAACCGGTTCGAGTTTACAGTAATTGCTGAGCATGAGCAGGAGGGGAATGCAGCGATAGATTCGGCAATAAAAGAAGTGCAGCGGATAGAACAGCTGCTTACTACTTACAGCGAACTTAGCCAAACGAGTTTGATAAACAGGCACGCGGGTTTAAAGCCGGTAAAGGTTGACGAAGAAGTGATTAACCTGATCGAGCGCTCAATAAGGATCTCTGAAATTACCGACGGCGCTTTTGACATTACCTATGGCTCTATAGATAAAAGATTGTGGAATTTTGATCAGCGTATGACGAGTCTTCCTGATGAAGAAACTGCACTCAAATCTGTCGGATTAATTGATTATCGGAATGTGATCATCGATAAAAAGCAATCAACTGTACTGTTGAAAAATAAAGGAATGAGGATCGGCTTTGGTGGTATTGGAAAGGGCTATGCAGCTGATAGGGCAAAATTAGTGCTGCAACAACTGGGGATTAGAAGCGGAATTGTAAATGCAGCCGGCGATTTGATCACATGGGGCACGCAAATAGGCGGCCACGCGTGGACAGTTGGCATTGCCGATCCTGAACAAACCGACAGGCCGTTTTCTGCACTAAAAATTAGTGATATGGCGATTGCAACTTCGGGTAGTTATGAAAAATATGCGACCATTAATGGGAAGCGTTACTCGCATACCATTGATCCTAAAACCGGACTTCCGGTAAGCGGGGTGAAAAGTGTCAGCATTATTTGTCCGAGTGCTGAACTGGCCGATGCACTTGCCACGCCTGTTGTGGTAATGGGGGTAAAGGTGGGGCTCGAACTCATTAACCAGATTAAACAAGTAGCCTGTATTGTTATTGATGATGATGATCGGGTTTTTACCACAAAAAATATTAATGTGATATAATATGAAACCATCATGATTTTACCAAAACCCGAACGGGAATGAATATTTAAAATCATGATCGCTTCATCACCTTTAAACCGAGCTTGCGAGCTCATTGATACCATAAAAAACATAAACTATCGTCAATAAAATAAATCATAGATAGATGAAAATTTCCAGAATTTTCCTTGCAACGGTTAGCGCTGTTTCACTAATCAGTATGCTCAGTGCCTGCAGTAGCGTAAAGCCTTATCAAAAAAATAAGATTAACGATGCCGATATGACCCTATCGGCCCGAAAGGTGCAGAAATTTGAACAAAGTTTTCAGCTTTACCGCGAAGGTGCGTCTGGTGCCAACGGTGGCAAAAGCGGTGGTGGTTGCGGCTGTAATTAATGAATGATCGGAAATGAAAAAAATATATCTCCATGTGCTCTTTATGTATTTCGGTATATTAGGCACTTATGCACAAAGCAGACCGGAACCGGCAAAAGTAGATAGCAGCAAATATCAGTCGAGAAAGCTAAAAGTAGATGAAGTCAATCTGGTTTCGGCTTATTATCATCAGAACGGCAATAATTCTGCGGTAACCGGTGGTATCGGTACTGAGAAACTGAGTGATTTTGCGAATACTATCGACCTTCAAATGTCTAAGTTCAACAAAAGGGGCAAAAAAAATACTTTTCTTTTTGAGCTCGGTGTTGATCATTATACCTCGGCTTCTTCAGATAAAATTGATCCGAATACTATCTCTTCCGCTTCTTCTGCAGATACCCGTATTTATCCGTCACTAAACTGGACACATTCGAACGAAGAGACCGGTAATTCATTCGGTTTTACAGGTTCTTACTCAACGGAATTTGATTACCAGTCGCTTGGGGCAGCCTTTAATTTAACCCGCCTGTCAAAAGATAAAAATACCCAGTTTGATTTTAAACTGCAGGCATTTTTGGATCAGTGGACAGTGATCCTACCGATAGAGTTACGAACGGGCAATACGGGCAGGGGGCACGAACAGTACGATACCGCACCAAGAAATTCGTTCAGTACATCTTTTTACTTGTCTCAGGTTATCAGCCAAAAGTTTCAGGCCGCTTTGATTTTGGAGCCATCTTATCAGAAGGGATTGCTGGCGACTAAATATCAGCGTAATTATTTTACGGATGGTTCGCTCCGTGCCGAAACATTACCCGATAAGCGTTATAAACTTCCCATAGGCTTACGCATGAACTATTTCCTGGATGATCATTTTGTAATTCGTACTTTTTACCGTTACTATATGGATAACTGGGGCATCAGGGCGCATACAGCTGAACTTGAAATACCGGTGAAGATCAATTCTTTCTTTTCGATCAGTCCTTTCTACCGGTATAATAACCAGGTGGGTACCAAATATTTTGCACCTTACGGGCAACATGCCCCATCTGAACAATATTTTACCAGTGACTATGATCTATCTTCACTAACAAGCGACTTTTACGGTGCAGGTATTCGTTTTGCCCCACCCAAAGGTGTTTTTGGCTGGCAAAGACTTAATATGCTGGAGTTGAGATATGGGCATTATTCGCGATCGACAAGTTTGGTTTCCAATATCCTATCACTAAACCTTAAATTTAAGTAAGATGCTATCCGTAATAAAGCGCTATTCAGGTATTTAAATTCTTCTGACGGGTACATTGGGGCTGTATCAAAATAACAGATTTGGCGCTGGCAAAAGAATTAAATCTGGCGGTGTCGTCGGGCATCTTAATGATTTGGTAGGGAAGTGCCTATTTTCTATACTATCGCATTAAGATTAGCTTCGCTGAGCACTGCGTGGTTCCCGTTTTCACGTGGATGACGATCTTTCGAAATATTATGCTGCCAAAAATCTCCAAAATCATTTCTGATACAGCCTTTTTTACTAAAGTTAACCTACATTATTTTTTTAAAATAAAAACATTGTTGACTAGCTCTTAATAAACGAGCGTAAAAATTGCAAGAGTTTAGTTTTTTCCAGATGTAGATCTTTCAAACTTAGTATCCAACCGAAAATGCTTCACTGATTAAGTTAAGCAGGTCGTTACGGTTTGATTTTTTAAAGATCACATCATTGCACTTATTGAACAAAATAAATTCCTTTAGATTATCGACAAGTTTATCGATCGTTATTCCATCAATTTCAATAGGTTCAAAATGGAGATTGTGAACGATCAGTGTTTTCTTTTTCCGGTCTGCTTTGGCATCCATTCTGGCAATAAACCGTTCTCCGGCCAGAATAGGTAAAGAGAAATAGCCAAATTTTCGTTTAGGAGCAGGCACGAAGCACTCAATCTGATAATCGAAATCGAAAAAATCTTTTAAACGGGCACGAAATACGTTCAGGATATCAAAAGGCGATAGGATGAAAACTTCGTCTTCTATATTAACATTAACATCTGTGCCAGAAAGCATATACAATGGTCCTTTTACACCATCTACTTTTGCCGTTTTAACTTCTCCTGCCTGCAGCATCTTTTCCAGTTCTTTTTTTACCAGGTTGCCTTTTACGCGGCGGGCACGCCAGGCCATTTCTTTTACCGATGAAATGCCCAGTGCGCCAAGGGTGCGTTTGATTACGTAACGTGCATAATCTTCGTCAGTAGGTTCGGTTTGGTCGGTGTCATGTGGTATTACATCCAAAGGAAGCTGGTAAACTTTTTGAAATGTGCTATTGCGGCTGATCATCAGTTTGCCTTCCAGGTAAAGCCTTTCTAACGCAACCTTTGCCGGGCGCCAATCCCACCAGCCCGAGCTGGCTTCTATACGGTCGTTCTCAAAATCGCCAACCATCACCGCCCCATCCCGCTCAACCTGATCTAGAATTTGTGTCATTAAATCCGATTGTGCTTTTGTTAAGGGGCTACCCTGCGTTGCAAATGCTTTTTTTACCGGAAGCGAAAATCGGAAATCGTGCATGGGCAGAAATCCTGCATCGGAAGTGAAATATTCGAAAACATCACCATCATTACATAAGGCTGCAAGCCATTCTGTTTGATAATCCGGAACCCGTGTAAAGAGGGCATGATGGTGGGCACGTTCTACAACATAGTTGGTATCTAACTGTACATAACCCAAATGGTTAACAACCCGGTAAACGGCCTCAATACCAGTACCAAACTGCGCTTTTCCGGAGAGGCCTGCCGCATGTAAAATCATTCTCCGTGCCTGCGATCTGCTGAGTTCAATAGCTTCCATTGTGCTAAGATATTGATCATTTATCAGGCATCAAATACCGCTTAACCCTTTTTGGTTTGGATAAGTTTGCTATTGTCGTCTCGCTATGTATCCTCCATTTAAGCTCCGAAATCAGCGTGGCTGTAAAAATCAATCCTCCGCCTATCAATAAGCGGGAGGTAATGGCTTCACCCAGCATAAAATGTGCGGCAATGGCACCAAAAACAGGTTCGAAAAGATAAATGATCGATACCCTTTCGGCGCTGATGTATTTTTGAGCGATGTTTGATATGGTATACATGTATGCAGTAGAAAATAACGCACAGAAAATGATACCGAACCAAAAAGTTTGCGTTTCGGGAATCCAGACCATGTTGTTTTGAAAGGAGGCCAATAAAAAAGTAAAAAGCGCACAGGTGGCAAACATGGGCACTATGCTGGGTACAATATCACCTTCTTTCGATTTTTTTTCAACCTGAATTAAATATACGGCGAAACAGAAAGCCCCGATAATGGTATACAAATCGCCGATACCAATACTCAATTTATCATTAAGCGATATGACGAAAAGGCCAGTAAGCGCTACGCAGGCCGCAATCCATATTTTCAGCGGCGCAGCTTTTCGGTAAATCATCAGTTTGATTACGGGAATGATCACCACGGTTATGCCGGCTACAAAGGAACATTGCGATGCTGAAGTATGTGTAATACCGAGGGTTTGCAGGTAAATGCCCAATACAAGCGATATTGCAAGGCCCGCGCCCGTTTTCATCGTGTTTATATTAAGCTTCTTTAAGTATTTCCAGAAAATTACGGATAAAACCATCGTGGCTAAAAGGAAACGGTAGCATAAAAATAAAAGTGGCTGACCATGGCCAATCGCCAGTTTGGTAACCGAAAAAGAAATACCCCAGAAAGCGGTGCCCAGGACGAGTAAAATCAGGAAAAGGGTTCTTTTTTCCATTATAATATCTTTAATTCGTTTGAATGATCCAGTTCTTTTTTCATTAACAGATCGGTTTGCTCATCGCTACCGAGCCAGAATGCATGTTTTCCAAATGCTTTGAAACCATTTTTTTCGTAAAACCGTAGAGCCCTGTGGTTTTCTTCCCATACCCCAAGCCACACCCATTTTGCCCCTTGTTCGCAGGCCATATCAATAGCCTTTTGGTAAAGGGTCTGGGCTACTTTTTTGCCATGGAATGCTTGTTGTACGTAAATCCGTTCAATTTCAATGGCATCATCTATTTTTTCGTTTTGTGCTTCACCAGAATTAATTTTCAAATAGGCCACAACATTACCATCTACTATCGCAAAATAAAACTGCGAATCCCTGTTATTCAGTTCCGTTATCAATTTCTCCTCCGAAAAACTTTTTTCCAGATAATCTTTCATATTGTCTTCCGTATTTACACCGGCAAAAGCTTCATAAAATGTGCTTTTCCCAATTTCCTGGAGTTTAGGGATGTCGTTTGTGGTTACCTTTTCAATACTGATTTTCATGTTACGAATGTAATCAGTTGTTAAATGATTTAAAATGTTATTATTTCATTTATTAATGCATATTTTGCATTAATGGATCTCCAAAGAATCAAATATTTTTTAGCCCTTGCAGAGCAGCTTCATTATTGGAAAACTGCAGAGAAGGTTAACATTACGCAGTCAGCACTCAGTCGCCAGATCCAATCGCTCGAAAATGAATTGGGCCTGCAGCTATTTGAGCGTAATAAGCGTAATGTGAAACTTACGCCGGCAGGAAAATTCCTGAAAGAAAAGTGGGAAATTGAATTAAATGAACTGGAATATATCCATCAATTTGCTAAACAGCTCCATTTAGGCGAGCGTGGAACCATTACCATTGCACATCCCGATTCCATATCCGCTTCGCTCATGCCTGATATGCTGGCTAAGATCACGCAGGTACTTCCCCGGCTTCAGATCAAGTTGGTACAGGTTTTATTTGAAAATCAACTGGATTTCTTAAAAAACTATAAGATTGACCTGGCCATCACGAGAGATATCAACAGCGAACCGGGGATCAGGGCGAAAAAACTGTATTCCGATCACCTTGCATTGGTGGTTCCGGTAGAACATCCTTTTAACGTGTTCGGAGATCTATCTACCGAAAGCCTGAAAAAGCAAAAATTTATACTGCCCACCAAAGATGAGGGAAGCAGTTACAGCGAGATCATTCAGGCATTATTTAAATTTTACGATTTTGTTCCGGATGTGTTTTTACATTCTGAATTTGGTTCTGCCATCATCGCACTGGTGAGAAAGGGCTTGGGCATAGCCATTTTACCCGACTCGTATATGCACCATCAAAGTCCTGGTTTGCGCTTCATCCCGCTGCCATTTAAAACAGATTTATGGATTAATTGGCGGGCAGACGATCACAATCCTGTGCTGGCCAATATTTTGAAGCTTGTGTTTAAGTACTAACTAAATATTTTACTTAATTTTTTGATACCTATATGTTTAGAATTACAAGAAAAAAGAATTTTATTAAAATATGATGGAAATGCTTTAACTTTGATAAAAATTAGTCACTCTCAATAAGTAAGTAGAAATAAATAATAACAATTTAAATTAATCGTTGTTATTATTTTACACTTAAAAGAATTACAATGGGTAGCAATAACAATTCATACGGACAAAATAAAGCACATTATAACAGTGCTGTTTCGGCCAAAAATTCTTGTGTTAAAATCAATTCTACATCAAAATCAAATCTTGTACGTGTGACTTCCAATCAAATCAATAATGGACGTTCACAAGCATACAAGCACTTGATACCTTAATGTTTGATCATTCATATCCATTTACAAAACATTTTACCAACAAATTTCAAGGAGCTCAGTACTTAAAAGAGCGAACCACTTATATTTTTAAAACTCAGAAAGAAAAATATCATATAGAGGTTGAAGAGTATCTTTTTAATATTTATGTGTTGAAATTTTTTCCTGCGCGTTTAAAAAAACATCCAAGGAAATTCAATGTTCTCACTGGTGAAAATAAGATGGGTAAAATTGTGGCAACCTGTATACAGCTTATATTACAGATATTGAAAAGGAATCCTATAGCAAGCTTTGGTTTTTTTAGGATCACATACCTTTGATCCAAAAAGGTCTTACGAGGAAAGTAAGGATTGTACAAAAAGATTTAAAATATATCGTTACGCTGTTTATAATCTTATTGGTGAAGCATATTTTAGCCATTTCATGGAAGAAAAAAACAGCACCTATTTATTGGTTAATAATAAACATGAAGATGTTGATTTAATTAAGGAACAAGCCAATATCATGTTCGATACTATTTTTCCTTTACTAAGTTAGGATAATTATTATTCGCATTTAACTTTTTATCAATCACTTTCTTAATCAAAAAAATATTTTACTGCAGTATATAATTTACATTTTATAGGCAAAAAAAGCGTCCAGTTTAAATAACTTTGTTTTTTTATTGAAAAATCGTTGAATCGATTTATTTAAACCAAATAATTAAAATGCTTTTACTTATTCTCAACATTATTTTCTGTATCTCCTTTTTAGGTTTTGCCTATGTAAACCTTAATGATAACGACGCTTTTTTATGGGTGTCTATTTATTTAAGTGCTGCAATATGCTGTGGATTAGCTGCTGCCGGTAAGTATTATCCGTTTGCCTATCTGTTTTTAACTGCTTTTTATTTGATTTACGCGGTCATCCTGTTTTTTGCAAAAGACGGCGTACGCGATTGGATCACTAAATACAGGCGCGAGAGCCTGGTGCAGAGTATGCAGGCTACCAAACCCTATATCGAACAAACAAGGGAATTTTTTGGCCTGTTGATTATTGCAGGAGCATTGCTGATCAACTATTTTGTTTCTGCAGGTATCACTGCATAATAGCTTTTTTTGACATTAATTTATGAGAAATGAGCATATGAAGGCCGTGAACGAGATTATAGGGGCTGTTGTAAAAAATAACATCAGTGTAGCAGCCGAAAAGTGGCTGGAGGAATTTTCACAAGCTAAAGACCAAGCTACACTGTTGGCCAAGGTATTTGTGATGCTGCCCCGCAAAACGGGTAAATTACCGGTTGCCATTTCTGATGGGCAGCAAGCAGTGCTGGATGCGGCAGGTTTTGGGTACATCAACAGCTGGACAATAGACAGGCTCGCCCGGGTGTGGCTGTTGGCAGGTTTGGATCCGGGAGATAAAGAACTTTTATTTTCCTCCGTTAACCGCTTATTTTTGTCGGCAGAAGTAAACGAAGCTGTGGCTCTATATTCAGCTCTTCCGTTTTTACCCCATCCCGAAATCTGGACGAAACGCTGTGCTGAAGGGATCAGGAGCAATATTGGTTCTGTACTCGAAGCCATTATGGAAAATAATCCTTATCCGGCAGCAAACCTGGATGAAGCCGCATGGAACCAACTGGTGCTGAAAGCTTTTTTTACCGAGAAGAATATTAAACTGATAGTGGGTTTAGATCAACGCGCCAATCTGCAGCTTGCTTTAACGCTGGTAGATTACGCTCAGGAACGCTGGGCTGCGGGCAGGGAAGTACATCCACAGTTGTGGCGCCTGGTGGGTAGATTTATCAATCCTGAAATTTTTGAAATCCTTAAAACCGGTTTGCAGCATTATAACCAGATGGAACAACGCGCCATTGCGCTGGCCATTTCGCAGTCTGATTACCAACCGGCAAAAGATTATATCAATACTTTTCCGGAACTGAAATTGGCCCTGTCCGATGGAAGTTTAAACTGGAATTCATTTTAACCTATAAAAAATCTAAGATAAAGATATGTGTTGTAGCAGTTCAATAGAAAGAGATAAAGCCATGATGGGCGAGCCTGAAGCTTTCGATATTAGTGCGGTAAAGGGAATGAAGTTTTTCGACCCACATGTGCACATGACTTCGAGAACAACAGACGATTATCAGGCTATGGCCGATGCCGGTGTTGTTGCTTTGATAGAACCCGCATTTTGGTTGGGCCAGCCCCGTACCGGATTGGATAGTTTTAGGGATTACTACAGCAGCCTGATCGGTTGGGAGCGTTTCCGTTCTTCTCAATTTGGCATTAAACATTATTGCACCATTGGTCTTAACTCCAGAGAGGCCAATAACGAAAGCCTGGCCGAACAGGTAATGGAAATCCTGCCTTTGTTTATTTATAAAGAAGGTGTGGTTGGTGTCGGCGAGATCGGTTTTGATGATCAGACTGCTGCCGAAGAAAAGTATTACCGTTTGCAGCTGGAACTTGCTGAGGAAGCAGGTTTGCCTGTTCAGGTACATACCCCACACCGCGATAAGAAAAAGGGCACCCAGCGCAGCATGGATATTGCTTTGGAGCATGGCCTTGATCCTTATAGCGTGATTATCGATCACAATAATGAAGAAACGGTAAAAGAGGTGTTAGAGAGAGGTTTTTGGGCAGCTTTTACCATTTATCCTTTTACCAAAATGGGCAACGAGCGTATGGTAGAAATTGTAAAGCAATACGGTTCGGAGCGTATTATGGTCAATTCTGCTGCCGATTGGGGCATTAGCGACCCCCTGGCGGTACCGAAAACTGCCGCCCTGATGAAAATGCGTGGACTAAGCGATCAGGATATTCAATTGGTTACCTACAACAATGCCATAAAGGCCTTTGCACAGAGTGGGCAACTTGATGAAAGTGATTTTAACGCACAGATAGACCTTACAGAGAAATTTGAAGGTAATACCATCTTAAGAGGCGGACAGCAGCCCAGACCAGATAAATCTTCTATCATTATTAGTTAAAGTATTGAAAAAAATAACTGTCTATCTGCGCATGATGCGCCCGGCCAACATCGTTACTTCAGTAGCTGATATTCTGGCAGGGATTGCCATTTCAGGGGTTTTAAGCATTGGCTTTCCCATCCCATGGCTGTCTATTGTATTATTGGCAGCATCAACCGCCTGTTTATATGGCGGAGGGATCGTTTTCAACGATGTTTTTGATGCAGATCTGGATAAAATAGAACGTCCGGAACGGGCTATTCCCAGTGGCATAATCAGTTTACGGGATGCAACCTTATTAGGAGGCCTGCTGCTGTTTGCGGGAATCGCTTTTGCGGCTTTAAATAGTCTGACCTCGGGATTATTGGCCCTTCTGGTAGCTGTTTTTGCCTTACTTTATAATAAATTTGGGAAACACCATTCTTTTTTCGGACCGTTGAATATGGGCCTATGCCGCGGCTTTAACCTGTTGTTGGGCCTTAGTGTGGTGCCAGAAATGTTATGGAGCCATTATGATCTGGCTATTGTTCCGGTAATCTATATTTTTTCCATTACCATGACCAGCCGTGGCGAAGTTCATGGAGGCCGTGCTAAAAACTTATATTTGGCCGCGTTTCTATATGCTATAGTAATCGGTGCCATAGCTTATTTTGCATTTGTAAATGAAAGGTTGCTGCTGTCAATGCTATTCCTGGTGCCATTTGTCGTCATGATTTTCAGGCCACTTATAAAAGCCATAAAAGAGCCTGTTGGCAAAAATATCGGTGGCGCAGTAAAAGCCGGCGTCATTTCACTTATTCTGATGGATGCTGCCTGGGCGGTAACCTTTGATGCTTTGATTCTGGCTTTTATCATAGCAGCGTTATTGCCTTTATCCATGTGGCTTTCTAAATTATTTGCCGTTACTTAACCATCAAACACACCTTCGCAATTGTTATGGAACATTTACATCAATCCTTTACTGTACAGTATCATTATAACGTTTTCTTCACCTCTTCGCTTTTTTCGCCTGAAAACGAATTGTTGAACAGTTTTTTGGTTAAGTTAAATCCGGCTTCTGCAATTAAGAAAATTTTATTTGTTATTGATAAGGGGGTAGCAGATGCACACCCAGGACTTACTACGCAAATTAAAGCCTATTTTTTACAGCATCATCAAACTCAACTGGTTCAGGATATGCTGGTCATCCCAGGTGGAGAGCAGGTGAAAAATGACACGGGATATTTTGACCAGGTATTAGAAGCCATTAATACATATGGTATAGACAGGCATTCGTTTGTTGCGGCCATTGGTGGCGGGGCAGTACTTGATATGGTGGGTTATGCGGCTACCGTTGCACACCGGGGCATTAAACACATCAGGATTCCGAGTACCGTGCTTTCGCAGAACGATTCGGGTGTTGGGGTAAAAAACGGAATCAATTATTTCAATAAAAAGAACTTTCTGGGCACTTTTTCGCCACCCGTTGCTGTTTTTAACGATGAAGTGTTTTTAAATACTTTATCTGACCGCGATTGGCGTTCAGGTATTGCCGAAGCGGTTAAAGTGGCACTGATTAAAGATGCCGGATTTTTTGAATGGCTGGAAGCAAACGCCGTTGCACTTGCAAACCGCGATACCGTTGCTATGAACTACCAGATCTGGAAATGTGCGAAATTACATATGGAACATATCCGCAGTGCCGATCCATTTGAGAACGGTTCGGCCCGTCCACTGGATTTTGGCCATTGGAGTGCACATAAACTGGAATACCTCACCAATTTTGAAGTGAGACACGGGGAGGCGGTTGCCATGGGCATTGCTTTAGATACCGTATATTCTAACTTATCGGGCAGGATTGGTGCTGAAGACGCACGCAGGGTGATCAACCTGATTCAGCAACTTGGTTTTGAACTCACGCACCCGTTGTTACAGGTTAAGGAAGGCAACAGTCCGATTTTGGAGGGATTGGAAGAATTCCGCGAGCATCTTGGCGGGCAGCTTACCATTACTTTGCTTACCGGACTGGGCAGTGGTGAGGAAGTCCATGAAATTGATGCCGACATATTAAAACAGGCCGCAGAAATTTTAAATCAACAGACCGCTAGTATTCAACATTAAGCTATGAAATTAACTTCAGGGCACTTAACCTTCTGTACCAATATTTACGCGGGCGAAAACTGGGCGGCACATTTTGATGTGTTAAAATCCAGTTTCCCAATACTAAAAGCACAATTATCTCCAGATGCACCCATGGGTATCGGCTTACGCCTTTCCAACCTGGCCAGCATCGAACTGTTGGAGGGAAATCATCTTGAAACATTTAAGCAGTGGCTTGCACAGGAAGGTGGTTACGTTTTTACCATGAACGGATTTCCATACGGCGGTTTTCACCATACCAGGGTGAAAGATCAGGTACATGCGCCCGATTGGACAACGGTAGAGCGTGTTGAGTATACGCTCCGTTTAGCAGAAATCCTGTCAAGGCTGCTTCCTGATGATATGGAAGGTGGTATTTCAACCTCACCATTAAGTTATAAGCCCTGGTTTAATGATATGGGGGCAAGAAAAAGCGCCACATTTAGTGCAACGGCCAATATTATACAGGTGGCGGAAGGTTTCCATCGTATTTTTAGCCAGAGGGGCAAGGTTATCCATTTGGATATTGAACCCGAACCGGATGGTTTTCTTGAATCTGGACGGGAATTTATTGAGTGGTATGAAAATATACTTTTACCTGCCGGAAAAGATGAAAGCCTGATCAAAAAGCACATTTGTTTATGTTATGATGTTTGCCATTTTGCAATCGGTTACGAACCACATACCGCCATTATCAAAGAATTGCAGCAAAAAGGTATCAAAATTGGGAAAATCCAGATCAGTGCGGCGCTAAAAGCTAAATTGCCGTCTTCTGAGTTAGAAAGAAACGCGGTATTGGATCAGCTTGCCCGATTTGATGAACCTGTCTATCTTCATCAGGTAATCGCCAAAAAAAATGATGGCAGTTTAATTCGTTATCCTGATCTTAAAGAAGCACTGGCAGAAAGTAAAAACTACGGAGTAGAGGAGTGGCGGGCGCATTTCCATGTGCCTATTTTTGTAGAAGACATGGGCCTGATCCAATCTACGCAATCGGATATTACAGCCGTGCTGAACCTTCAGAAAACTAATCCGTTTACCGATCATTTAGAAGTAGAAACCTATACCTGGGAAGTTTTGCCTGTAGCGTTAAAAGCGCCCCTTAACGATTCCATTATCAGAGAACTGGACTGGGTAAAAAAAATATTATAAGTGAAGCATATGCATAAAACCGTTGTTATCGATATCGTAGCCTTATCTAATTCTGTGATAGGAAAACATACACCCTTTCTTCAGAAATACATCGCTGAACGCCACCTCAGTACGATTGAACCTTTATTGCCAGCAGTTACCACGGCGGTACAGTCGAGTTACCTGACGGGTAAATTTCCTTCAGAAAACGGGATTGTGGGCAATGGCTGGTACGACCATGAGGATGCGGAAATCAAATTCTGGAAACAGTCTAACAAACTGGTTAATGCTGAAAAAATCTGGGATCAGGCTAAAAAGGAAGATCCGGATTTTACCTGTGCCAATATGTTCTGGTGGTACAATATGTATTCTACAGCCGATTTTTCGGTAACACCACGGCCTAATTACCTTGCTGATGGACGTAAATTGCCTGATTGCTATTCGCAACCGGCCGAACTTCGCGATCATTTGCAGGCTAAGCTGGGCCAGTTCCCGTTGTTTCAGTTCTGGGGACCAGGTGCCAATATCAAATCAACAAAGTGGATTGCAGATGCCTCGATGGAAACCGAGAAACTGCATAATCCGACACTTACCTTAATTTATCTGCCTCATTTAGATTATTGCCTGCAAAAGTTTGGCCCTGAGCTGGAAAAAATCAGCGCTGAGCTGAAAGAAATTGACCAGGTGGTAGAGGAACTGGTGCATTTTTATGAAAGCAGGGGGGCGCGCATCATTTTACTTTCTGAATATGGGATTGCGCCTGTAAATCAGCCCATTCATCTGAACCGTTTGTTCAGGGAGAACGGCCTGATCCAGATCCGTGAAGAAAGAGGACTGGAATTGCTTGATGCGGGAGCTTCAAAAGCCTTTGTCGTGGCCGATCATCAGGTGGCACATGTTTATATTAATGATAAAAGTGTTACCGAACAGGTTAAAGCGCTATTGAAAAATGTACCTGGTATTGATTTGATACTTAATAAAACAGAGCAGGAACAATACCATATTAACCATAAACGTTCTGGCGATCTGGTACTGGTTGCAAAAGAGAACAGCTGGTTTACTTATTATTTCTGGTTAGATGATGCGAAGGCACCGGATTACGCCAGGGTAGTAGATATTCATAAAAAACCTGGATACGATCCGGTAGAGATGTTTATGACCTCAAAATTGAGGGCCGGATATAAGCTTTTGAGAAAAAAGGCCGGCTTCCGTTATGTGATGGACGTCATTCCGCTTGACGCTACGCTGGTTAAAGGGTCGCATGGCGGCATCAATACCGCTGATCAATATAAACCTGTTCTGGTTACTTCAAAAGCAATTGATAAGACCTTGCAGGCACCGGATATATATCAGGTAATTTGGGATAGTTTAACGGTTTAAAAAGGTAACCATTCTACTGATCCGATTGCAATCGGATCAGCCAGGATCTGTGATTTTGAGCAACGATATTGTCAAAAAAAATCGTGATTGCGAGAAGCCTTTTCAGCCGACAGCTAGCCCCGACTTTCCGGGGAAGCCATCTTTTATAGCACCATTCACATAATCTGTTAGCAGGGTCGTAATTCCCGCGCATTCGGGAGTTTTAAAGCAAACGTTTTAACATTCCCACTCAAGTTGGGAATGACGGTTCCAGGGGGATATTACTAATTAAATTTTATCTGGTATTCATATTGATGTTATCCATTAGATTATCCCTCAGACTGACAATGTATTTTTATACTTTTTTAAACCTTGACCTCAAATTATTATTCTCTTATAAACCTATACCCGCAACCCTCAATACAAGGTGGGTTAAGTTCCAACGATTTTGCTGAAGCCCGGTATCGGAAAATTGCCGGCATTTTATTGTTGTCGCTATAAACCTTCATTTGTACGCTGTCCAATATTTTAAAGGAAAATAGATTTGGGATTGCATCACCTTTAATTATTCCGGCTTTAACTACTGATTTCTCTAAAATCAAATATTTGGCACCCCCTGTAACCTTTGTGTACTTCCCTTGTCCATTACCAATATCGAACAAGGTTTCGGTCAGTTTCCATTTTCCGTAAACTTCGCCTTTGCCATCATTACTATAGTCTGATTTTTTGCACGATGCATTGATCATGCCTACAGCCGCCAAAAAGAATAGAATTTTTTTCATAAAGTTTAATTTACAGCGTATACGCAGATGGATCTCAAAACGCTACTGGCAGGCTGAATTTAACTATTTATTTTTGCGGGCGAATATCTTCATTTACCTGTAGAGAGCGGATTATCGTGCTGAACTCACAGCTATCAGGGTTCTTTTAACCGCAAATATTTTTAATGTTCTTCTGCTGTAGGTTGCAGACAGCTGTTTCTTACGGTTATTATAAATAAGGAAGCAAGCCGAGGATACTTTGCCAATGCCGGTTCGATTGAATTCATATCAGTATCAATCCTGAGGTTGCCACCAAAAACTCCAGCAATTACCGTTGTATATTTTATTCCAGTCCAGCGCTGAAATCTATTCCAAAGTCAAAATCAAGCAGAACTGTCGGGTGGATTTTTAAACCGATGGCCAGCCGCATAATGGTAATAAAATTTGGACTGGTTTCGCCATTTTCATATTTAATGATGTCGCCGGTGTTTACCCCACTTCTTTTATAAAATTCGCGATAAGAAAGTTCCTGTTTCTCTTTTAAGGATTTTAAATGCTCGCCAAAGCTTTTCAGAATTATTTTTTCTTTCTCACTGATCATTTCATTGCTGATAAAAATACAATTGGCAATGTCTTTTATATTTTATTCAAAATCGTCATGCAATTACTTGACATTTGTCTTTTTTTTATTTACATTTACGTAACAAAAAAAAATAGACCAGTAAAAGGTAAAATTAAGAGTCTTGCAACCTCAAATCTCACGCCGTTGGAGCAAGACAGCAGATTTTATCCCATTTCTTATAGCGGAATTGCTATCTTTAGCTTTCCAACATAAGAGTGGGCTTCTGCTGTAATTCCATTTCAACGTAAGGCGTGAGCATAGCTATTTTACTGTTTTAGAAAACCGCAAAACTTCAAAAGACACAGGAAAAAATAGATGGTTGCCTACGCTATGCGTGGGTGCCTGTTTATCTTGTGTCTGGGCATTTGCGGTGCCCCTAAAACGGATATCGGGTTAACCCACGCTTTTATGGACAGTTCCTCCCAGTCAAATTACTATCTTCTCAATCTGCCCATTGCAGAACTTCCATTATCCGAGAATTTTAAGCTTAGAAGTAAATTAATGGGCTTTTTTACCCTTCAGGATATTATTGGAGTAAAACAAAAAGAATTATCTACGCTTGAGGATTATTCAGAACATTGGTATTTTGAATTTGTAGATTTCTTACACAGGAAAGAATTATTAGATCTTCTTGGTTAGCATTTGTCCTGGGCAATGTTCAACATGACAACGATTTTTTCGATCACCTTGTGGATATCCTTATCCACATTGCCATAGTATGCATTTTTAAAGCTTTTTTCTGATATAATCTCTTTTTCAGTCGTACTATAATGTTTAGTAATGTATTGGTGCAGCAGTTTTGGACTCTTTGTTGTAATAATGCCCGCCTCGACTTGCAAGTTGATAAATAGGGCAAGCTGCCTAACCGTGAAGGTTACCTTAAAATTGCTTTCTAAAATACCACCGCGCGTCAGATCTTCGGCTATGGTATCTATTGATTGCAGGTAGCTGATTTCACTTTCAATATACCTGAGTATGGCTTCATCAATATCGGGCAAATTTTTATGGTATGGTATAATGATGGTTTTAAAAACCTGTCCAATCAGTTTTTTAAAGAAATGGATTAATCTATATTGCTCGCTTATGTTTTCGCAATTCTGAAGCTCGCGATTAAGGTGGCTGCAGCAGGAGTGATAAAAGAAGGGATGATTAAAATTTAATGATACGAGTAGAAGAATAATGTCGGAAAAATCTAAAGGTGGCACAAAAGTATTTAAAGCCATCTTTATGGAATCAAAAAAAGCGTACAGGTATTTAGCCTGTTCAAAAGTGAAACGCCCTGTATAGTCGTTCAGGTTTTTGAAGAGCTGTTTAAACAGGTTGATGGTTTCCTTGTCTGCATGTAATTCTTCAGCTTTTTTCAGGATCTGGCCGGAATTTGCTGCAATATCTAAAATGAGTTGTTCCTGGCTAGCCGCTGAAACGGGGCAATCGAAGTCAAAATAATATGGTAAATGCTGCTGAAGATCGATTACCATTTGATTAAGTAGCTTTACTAAACTACTCATCATTCCGTCTCTACTTTTTTGATCAGCGTAAGGCTCATTTTCATTTGTTAGCGCTTCTACCTCATCAATTAATTGCATCAATCCTCTTTGATGTTGCCTGATGTAAGCTTTAGCTCTATCAGGCTCAACCAGCGTAGCATGATGTAGAATGGAACTCATTATCCGTTTACTTTCTTTTATGATTTTGTGTTGCGATTCTTTGTCATGGCATTGCCCTGCCACTTTAATCTTAATAAGATCTAAAATCAATTCCCTGAAGCTTATAATTTCGTATATCATTTGCTCAAAAGCCAATTGCCTAATTCTAGCTTTTTTATTTTCATTTTCCGAATTAACTTGGTAAAAAGCCGCTTTAACGTGGCGAAAATAAATGTTAACAATTGTTGGCTAACGTAAACAGGCTATATCATGTGGTAAAGTAACATCCACATTCAAATTAGGGAGGTTGGGAAAATGCATAGGCTTTCCCAACTCATCGTTAGGAAAATTGCATTGGATATATTATTGCAGATGGTTTTCTATTGCGCCGGAAATCTGGTTGATCTCGGCTACGCCTAAAGAAATGTGGTGACCGCTTCCAGTCAGTTTATTTTTAGCGACAAATGTTTCAGCGTCGATCTCTTCCGATTTCATTAAGATCCAGTCAGATCCTTGTTTTTTTAAAATGCCTAAAATCTCTTCTAAATAAACAATCCTAAAATAATCATCTTGTGGAATAATGGTCAGTGTTAGTGCCTGATCATTATGGTTAATTTCAATATTAAATGCATTCATGATCTCAAAACCATTGCATTTTGTTTATTGTTTTGGTAAAATGAAACAGGTGATCAGAATACACAAACAACTATCAGGGATCAGTTGAAAGAAATGTTTTTGGATCTGCTTTGATGTTTAAATGTTATCATACACGTTCAGCCAATTTGGCTTAACTATTTAGCCGGTTACTTGTGATGAACCGCTGTTCACCAAGCAACCGGCTTAAACAAGGTATCGTTAATCCACTCTTCCCGGATATTGCTTCAACGCTATTTCCAGACAGTCCATCGCCGCATTTAAGTCATCGGTATTTAAAACGTAAGCCATACGGACTTCATTTTTACCAGAGCCAGCGGTAGAGTAAAAGCCGGTAGCAGGCGCCATCATAACCGTTTGATTATTGTGGTCAAAATCCTCTAAAATCCACTGGCAGAATTTATCGGCATCATCAATCGGGAATTTGGCTACTACATAAAATGCACCCCCCGGATTAGGACAAAAAACGCCATCAATATTATTTAACCGGTTAACCAATGTATCTCTGCGTAAAGTATATTCGGTATTTACTTTTTCGAAATAACTGTCCGGAGTATCTACAGCTGCCGCACCAGCAATCTGTTCTACCATGCCCGGGCTTAATCTTGCCTGTGCGAATTTTAATCCTGATGCAAGCACTTCTTTGTTTTTGGTAATCAAACAGCCTAAGCGTGCGCCACATGCACTGTAACGTTTAGAAACCGTATCCATAACCACCACATTTTCATCCAAACCATCCAAATGCATTGGCGAAATAAATTCCCTTCCATCATAACAGAATTCGCGATACGCTTCATCAGAGAATAAAAACAGATCGTATTTAACACAAAGCGTTTTTAAAGCCTCTAATTCTTCTTTAGAATATAAATAACCCGTTGGGTTATTAGGGTTGCAGATAATAATTGCTTTGGTTTTTTCTGTAATTAATTTTTCGAATTCGGCAATCGGTGGCAATGCAAAACCATTTTCGATATAAGAAAGAATCGGTTTCACCACAACATTGCTCATACAGGCAAAGCCATTGTAATTGGCGTAAAAAGGTTCTGGAATGATAATTTCATCTCCTTCATTTACACAGGTTTGCATGGCAATGGTAATGGCCTCTGAGCCACCAACGGTTACCAGGATATTTTCTGGCGTAATATCGTAACCCAGTTTATTGTAGTATTCGGTAAGTTTTAAACGGTAAGCAAGTGTACCTTCTGATGGTGTATAGGCCCAAACATTAAAATCAATGTTTTTGATGGCATTTAACATTCCTTCCGGTGTCTCTATGTCTGGCTGACCAATATTTAAATGGAAAACTTTTTTACCATCTTTTTTAGCTTGATCTGCAAATGGAGTTAACTTTCTGATTGGTGAAGCAGGCATCTGCACACCTTTTTGTGAAATTTTTGGCATGGCACAAAAATAAAAAAGTCCGGATGAAAATCCGGACTTTTTAAATATTATCGTTTAAAATTATTTTGAAGATGCGGCAACTGTTTCGCCTTTAATGTAAAGCACTTTAATTGGTGTTTTTGCATTTGAAGTAATGGTTACGGCTTTAGAAAAGGTTGACGGACCGGCAGCTGCGTTAAAAGTTACTGAAATTACACCGGTTTCACCTTTTTTTATTGGTGTAGAAGTATATTTAGGTACTGTACATCCACAGCTTGCCTCAGCTTTGGTGATAATTAAAGGCGCTTCGCCAACATTGGTGTATTTGAAATCGTAAGTTACTGGTTTGTTCAAAACAATTTTACCAAAATCGTGCGTTTCTGATTCAAATTTGAACTCTGCAGGTTTGGTTTGTGCGTTTGCTGCAAGACCCAAACCTAAAACAAAAGCAAATAATACTAAGATCTTTTTCATGTTATGTGGTGTGATTTATTTTTTAATAATTCTAAAACAAATTTAATGTTTTCCTAATAAAACAAAAACTATTCCAAATATATTTTGCAAATCCATATATAATTTTACAATGTAGGGTAAAGGCAAACTTTTAATTTTCCATATATTTGCCGCAACCAATCTTTGATTACTATGCCGAATGAAAAATTGATGACCAAAACTATTGATGCTTCCGAACTTAGTTTTAACGATTTTAAATCTATTGTTATAAACGACTATAAAATTGCCTTCGAAAGTAGGCAGGCCAGTATTTTAGGCCGCAGGGAAGTATTAACAGGAAAGGCTAAATTTGGCATTTTCGGCGATGGTAAAGAGGTTCCGCAATTGGCCATGGCTAAAGCTTTTAAAAATGGCGACTGGCGCTCGGGTTATTACCGCGATCAAACTTTTGCCTTTGCCACCGGGATTTCTACTATCAAAGAATTTTTTGCGCAGCTATATGCTAATCCGGCAGAAGGCGCTGATCCATTTTCGGGGGGAAGACAGATGAACTGCCATTTTGCAACAAAATCTGTAAATGAAGATGGCACCTGGAACGATTTAACGCAGATTAAAAATTGCTCATCTGATATTTCGCCAACCGGTGGGCAGATGGCCCGCTTGGTAGGTTTGGCTTATGCTTCTAAATTATTCAGGCAAAATAAAGAACTCGATTATTTAAAACACTTTTCTGTAAACGGAAATGAGGTGGCCTTTGGTACCATTGGCAACGCATCAACTTCTGAAGGGGTATTTTTCGAAGCCATTAATGCTGCTGGTGTGTTACAGATACCCATGGCCATTTCTATTTGGGATGATGATTATGGCATTTCCGTTCCGGCAAAATATCAAACTACAAAAGAAGATATTTCTGAGGTTTTAAAAGGTTTTCAGCGTGATGCAGATCAGCCTGGATATGAAATTTATAAAGTAAAAGGCTGGGATTATCCGGCTTTGTGCGAGGTGTATGAAAAGGCGATACAGGTTTGCCGGGATGAACATGTACCTGTTTTAATACATGTTACCGAACTCACCCAGCCTCAGGGACACTCTACCTCTGGTTCGCACGAAAGGTACAAATCAAAAGAACGCCTATCTTGGGAAACTGAATACGATTGTATCCAGAAAATGCGTGCCTGGATGCTCGAATCGGCCCTGGCAACCGAAGAGGAAATCGCAGCGCTTGAAAAAGAGGCGAAGATTTTTGTTCGAAACGCACAAAAAGAAGCCTGGAATGAGTTTTTGGACAGCATTAAACCAGAGCAGAAGCAAGTAGTTGATTTGGTTAGCGGCGTAGCTAAACATCAGCCCGAACTGGCAAAAATTGCGGCAGGATTAGCTTCAATTGCCGATGCGCAACGCAGGGAAGTATTTGCTGCTGCACGTAAAGCCATCCGTTTATCAGCTGCTTTTAGCAGTCCTGAACGGAATAAACTGGTTGAATGGTATAAACAACAGGATCATTTAAATTACGATCGTTACAATTCCAAACTGCATACCAATGGTAAGGAAAGTCCGGATAAGATTGCACTGGTTGAGCCCATATATGATGAACAATCGAAAATGGTTGATGGTAGGGAAGTACTCAATGCCTGCTTTAATGAAAACTTTGCACGTGATCCGCGTTTGGTTGCTTTTGGAGAAGATTTAGGAAACATCGGGGATGTAAATCAAGGTTTTGCAGGTTTGCAGGCTAAATATGGCGAGTTAAGAATCACCGATACCGGCATCAGGGAAATGACCATAATGGGGCAGGGGATAGGTTTAGCCATGAGGGGTTTAAAGCCTATTGCCGAAATCCAATATCTTGATTATTTGATTTTTGCCTTAAATGTGCTTAGTGATGACCTGGCATCGCTCTCATACCGCACCAAAGGAATTCAGAAAGCGCCGGTTATTGTGCGCACCCGTGGTCATCGACTGGAGGGAATCTGGCATTCCGGATCGCCAATTAGCATGATTTTAGGGGCCTTAAGAGGTATGCATTTATGCGTACCAAGAAATATGACCCAGGCTGCAGGTATGTATAACACGCTTTTCAGGGCTGATGAACCAGCCATTGTAATTGAATGTTTAAATGGTTACCGCCTTAAAGAAAAACTGCCGGGTAATGCCGGTGATTTTACAGTACCCTTAGGCCGGGCAGAGGTTTTAGAAGCAGGAACTGATATTACGGTTATCTCTTACGGTTCGTCATTAAGAATTGTTCATGAAGCAGCAGAAGAGCTGAACTTATTGGGTATTTCCGTAGAAATTATAGACCCACAAACGCTTTTACCTTTTGATACTACACAGGTTTGTGTAAAATCGCTTGCCAAAACCAATAAATTACTGGTGGTGGATGAGGATGTTCCTGGAGGGGCATCGGCCTATATCCTTCAACAGGTACTGGAAGAACAGAAAGGTTATTTTCATTTAGATGGTCAGCCAAAAACATTATCGGCCAAAGCACATCGCCCACCATTCGGATCAGATGGTGATTATTTCAGTAAGCCTTCTGTTGATGATGTAATTGAAGCTGTTTACCAGATGATGCATGATGCAAATCCCTCTAAATACCCATCGCTATTTTAACGAATAGCTGGATAGTTAAATGATTGGTTATCATATTTTTATTTCTATGGGGATGATTTAGTGTTGAGGCATGATTAAAAAAGTGATTCCTTGATCATTTTTTTCTTTAATAAATCAAACTTAATCTGGAGTTAGTTCCTTAGAAAGGAGTAAAAGTTGTATCAACGATTTTCAGCGTAATTTTCGTATCATTTAGTTTTGATGTTTCTTTTTTCCCGTATATAATTTCTCTCCTGCTTTTATGTCCAATTGCAGGTCGTTTTCTTCTGGTGGTACCGGACAGCGATAGCCTTCACTATAGGCGCAATAGGGATTATAAGCCTTGTTGAAATCGATTTCGATGTGATTATCGACAATTTCTTTAGCATCCAGATCAATGTACCTGCCACCACCATAAGTTTCCTTATTGTTGGTTTCATCTGTAAAAGGTAAAAAGAGGTGATCTTTATATAATGGGTTGTTTGACAAAGCAACACTTCTATACAAAGTCATTTGGTTTTTTTTTCCATCCAAAACGAAGTTAACATGTGCATACCGGTAATAATCGCTGCTTGAACCATTAAAAGCAGGCATCTTGAAAACTTTTTCGTTTTTTAGTAATTCTATGGTAGCGAATATTTTATAAGTACTGTCCGCGTCGTAAAAGTGCAGGTTTTGCAGGTCACTTTTCTTTAGTGGAGCGCGTTCGTCTTTTATAAAATCCTGCTTGTAAGCCTCACGGTGCTTTGCAATCTGTTCAGCGTAGCTTTGGGCAAAGCTGTTCATGCTGATGAGGAGCAATAGAAAGGTGAGGATTTTCATTGAGGAAAGTTAGATGATACTGGCTTTGTTTCTTAAAAACTGATCGGCTAAAACCAGTGCAGCCATGGCTTCAACAATAACTACTGCTCTTGGTACTACGCAAGGGTCGTGCCGGCCTTTGCCTTTAATCTCCGAGGCTTCACCCGCCGCATTTATAGTTTGTTGGTTATGCATAATGGTAGCTACAGGTTTAAATGCCACTTTAAAGGTAATATCCATTCCATTGGATATCCCGCCTAAAATACCACCCGCATAGTTGGTGGTGGTTTTAAACACTTTTGAATCGGCAGCTTTTGGTTGGGGGATATCGTTATGTTGTGAACCCCTTAATTCGCTTCCTGCAAAACCAGAGCCATATTCGAAACCGTGAACGGCATTAATGCTGAGCATGGCTTTACCTAAATCAGCGTGCAATTTATCGAAAACAGGTTCACCTAAACCTGCCGGGCAACCTTTTATTACACAGCTTATTTTTCCGCCAACTGTATCGCCATCTTTTCTAACCGAATCTATAAATTCAATCATTTCGTGTGCAGTTGCAGGATCGGCACAGCGCACCATATTGTCTTCTCTGATTTGCAGTAAAGCAGATAGGTCATTGCCTTCTAAATTTGGCGCTTCAATTATACCTACTGAAGTTACATGGGCGAAAATTTCGATCCCCTGTTGCTTTAAAAGCAATTTGGCAATTGCTCCGGCTGCTACGCGGGCAGCGGTTTCGCGTGCAGACGAGCGTCCGCCACCGCGGTGATCGCGGATTCCGTATTTTGCATCGTAAACATAATCGGCGTGGCTGGGGCGGTAAACATCCACATTATGCCCGTAATCTTTTGAACGCTGGTCCTCATTCGGAATTAAAAGGGCAATCGGTGTCCCGGTACTTTTTCCTTCAAATACACCTGATAGAATCTGAACGGTATCGCTTTCTTTTCTTTGCGTGGTGATTTTAGATTGACCTGGTTTACGTTTATCCAGTTCTGATTGGATAAAATCCAAATCAATATTCAATTGTGCCGGACAGCCGTCGATAATTACACCAATAGCCACACCATGAGATTCGCCAAAGGTTGTGATGCGAAAAAGTTGTCCGAATGAGTTGCCTGCCATGTTTATTAGATAAGAGAAGGTAGATATGAGATTTGAGAAGAACCAAATTCGTATCTAAACTTCAGTTTTTAAATTATTTAGGGGTTAGATTTGAGAAGTTTCCCCCTCAAATCCTGTTATTTATTTGTCTTAATTAATCTGATGTCTCCACAACGATTTATTCTCTGTCAAATCTTATGTTTCACATCTGGTATCTCACTTCTCAAATCTCTTTCACCTCAAACCCTGCTTTTTTCAAATCTTCCCAATAATATGGATATGATTTTTCTACCACCTGCATGTCTTCAATTTCGACTTCGTTAATCAACAATGCCAGTGGTGCAAAAGCCATGGCCATACGGTGGTCTTCGTAGGTTGCAATGGTAATTTTATCCGGGAAATGAAGATTATCGGTGTTTAGTGTATAAATCAGATTGTTTTCAGTTAGCGTAACGCCAATTTTTGCCAGTTCGTTCTGAAGAGCGGCAATGCGGTCTGTTTCTTTGATTTTTAAAGTTTCCAGGCCCGTAAAAGCCATGTTTTTACCTAAAGCTGCCGCAATAACGATAATGGTTTGTGCCAAATCAGGGCAGGTTTTAAGGTCTAGTACCTGATTGGTATCTAAAGACAGGCCCAAGTTGCTGATCGAAATTCCTTTTTCCGTTTTACTGGTTGCAATGCCAAAAATCTTCATGATGTTTTTGATCTGGCTATCGCCCTGCAAACTTTTCTCTTTTAAAGCCGGTAAATTAATTTCTGCTTCATCAGCGAGAGCTGCAATGCTATACCAATAGGATGCTGCACTCCAATCGGGTTCTACAACCAGGGTACCCGGTTTAAAAGCCTGGGATTCAATAGTAATCGAATTCCCGTTCCAGCGATGTTCGATACCAACTTCTGCAAGCATATCCAAAGTCATATCTACATATGGCCTGGAGGTAAGCTCACCTTCAATTTCTAAAGTCAAACCTTGAGGCAGGACAGGGGCAATCATTAACAAGGCCGAAATATACTGACTACTGATATCGCCTTTAATTCTTACCTGGTTCGTTTTCTGGTCTAACGGACCATTGATGTTCAGTGGTGGAAAACCTTCAGCCTCTGCATAAGAAATGTCAGCGCCAATGGTTTTTAAGGCTTCGGCCAAAATACCGATCGGGCGTTGCTTCATGCGTTCGGTACCCGTAAGTAAAAAGTTGCCGTTTTTTGCCGAAAGATACGCCGATAAGAAACGCATAGCAGTTCCGGCAGGCCCCACATCAACCAGTTCGGAGTTTGCCGTTTTCCGTTTAGCGTCTACTCTCAAATCACTACCCTCAACTCCCAGCTTGTTCAGGATATCATTTAATGTTACGGTATCAGCGGCGTTGGAAAGATTATCTACTTTAACCAGATTTTTACTTAAAGCGCTTATAATTAAAGCCCTGTTGCATTCGCTTTTTGAGCCTGTTAACTGGATTTCCGCATTAATATTCTTGGTTCCTTTAAAAGAAACTAAGGCATTTTTAGACATTTTTATTCTGTTTTAAACTTAAATGTAGGTGCCAGATGGTAACATCTGACACCACATCGATAATGTTATATGTAGAAGATTTCTTTTTAAGGTTAGGTTTCACCTTCTACCTTACACCTTCCAGCCTTATACCTTATTAGGCTTTAACTTCATTATGTTGCTCAGCAGCGATGCCTTTTTCGGCTTTACCGGCATTCATAATTTCAGTTTGTTTACGGATGGATTCACCATGCATTAATTCCAGGAATTTCTCTGTAAAGTTTAAATCCAGTTTCAAAGCTTTTGCAAAAGCATGGCCTTTTTTGATGATGGCATCCCAACGGTTTACCTGTAAAATCGTTACCTGGTTATCGCGTTTAAATTCACCGATTTTTTCTACAATAGCCATACGCTCACCTAATTTCTGTAACAAGATATCATCAATTTTATCAATTGATTTACGCAGTTCGGCTAATTTATCGGCAGATGCTTCATTTGGTACTTCAGGTTCACGTACGGTTAAACGATCTACTAAATCAGCTAAAGCTGCTGGTGTAACTTGTTGTTTGGCATCTGTCCAGGCCACCGATGGATCTACATGAGATTCGATCATTAAACCTTGCATATCTAAATCCAAAGCTTTTTGAGCAACGTAAGGGATTAACTCACGGTTACCACAGATATGGCTTGGATCGTTAATGATGGGAAGTTCAGGGCATAAAGTTTTTAACTGGATAGCCATCTCCCACATTGGTTCGTTACGGAAAGAACTTTTCTCGAAAGATGAGAATCCGCGGTGAATAGCACCGATTTTAGTAATTCCTGCACCATTGATACGCTCAATTGCACCGATCCATAACTGTAAATCAGGATTAACCGGGTTTTTAATTAATACCGGAACATCATGACCTTTTAATGCATCAGCAATTTCCTGAACGGTGAACGGATTTACTGTAGAACGTGCACCGATCCAAAGGATATCTACACCAGCAGCCAAAGCCTCTTCAACGTGTTTTGCATTTGCAACCTCTACAGCTGTAGGTAAACCAGTTTCCGCTTTGGCGCGTTTCAACCACTCTAAGCCAATACTTCCGATACCTTCGAATTCTCCCGGACGGGTGCGTGGTTTCCAGATACCTGCACGTAATACCGATACTTTACCGGTAGCCGCTAATAAGTGTGCTGTAGTTAATAATTGTTCTTCAGTTTCTGCACTGCAGGGACCGGAAATGATTAGTGGTTCGTTGTTTACGTTTAA
The DNA here is from genome assembly GCF_042464845.1 of Pedobacter sp. BG31. Lineage (NCBI taxonomy): Bacteria > Pseudomonadati > Bacteroidota > Sphingobacteriia > Sphingobacteriales > Sphingobacteriaceae > Pedobacter > Pedobacter sp. BG31. The sequence goes on from NZ_JBHNZK010000002.1 coordinate 395,324, forward strand.
CCAGGTGTTTAAAGGTTGAATGTTTAAATTAAGTTTCATGATGAAGGGTTTGTTTAAAGTCCTTAGTCCGCAGTCGGAAATCAGGAATTATATTTTAATTATTTTATTATTACAAGTTTGACTATTCTACTATTTGTCTTCGGCCCAGACTTCGGACTCCAGACTTATTTATACTTTATCGTTCTTTTGATATTCTCCTAATATGTTAAAGTTCGATGTATATTTTAATGCCTTTCTAATGGCCTTATCATATTTTTCGGTGCTTGGCCATTCTAAATCGACGTAAAAGTAATATTCGTTTCTTTTACCTAAAACCGGCATAGATTGTATTTTTGTTAAACTTACTTCTTGTTCTGCGAAGATATTTAACACTGTTGCCAATGAACCGGCTTTGTGGCCAACCTGAAAGCAAATAGATGCTTTGTTTATTTTTTTGCCTTCGTCTGTTTTGTCTTTTTTCAGGATCAGGAAACGGGTATAGTTTTTCTTATTTGATTCTACACGGCGTTCTAAAATGTTTAAGCCGTAAAGTTCTGCTGCTAAGTTGTTTGCAATGGCCATCGTATCTGTTAGTTGCTCTTGCTGTATGCGTTTGGCACAGGCTGCGGTATCATTGCTTTCTACGATTTTAATGTGTGGATAATCATAAAAGAAATCGATACACTGGCGGATGGCGATGGGGTGTGAAGTAACCACTTTAATATCCTCAAACTTTACGCCTGGTAGCGCCATCAAGTGCAATTGGATAGCTAAGTAAACCTCGCCTACCACTGAAAAACCAAAATCTCTGATCAGTGTATAGTTTGGTAATAAACTGCCGGCGATAGAGTTTTCAATCGCCATTACAACGAAATCTGCCTCGTTTTTTTCTAATTTATCGCAGGTTTCTTTAAAAGAATTACACTCAACAGTCTCAATGTCCCTACCAAAGAATTTGTATGCGGCCTCCTCGTGGAAAGATGCCTTAATACCCTGAATTGCTACTCGTTTTGTCGTTTCCATTTTTGCGTTAAAACAAAAAAGTCCCGGCTGGTTGCCGGGACTTTTTTATACATTTTAATATTGTTATATATCTTTTTGCATATTAGCCCCGGCTCTTACTAAAATAGTAAAAGTAACCAAAGTAATATGTGTTTGTATTTTGCATTTCTTTTTTGTTGAGCCAAATGTAGTAACAAAATTTAATTTGTCAATAGTAAAATGAAAATATTTTTAATGAAATTTAATTTTTTTGTTTTTGAACCGTTTTGACAATGAGTATATAATATTCAAATCTATTGTTTAGTTGATATGTAACTATCGATTTTAACTGAAGATAGCTGATATAGAAAGTAGAATTTAACTCAGATATTAATTGAATTTACAAGCTTTCTATTATTTTCTGAATATCTTTTTTAGTGATAGTAGCTTCTTCAGATTTATCATAAATGTAAATCATATTGATTTCATTTTCAATCTGCAGATAAGTAATTACCCTATAACCACCGCTCTTTCCTTTTCCTTTACTTTTAACAGCTAATCTTATCTTAAAAATTCCATTGCCAAGATCGGCACCAATTCGTGGATTTTCGAGCAGTTGGGATTCTAATTCGGATAAATCGTTAATTAGAGATAAATGTTTTTTTTTTAATTGCTTGGCTTTTTTTATAAAAATAGGTGAGTAGATTATCTTTATTTCCATTGTTTCAGATATCTTTTAAAGATAACGGCTCAATTTTGCCAGATTTAATTTCTTTTGCTTCTTTTATCCCCTGAGCAATACCATTTAACAGAAGTTTTTTCTTAGAAGGCTGAACCACTTTTGCATTAATTCTTTTTAATACCTCTAGCAGAAATTCAGTGTCGTTATCTTTAACTTGTATGGTTAATGTGGTCATAGCAGTAAATTTTATACCAAAAATACGAATTATATCTAAGTATAATAGATATTAAGTTTAAAGAGAGAAATTACCAAATACTATGCCTGATTGAGCGTAATCAGTGATAAAATTAGGTGTGGTATATCATAAAAAAAAGGTCTGTGGAGACACAGACCTTAGTTTATTTTTATCCTGCAGAGCTTAGCTCGCCATGGTCGTTAAGTGCTTTTACTTTTTGCTTTTGCTCGTCATCATGTCTTTTCTGTTCTTCTTCGCGCAGCTCCTTTTGCATGATTTTTGCAATTTTGGTACTTCCGTCATGGCTCCACCCCGGTGGGTTAAAAATGTATTTCACTTTATCCATAAAGGTGGGTGCCTTTTTTACATCTGCTGTTAAGGCAATAAACTCGTGGAAAATAATGTTTACCGGGCCTGTATCGGTAGGCTGGGTGGTTAAGCCGTATTTAACTTTATCTTCAGGTAACTCGGCCTGGAAAGTTCCAAACCACCTGTCCCACAGAATTAATACCATACCCATGTTTTTATCAAGGTAACGCACATTACTGGCATGGTGTACACGGTGATGAGATGGCGTTACAAAGATATACTCGTACCATTTCGGGAATCTGATATTGTATTGGGTGTGAACCAGGTTGCCATAAATTTGGGTAACCAGGTAGGCAAAAAGAATATCAACTGCCGTAAAGCCCATAAAGGCCAGGGGCAGGTAAAAGAAAACGCGATATAATGGCTCAAAAACAGTTGAACGGAAACCCGTGGTTAAGTTAAAGTGTTCAGAAGAGTGATGGGTAACATGCATGGCCCAGAAAAAGCGTACGTAATGACCTACGGTATGCAAAAACCAGTATAAAAAATCCTGTGCTAAAATCAGCACGATCCAATAGAGCCAGACATTGGAAATCTGAAACAAGCGGAACTGGTAACAATAGGCCAATAAGAAAAAAGTAAATGTTTTGGTACCTAAATTAATCACAACAGCTGCAGTCATCAGATAGATGTTGGTCCAGGTATCGCGTTTGGTATATAATTTTCTGTCGTGCTGGTAGCTAAAATACATTTCAACCAGGGTTAACACGATTACGAAGCTAAAAAGCCCGATAACAGAAATATCACTTCCGGTATATTTCATTTTATAAACTGTTATAATAATCTAAACTGCTTAAAATATCGGTTGTACTTACACGGCAGTTAAACGTGCATTTACCTATGTTTTCTAAAAGTGAAAAGAGAATGTTTCCGTCTTCGTTCTTTTTATCACTTTTCATTAATTCCAAAAGGGTGTTATAGCTTTCTTTTTTAATATTGTATTTGGGATACAACGATAAGATATACCTGCTGATATCTTCCAGTTCTTCAGTGCTCAATGTACTGTTATTGATAGAAAGTGCTGCCTCGCACACAAAACCGATGGCAATGGCTTCACCATGTGTCAGCGGATTTTCGTCATTTGCCAAAGAATAACCTTCAATAGCGTGGCCGATGGTATGTCCAAAGTTTAAAATCTTCCGCAGGTTTTTCTCATGCGGATCAATGGTTACCACCTCATTTTTAATCTCAACCGATCGGTAAATATCTGCTGCTGCGGGCGTTAAATAGTCACTAGCCTTAAGTTTTTCGTAATAAGTTTTGTCGTAAATTAAACCATGTTTAATCATCTCGGCAAAGCCAGACAAAAGTTCGCGCGGGGGCAGTGTCTTCAAAAATGCGGTCTCGATAAAAACCATTTGCGGGAGGGTAAAGGTACCCACCATGTTTTTTACATTATCGATATCAATTCCCGTTTTACCGCCAACTGAGGCATCAACCTGAGAAAGGAGGGTGGTGGGAATGTTGATAAAATCGATTCCGCGTTTATAGGTAGAGGCAATAAAGCCACCCATATCGGTAATTACACCTCCACCGAGGTTGATCATCAGGCTTTTACGGTCGGCTTCAAAATCCAGCAGGGTTTTCCAGATGCCAATGCAGAAATCGATGTTTTTATTTTCTTCACCTGCTGAAGTTTCAATCAGGTCAAATTCAGAAAAGTCTAAGATGGATTGAAACAGGGGCAGGCAAATTTCACTGGTATGTTCATCAGCCAGTACAAAAACCTTGCTGTATTTATTGCTTGCTAAAAGTGTTTTTAAAGCATCTAAATTGCTTTCGAAATAAAGCGTATGGCCTGCGCTGGTAAGTGGTTCCATTAAATAATTTCTATTTTATTTTCGCCAAAAGTAACAATATCGCCAACTCTAACCTTATAACGTTTGCGGAATTCGACCTCGCCGTTGGTTTTTACTAAACCATCTTCAACAACGGTTTGGGCATCACCGCCACTACCTACCAATCCGCTTGCTTTTAACAGCTGGATTAACGGAATAAATTCGCCCTCTAATTTGAATTGTATCATTTTGTGCAAAAATACGATTATTTAAAGGTTTTTAGTTTTAACAACCAATGCTTTTTATAATTTTGCATCAATCTGACTTATTATATCGTAACAAATGGATTTATCCACCAAGAAACTGCCAAATTTCGATAATACGGAAATTGCATTCCGCCAAAAATCTAACCAGGAACTTAAAAAAGCATACTGGCTTTTTAAAATGATCGGAAATAATTTCCTCACGAAAGTTGGTCCCGCCATTACAAACTTCTTTTTAAATATTGGCCTGCCAATTCAGGGCGCCATTAAAGCAACCATTTTTCAGCAGTTTTGCGGCGGTGAAACCATTGCAGAATGTGATAAGGCCATTGCGCAACTGGACAAAGGTGGGGTAGGAACCATTTTAGATTATTCGGTGGAAGGAGAAGAGGAAGAACGGGTTTTTGATGAGACCTGTGCCGAAATTATCCGCACCATTGTGCGTGCCGATGGCGATCCCAAAATTCCGATTACGGTATTTAAGATAACAGGTATTGGCCGTTTTGCGCTATTACAGAAACTGGATGCTAAAGAGATGCTAACTGCAGCAGAACAGGCTGAATATGAAAAGGTGAAGTTACGCTGCGAAATGATCTGTAAAACCGCTTATGATAGAGGAGTGCCGATCATGATTGATGCAGAAGAAACCTGGATTCAGGATACCATCGATGAACTGGCGCTGGATATGATGCGTAAATATAACCGCGAACGCATTATTGTGTACAACACTTACCAGATGTACCGCCATGATAAGCTGGCCGATATGAAAGCTGATCATTTGATTGCAAAAGCGGATGGCTTTATTTTGGGCGTAAAAATGGTACGTGGTGCTTACATGGAAAAAGAGCGTAAACGTGCTGCGGAAATGGGATATCCCTCACCGATCCAGCCGGATAAAGCCGCATCAGACCACGATTACAATGAATCTTTACGCTATTGTGTGGATCATATTGAAGATATTGCCATTGTTGCCGGAACGCATAATGAGGATAGCAGCCGGTTATTGACTTACCTTTTGGAGGAAAAAAAGATTACGCACAATCATCCGCATGTATACTTTGCCCAGTTATTGGGCATGAGTGATAACTTAAGTTTTAATCTTGCTGATTCGAATTATAATGTGGCAAAATATGTTCCTTATGGCCCGATTAAAGCGGTAATGCCTTATTTGTTCAGAAGGGCACAGGAAAATACTTCAGTTGCCGGACAAACAGGCCGTGAGTTAGGTTTGATTGAAAGGGAATTGAAAAGAAGGAAAATTTAGTTCAGTTTTCAGTTAGCAGTTGGCAGTATTCATTTAGCAGTTTTCAGTTAACAGCGTCGTCATTTCTAAATAAGTGTGATTGTCATCCTGAGCGTAGTCGAAGGATCTCTGGTACACTTCATTCGGGATGGCGATTTTTCTTTTAGTCACCAAAACAATTATCTCTTATAAAAGATCAGTTGCTTTTTGGAAACGAGCATGCAATAGTCCTTTGGTAGGTGCAGTCTCGCTTTTGCTATATCTTTTTGGCTGCCCTTCGACTACGCTCAGGGTGACAGCCAAAAAGGATAGTGCGCTGAATATCGCAAAATTAAGTTTTCACTATAAAAGATTGTTTGCCCGTTAACAAATCATAAAACAGCATAAAATCGCTGGCTAAACTATAAAGCGGGTATTGAAAGGTAGCGGGTTTATTTTTTTCAAAAAAGAAATGTCCAACCCATGCAAAGGCATAACCCAATACTGGCATGGCCAAAAAGAAATGCCAGTTATGAAAAAGAAATCCGGTAAAAAAAGCCAGGCAAACTAATCCGATACCGATAAAATGCAGCACACGAGATGTGGTATTGCGATGTTCTGATAAATAAAATGGGTAGAACTCTTTTAACGACTTAAACTTTTTTTCTGACATATTAATTTATAAAATTCCGTTCGCTTTTAAAAATGCGCCCAATTGTGACGGTTTTTCGGTCATTAATAAGGTATTTAAGCCCACTTTTTTGGCGCCTTCGATATGCTGTGGACTATCGTCGATAAACAGTGTCTCGGCCGGATCAAGGTTATTTTCTCTTAAAACCTGTTCGAAAATATTAGTATTGGGTTTACGGAGCTTCATGTGCTGAGAGAAATAAGCTTTCTCAAAATAAGCATCATAATTATTAATTTCGAAAGTGGTTTTCAGGTAATTGATAATCCAATCATAGTGGATTTCATTGTTATTACTCAACAAGAACGTACGGTACTTTTCTTTTACTTCAAGTAATAAATTATGGTTCTCCTGTATGGTTCCGATTAACAGGCTGTTCCATGCTTCGTCAATCTGCTGATCGGTTAATTCGGAATTGCCTGCGGCATTTCTAATTCCTGTCCTAAATTCGGAAGGAGAAATGGCACCGGTTTCAAAATCATCAAATAACTGGTTGTGTGCTTTATGCGCAAAGAAATTCTCGATATCATTAACGCCTAACTTTTGAAAAGAAGCCTGGGCAACTTTGAAATCGATATCAAATATTACGTTTCCGTAATCGAAAATTATGTTTTTAATATTTTGCATGAGATTCATCCTGATTTACTGCAAAGATATTAATGATGGATATTAAAACACCATTTTTTTATAAAATGAGGATATCAAGCTGATATCTGCTTTCGATGCTCATGTTGAGCCTCCGAGGCTCGGGGCAGATAGTCGAAACAGCCAGCAAGATGCTTTGATGAGCTATTGAAGCCCGCCATTTGGCAAAAAGCCTGTCAGTTTATATTGATTAACATTGAATTCCCGCGTAGGCGGAAATCCAATGTTAAAAAATTATTTATTTAGGCGCTACTGTAATCGATTGGATTATGGTCCGTTTCTTCTTATCACCCGTTTTTAGGGTTTTGAACACAAAATAAATATCGTGTAACTTCCCGTCCGAAATCATTTGTACCGGCACACTTTTTCTAAAGGTAGACTTACCAATCAACATGCCTTTACTATCATCTAGTCTGATTTCAATTTCTCCGTCGGATTCAGGATCGAGGTTCAGAAATGAATAGCTAAAACCTGAAATACCGGTTAAATCGACATTTTTAATGGCTATCCAACCATTGTCTTTGGTGAGAATGAGTTTTTCGCCGCCATAAATGTCTTTACGTTCAAAACCTGCAAAATCTTTAATGTCATCTGCATCGATGATATTGCTTTTGAGGTTGATTACGTTTGTTGTGGTTAACGGTTTTAAACCTGCACCACCGGCATCGGTATAGGTTGCCTTTAAAGTAAATACCGTTTTCTTTTTATCTGCCGCTGTTGAAGGAACGATTTTTCCCGAAGTTGGTAGTGAGGCTTTAACGGCTTCTTTGTTGCCTAAAGTCATAATCCACTCGGTAATTTTCTTCACTTCGGCTTCTTTCATTGCCGGGTGTGCAGGCATTGGTACTTCTCCCCATACGCCATGGCTACCACCAATTACTTTTGATGCCAGGTAATCAACGGCTTTACCATCATTTTTATATTTAGTTGCTATTTTTTCGAAAGCAGGGCCAATAGAAACAGCTGATTCTTTATGGCAGGTGCTACAATCGGATTTCAGCATGAGCGATTTGCCAATTAGCGTTTGTGCTGCCTGCTGGTGCCCTAATTGTGCGCCAGCCAAATCAGTGCCTTCGGTATAGGTGTTTGAGATGTAAATGCGGTTGGTATTCACCTTTGCAGCTTTATCGCTTACTAAAACTTTATAATCAATTGCTTTATTCGGGAAATAAAAACTCTTGTTACCACTTAAATTAATGGTTACAGTTGGGTGTTCGTTACCTGCATAAACAGGTATTACCTGGCTTTTTGCAGAAGCTTTACTGTTGTCTATCACCGTTACGCTTACCGGATATTCGCCCTTTTTAGTAAAAGTATAGTTTAATGTTGGGGTACTGGTGGTTTTGGTAATTCCTTTCCCTAAATTCCATATGTATTTTAAAGGGTCGCCGTCAGGGTCTTTAGCCGTAACGGTTGCCGTCATTTTATAAGGCAGTAAACCACTGGTTTTTGCGATATTAAGGCGTTCAATAGCCGGCGGACGGTTACCTTTCAGGTAATCAATTCTGGTAATTGCGGCATCAGGATTTTTGCTAAACCAGCCTTTACCATACTCAAGGATGTATAGTTTTCCGTCAGGACCTAATTCCATATCGATAGGCGCAGCTAAAGAAACGTTAGCCATAAATGGCTCCATACTCACATAATCACCCTGGGCATTCATGGTTACCGCTTTGACCCAGCCCCGTACCCATTCATAAATAATCAGCTTTCCATTGTAGTAAGCTGGGTAAGGTGAGTTAGCAGTGGCATAATATACGGGACCCGCCATTGCGGTACGCCCGCCCGCACCCACTTGCGGAAACTCTTTGGACTCGCCATAAGGATACCAGATATAGGCTGGTTGTGCAGGTGGAAGTTTCTCCAAACCGGTATTGTTTGGCGAGTTGTTTATAGGTGATTCGGGATCGAATGCATTTCCGTTTGCGCCGTTGGTATAATCATAAGCCTTATATGGATAGTTATTGCCTATAAACAGGGGCCATCCAAAATTACCTGCCTTACGTGCCTGGTTCACCTCATCATAACCTCTGGGGCCTCTTAGTGGATCGTCGTTGGTGGCATCAGGGCCAACTTCGCCCCAGTACAAAAAGTTGGTTTTCTGATCAACTGAAATACGGTAAGGGTTTCTATTGCCCATTACATAAATTTCAGGTCTGGTTTTTGGGGTATCTTTAGGGAAAAGGTTGCCATCCGGTATGCTATAGGTGCCATCTTCATTTACTTTGATCCTCAGTATTTTTCCCCTTAAATCGTTGGTATTTCCGGCCGATCTTCTGGAGTCATATTGCTCAAATCCTTTTCTATTGTCAAGGGGGGCATAACCTTTGTTTACGTATTGTTGTTTTGGCGCATCAAATGGGGTAGAGTTGTCGCCTGTTGATACGTAAAGCAAATTATCTGATCCAAAAGCAATGGAGCCGCCGGTATGGCAACATATCTCGCGCTGAGAATAGAATTCGAGCACAATTTTTTCAGATTCTTTAACAATCTGATCGTTAACCAGTTTAAATCTCGAAAGTCGGTTTACAGATTTGTCAAACGGGCTGTAAAAAAGATAAATGTATTGATTTACTGCAAATTTTGGGTCTGCGGCCATGCCTAGTAAACCTTCTTCAGCATTTACATTCGGGGTATTGGTTTTGAAATAGACATCAAGCTTGCCCGCTTCTTTTATTTTTTTTGTTTGGTTCTTATAGATCAATACTTCACCTCTGCGCTGGGCAACTAAAATGTCCAGATTAGGGAGCACTGCCATCTCAGTTGGCTCTGTAAATTCTCCCTGCGCCAGGGTAACTTTCACAAAGCGGTCTTGATCTGGTGTATCTATTTTTTGCTTTGGAAAAAAATTGAAAGTTTTGTGCTCAAAAACTTTTTTGTTTAAAGTTGTTGCCGATATAAAGATAAGTGCAAGAGCAGATAAAAATAGGCTAAGTGCTGTTTTCATTTATTTGGTTGAATGATTTTCAATAAATATAGGGTATAGTTTTGTAGGCTGGGGTATTGTATCAAAATTTATGCGAAAGGTATCGGTATAATTTACCAGGCAGTGCGTATTTCTGTATCGAATTTAAAATTTAATAATTATCTCATTATTAGTTGTGTAGATTGAAAATCAGCATCAAAAGGTTTGCAAATTGTAATAATTACTCTTGAAAATCCAACAACCAAGGGTTGTTTTTTGCATTTATCTTATGTCAGTCTATTGTCATTGTGGTTTTAATATGTAAATTACGGAATGAACGATAAAATTAATTTAATTCTTGGAGTAGTTTTCCTCTTAGGCGGTTTTAGTGTTTTCTTTGTGATTTTTAGCGGAAAAAAGGGTTAGTTGTTTCTTTAAAAGCAGAACGCATTCTTTCTTTTTTGACTCCTTAAATTGTATCGAAATAAATTTTGATTGGTTGATATTCCACCTTGTTGTTACATGTGGCATTGTAAAATCATGCTGTATCGAATGCTCACAATCTCTTAGATGCCAATCGCGGGATCTTGATATCGGTAATATGCCGAATCTGACCGGTTACTTCAATCTAACTTTTTCCTATGTAGATGGTACTACATCATGTGTTTAAATTTTGCATATCGTGCCTGGCTGCTGCGCATATCATAAGGGCTTAGCGTTAAATCATTGTTATGATCTCCATATTTATTGAACTGGCAAAAAAAAGTATTTAATAGCTAAACCTTTTGATCTTTTTTATGTTTAAGCAGTAAATTCCATAGAAAATGCAGGGGATAGTAAAGTTTTTATCATGAAACTGAGGGATTTGGTTTCATTATAACAGAAAACGAAGAAGAAATTTTTGTTCATGTTACCGGCTTAAGCGATAAAATAAGCCGGTATGACCGGGTTGAATTTGAGGTCGTACAATGAAAAAAAGGTATAAATGCAGTTAATGTTAAAAAGATTTGATAATTCGATGAGATTAGGTACTGTAAAGTTTTATAACCCGGAAAAAGGGATGGGAAGTATTATACCTTCAAATGGAGGGAAAGAATTAAACGTTTTTGCCCATGGCGTGGTTGATCACATTAAAACCAGTAACATTGTTCAGTTTGATATCGAATTTACGCAAAATGGCATCGAAGCCACTAAGGTGATTGTGCTGTCGGCGTAGAAATAAGGTCGGGATATTATATTATCTACAAGCAAGAGTAGCTGATAGCGGTAAGTTAACAATGAAATGGTTTATTTTGATTTGGAAGGAGGACAGCGAATGAGCGGTATGGTAGAAAATTTTGCGGGTCCGGACGGCTTAATAACAGTATGCACATTACGCTGGCTCCTGCGGACCAGTGCCTCCTGGTCATAATATATTTCAACAACTTGTAACCAAGTCGGATAAATTTGGTCTTATTGTTGTTTATCCTCATGTTTTTATGATTCAGCTAGAGCCAATTAGCGGTTTTTTTCACAGAGAGCGTGCATTACAGGCTATATATCCTATGCGCATGTTGATTGTATGCCAGGGAAAAGGCTTTCTGTGTATGAATTCTGGCGATTACCCACTTTTGAATGGCCGGATTTTTTTTATTCCTGAAGAGGGCCTGGTTAGGCTTGATGGAGAAATGAGTTCGGGTTATTGGCTAAGTTTTAGTAGTTTGTTATATGCAGAATTTTTACAGCAGCACTTGGATCCGCAAGCTAAAAATCTTTTTTTAAACCTTTCTTTCAGGGATCTTGATCCGCAAAAATCAAGCAAAACGTATAATCTACTTGATCAGCTGAAAAGAGAAATTGAGCATAAAAGGGATATGTCTTATATAGCACAATATTTATCGTTGTTTTTGGGCTTTACAGCTGGTTTGGATGGCTATCTTGCAGCGTTAACCTTAGATGATTTGCAGCAGGTATTAAGGTTCCGGGCAATTTTAGAGCAATTTTATAAGCAGGAAAGATCCATTCAGTTTTATGCTGAAGGCATGGGGTTGAGTCCGGGCAGATTGAATAAATTTTTAGATCGGGTGCTTGGAAAAAGCTTGACCGTACTGATTAAAGACCGTATTATGCGCGAAGCGGAAGTGCTGTTGCTTCATAGTGATTATACAATTGATGAAATAGCCGAAATATTGGGTTTTGAACAAACCACTAGCTTTAATACCAGTTTTAAACGACATAAAGGCATGTCGGTATTTCAATTTAGCCGCCTAAGCATCAGTTAAAATAAAAATTGGTGCGTCTGCCAAAGAAACGTCCATCAATTTGATTTGATCTCTTCTAGAAAACAGGTATTCCACACCTCACCACATTAATTGTTTCTCGCCTAACGCGTAAAGCTTTGCTCACTGTTGCTATTTTATCAGCCGCACCAATTTATGTTTGCTAAATTATAAAATCTTAATTTAAAGAAGAAGAAATATTCCTAAATATATTACGTATTTGTATTTTAGTATTTACAATTCCGGATGTTGCCGTTTTACAAGGGTAAAATACACATTTGGCCGAGCTAGAGTTTGTCGAAAAAACGATCCTTTTCAGGTTGAACAGCGATAAATTTCAGCAATTAGGTACGAGGTAGCAAAGCGTAAAAACATCAAACGGGAAGAAACCTGGTACGTTGACTTAGCCCTGCGCTCTTTATAAAGAAAACTGTTCTTTCTGCCACAATATAGTTCATTGTACTATGCTGTAAATTCCCAAATAAAGCCTCTGGCCTGTGTTAATTTTCAAACAGATAACCGCTGTAAGCTAAACCTTTGGCAACACTTTTAAAATTATCGCCGGAGTTTAACGGAATGTGTGGAAACTTGGTTTTAAATAAGTCTTGAACTGCTGATACCATCGAGGTTCCCCCGGTCAAAAACAAACAGTCAATATCTGCCGGGTTGATTTTATATGTTTCCATAAAGCGGTCCAGATAGGCATCTATTTTATCAATGTCCTTTTCGATAATGGAATTATACTGTTGCAGCGAAATATTTTCATCAATCTCGATTTCCATATTGCTATAGGCAAAAGTAGAATCAGGCTGATCAGAAAGTTCGATTTTGGTTTTTTCTATCGATCTGAATAAAGAATAACCCAGGTTATTTTCGATCAGGGTAATCAGGTTTTTGAATTTCGGATCGTTTCCGGAGTAATAATAATATTCTTCAATTTCTTTCTGAATTTTTAAACCATTAAAGAAATTCATTTTATCCCAGGTGCAGATATTTGCAAAGAGCGATTTGGGCACATTTAAGACCTTGCCTGGTGTGGCCTCATACAGCGTGTTTTTACCAAAATATGGTGTTCCCCTGTCCCACATAAATGCCGAATCAAGGCTATCGCCCCCAATGTAGATCCCACCAGAGGCAATCATATCGTTTTTACGGTCCTTGCTGCCAACTTTATCGGGATCAAGGATGAGGTAAGTGAAATCTGTTGTACCTCCGCCCAGATCGGCCACCAGTACGAGCTCTTTCCTGGTAATGGTTTTCTCGTAGGCAAAAGCAGCCCCGATAGGCTCAAACTGAAAGCGGACATCGGTAAAGCCGGCACTTTCTGCGGCTTTTTTTAACCTGGTTTGCGCCAGGGTATCTTTCATCGTATTGTCATCATCAAAAAATACCGGGCGACCTATAATGGCCTTGTTACATTCTTTGCCAATAATCTGATCGGCCTTCGTCTTCAAATCCCTCAGGATTAAAGTGACCAGGTCTGACGCAGTATATCTTTTATTATGGATGCGAGTTTCGGTAAAAGTAGTTCTGGAAAGGATCTGTTTAATGGATTTTATAAAACGGCCTTTCATGCCATCGTTTAAATAAGCATCTATTGCTTTGTCGCCAACGATATGACTTTCGCCATCAATAAGACTTTTTACTTCTGTAAAATAAATTAAGGAAGGGATAGAAATGGTATCTACAATTTCTTTCTTTTCTTCATCGTAAATGGAAAGTGCCGAATTGGTTGTTCCAAAATCGATTCCGTATAAAAAATTACTCATGGCTTGCTATGCTGGGGTTGGCGGGGCTAAAATGGGGTTGCGAAAGTATTAAAAAAAGTGTTAAGAAGTAAATTTTTTTAAAATAACTCGCTGGTACCCAAATGTGCATTAACGATGCGGGTAATCTGTTGGCCGAGTTCTTTTGCATTACCAATGCCTACGCTTTTGAGTGCTGCCAGCTGATCGGTTGTTCTTGGCATTTTTTCGGCAATAGAAAGTAATGCTAAATCAGAAAGTACAGCATAATCCTGCGTGCCGCGTTGCTGTGCAATTGTGCTGCGCCATTCGACGAGGTTTTTATAAACCTGAGGATTTGAAATTTCTTTTGGTTTAATGCCCGATTTAAGCGGTTTTTTCTCTGCTTGTTTATTGCCAGCAGCATGTAAAGTATTGATATAGTCTCTAATGGAAAATGGATTCCAGGAAATTTTAAACAGGGCCAATTTGATCTGGAGCCCGTCTTTGCAATCGTTTAATATGGTAAGTAGTTTATCAGAATGTGTGTCGTTATAAAAGTTGATGTCCACAATTTTGGAAGTTAAAGTAATGAGCTGTTCCAGTTTCGGAACAAAATAATCTGACGCTTTTTGCAAGCGATCCATAAAAGCTCTTTCATCCGCCGTGTTGTTATCGGTATTGATTTTCGAAAATTCCTTTGCAATAAAATTTTTGGCTACTTTAAAAATTTCGTTCTGAAATGTCTGATTTCCAGGTTCGTAAATAGCTAAAAACGCATTTTGCTCATCTCTGTCGATCAGCTTGGAGCGCCCCAGTTTTTCCCAGTCTTTGGCAACCAGCGAGAAATCCAGCAGTTCGTGGATCAATCCCCAGCTATATTGCTGCGTATATCGGGCTAAAAGTTGTGGTGTAGGTTGATTCTGATGGGCGGCTTTTGTAAAACTGATTACTTTAGCATCGGTAATGATATTTTCGGCAACCACAGGCGATTTTAAAATGAGCCCTTCCAAACTTCTGCAACGGCTCAGCGCCACGTAGGCCTGTCCGTGGGTAAATGCAGTGCTTACATCTACTATAGCCTGATCAAAAGTTAAACCCTGACTTTTGTGCACGGTAATGGCCCAGGCTAGCTTAAATGGATATTGAGAGAAGGATCCAGTACTGGTTTCATCAATTTTATTTTCTTCGTTGCTCAGGCTGTATTTAACATTCTGCCAGATCTCTTTTTCTACTTCAATTTCTCTGCCACCGTTGGTGAAAGTTACTTTTATCGAATCCTGACTGATTGCAGTAATTTTAGCCGCTTTTCCGTTGTAGAATTGCTTTTTACCTGAAGAATCATTTTTAATGAAGATGACCTGCGCACCCAGTTTTAACTGAAGTTTTTCATCGGTGGGATAAGCGTCTTTAGGAAAATCACCACTGACTTCTGCATTGAATTCGAAAATTTCCCCTGGTAATTTTTCCAGACAGCCTTCGTTAATTTCGTTAACCAACTGGTTGTGCGTGGTAAGGGTGATGTAATCATCTTTCCATTCCTGATCCAAAGATGGATCGTAACGTTCATTCAGTTTGGCCAGGAGTTCTGCATCAAGGCTGTTTTCACGCATGCCATTCAAAATGTCAAGAAATACAGGGTCTGACTGGCGGTAAACCTTATCTAAGGTAAACGTCAGCATCGGCGTAGACCTGAAAATGAGGCTGTCAAAAAAATAAGGACTGGAATAATAACTGCCCAGGATGTGCCAGGCATCATGAAAGATAGGAGAGAGCTGGTAAAGATCACCGATCATTAATACCTGCACGCCACCGAAGGGACGATTTGAACCTTTAACACGTTTTAAAGTACGGTCGATAAAATCAATCAGATCTACCCTGACCATACTGATTTCATCAATAATCAATAAATCAAGGCAACGTAAGAGTCTTGTTTTCTCATCTGAATACTTAAAATTGGTTTCTGCATGTTCATCAACAACCGGAACCAATGGCCCGAAAGGAATCTGAAAAAAGGAGTGTAGCGTAACACCGCCAGCATTTATAGCTGCAACTGCGGTGGGCGCAACAATGGCGAAATTCTTTTTGATGGTATCCCTGATTTTGCGCAGGAGGGTAGTTTTACCTGTTCCGGCTTTACCGGTTAAAAAAACAGGCTGATTGGTGGTGGCTAAAAAATCTAAAAGAAGTTGGTTGTCCTGGTTGGGCGTGTTCATATCAACTACAAAATTAACCTATTCGAAATGGATTTACGGGTAGGTGAACGGGCGTTTTATCCACATTTTTTAAGTAGTGGCGAGGCATGCTAAAATGAAAATTAAAATTAAGCGGTTGAAAATGAGTTTATATCCATCCTTTTTATAAAAAAATGCCGAAAACATTTTCCTAATTTCAATACAAATTTGTAACATTGCACTCGCAAAAAAGGAACGCCTTTTTTTCGGGCCTATAGCTCAGCTGGTTAGAGTAGAAGACTCATAATCTTTTGGTCCCTGGTTCGAGCCCAGGTGGGCCCACTGACAATCAAGCACTTGGATGAAAATCTAGGTGCTTTTTTGGTTTTGGTACGAAATGGGTACGAAAAGTCCGGATCAAACTTAATTTACGGCTGTTTTAAACCAATTTGATCATGTTTGCTGTTAGCTCTGACAGAAATTTACGGATAAATACCAAAAGTAAATAATGCGTGAAATAATCCCTTTTCCCAAAATTACTTTATCCTTGGCCTGTCGTCTGCTTTTACCCATTCATCATGTTTACAATTATTGCATTCGGCTTTTTGTTCTTCATTGATGTTGTGAACTTTGCCGCAGAAGCTACAGGCGTAAAGTCCGGCAAGATCTACAACTTTGGACGCTTTCGCAAAATCTTTGGGCATGATCGGCAGGCCTGGCTGCACCTCTTCATCTGGAAAAAAGAAGATGCTTACGCAGCCAGAAGTTTCCAGTATGGCCGTTTTAACCTGACCGAGATGGGAAACGCCCTGTTGCCGCAGTTCGGAAAAGAACTCATCCTGGGCGAGGGTTTCTTTCCGAAATTCATTTACGGAGAATACGCCCCCCTCAATGATGTAGGTAGCTTTGCCTTCAACCAGGTCATCAAACCGCTTGCTTTTAGCCATTAGGTAGGTGGTAAGCCTGTAGGCACCTACAATGATGGCGAATATGGCGAGAGGCACCATGAGCCCGATTTCTTTATAGAACATCGGATCTCCGGCTGCGGAACCCAGACTGATGATGACTACCATTTCAAATACCGATAACTGACCTACCCCGCGCTTGCCAAGAAGCCTTAGCCCGATGAGTATAATAAAGTACATCAGTATGGTGCGTATAGCGATTTCGATGAGAAATCCCCACTGCTCTTCACCTACCATGATTTTTGTCCAGTCGATATCCTGCATATTGAGATTTATTTTGTGTGAATCAGTTTAAGTTAAATGTAAATATTTCTCAAAGTTGATCTGCCTGGAATTCCTCACCACTAAATGGGTATCAATGGTTTTGGTCAGATCTTCTTTTGTACCCTTATGCCAGCCCAGGCAGCCGGGGCTGTGCGCTCATCACAGTACCATAACATTTTTTTACCTCGCTGATTCAAAAGCCTGCAAACTTCCGATCCAATCTGGCAAAATGAAGTCAGGTTGAATAAATCCGGGTTCAGGTTGATTTGATAAAAATTATTTAACCTGGCAGTTGCTTTAATCCGGAAACCCGTTTCCACTAGCGCGTATCAATGATATTGGCCATGCGGGGCCACTTGTCAAGATGTACATATTTATTTGCGCAGTAGGTATGGTCGGGTTTCAGGTCTGTGGATTGAAATATTCGAGCGGCATGAAATGGCTGTTCTTATTCTTGTTCCTTGTCAGAAGTTTCAGTGCTGCCCTCTTCATACTTTTTTTCTCCATTTTCATCCTCATGTACAATAAGCGAATGCGGTGCGGCAGATGATGGATTGCTTCCGGTCCCCGAGATCTCGGGTATGGTTAGTACGTCGTTGTTGTTGTCTGCTGAGGGTTGAATTGCTTCGCTGTTCCCCAATGCGGCCTGGGCAAGTTGTTCCTGGTTAGTAAGGCCTTCTTCCTGCTCCTCTTTTTTGTTTGTGTTGTTTTCCATAATTTCTTTATTATAGGTTAACATTTAAAACAGTTCGATAGTTTGCTTATTGCGAAAATGTAAGTTGGCCGATTTTGGCAAGGGAAAAATTCAGAACTATAAAAGCCTGTGCTATTGCTGCCTGAGTTTAGGCTACTCAGGAATTTGCTTCTCTCCAAATTGTCGCCTGCGGAACTTCTTACCGTTTACTTCAGGATTAAACCCGGAAAAAGCGTTTGCCTTTAGCCCCTTTTCCGCTCAGGCTGATGTTTTTATAAAGCAAAGATTAATGTCGCTCAGGTCAATTTCTTAGTTGTTATTTCCATAACACTTCTCAATAGCCTATATTTGTTGTTAGATTTTTATATCCTTGCGAAACATCACATCTCTTTTCAACCGTTACTATCGTACTGCATTTGGTATTATCTGCCTGATGCTGGTTTTTGTTTACAGTAAGCGGTATGGTTACATGCTTTTCCATACTTTGGTTGAACTCTTTTCCATCGTAATCGCTTTCGCGGTGTTTATTGTGGCCTGGAATTCCAGAAAAATGCAGGATAACAAATACCTGCATGTTGTGGGAATATCCTATCTGTTTATTGGCGCTCTGGATTTGTTACATACTTTGAGCTATAAGGGAATGAATATCATTCCGTTACCTGGATACCCTGCCAACCAGTTCTGGGTGGCAACACGTGGCATGGAGGCAATGATTTTTCTAGGCGGTTTTTTAATGATTGGACGCAAACGAAAAATTAATACCGAACTGCTTTTTCTCCTATATTTTGTGGTGGCTTCACTCATTGCTGCAAGTATTTTGGTATGGAAAGTATTTCCCGTTTGTTTTGTGCCGGGAGCTGGTCAAACCCTTTTCAAGGTGGTATGTGAGTACATTATCATCTTATTTTTATTTGCAAGCTTATTCTTGCTTTACCGGAGAAGGGCTAATTTTGACCGGAAAACTTACCATCTTCTATCAGGGTCTATTATAGTTGCCATTCTAAGTGAATGTTGCTTTGCCACTTATACATCAAACTACGGACAGTTAAATGAGTGGGGACATTATGGGAAACTGATTTCTTTCTTTCTTATTTACAAAGCCAATGTACAAATGGCTTTTGATAAGCCCATGGCAAGTATTTTTCGTGAGCTTAAGGCCAGCGAGACGGAGTATAAGACTTTGGCTGAAAATCTTCCGGATCTGATCATGCGTTTTGATGAAAAACTGGATTGTATCTATATCAATCAGGAAATCAGTAAGCTTCCACCGTTTGCTGATTCAGATGTTCAATCGTTGAGTAAAAGAATCTGGAATGAATTGAAACAGGCACTCGTTACCAGAAAAAATATTGCCGGAGAATTGGAGGCAGGCATGCAGGAAAGCCGCTATTATTTTTCATTTCATATCATTCCGGAAATCTTAGATGACGCTTCTGAGGTTAGACTTTTGGTTATTTTCAGGGATATTACTATTGTAAGGAAGGAGAAACTTCATCTATCGAAACTTCTTGATACCCTACCACAACAAGTATGGACGGCCAGGGCTGATGGTACAATTGATTATATTAACGGCGTGATCATCCGTGATTTTGCACTCGATCCTGAATCCCCTTTTGGTATCGGCTGGCAACACTACGTTCATCCTGATGATTTGCAGGAATGTATAAGGGTGTGGATGCTTTCACTTGGTAATGGTACCGAATATCAAGTCCAGTTTAGGTTGAAAATGGCAGATGGTCAATATCTATGGCATTTGGGGCGGGCCGTGCCTATTTTTGAAAATGGTGAGGTTATATTATGGATTGGTTCGAATACCAATATAGACCTGCAAAAGAAAGGAGAGGAGCAGCGGGATGAATTTATTTCCATTGCTTCGCACGAGTTGAAAACACCATTAACCAGTATTAAAGCATTTAATCAACTGCTCGCCAGAACCAATGATCTTGATCGGGCAAAATCTTACTTACAAAAAGTAGATCTTGCTACGACTAAACTGGAGAGCCTGATTAACGATTTGCTGGACGTAAGCAAGATCAATGCAGGTAAGCTCCAGTTCAATAAATCGATTTTCAATCTTAACCAGCTGATTCAGGAATGCTGCGAAAACCTTCAGCTAAGCGTTAATACCCATCGGATCATCTTTACAGCGAACGAACAGATTAATATATATGCCGATCGTTTCAGGATTGAACAGGTAATCGATAATTTACTCAGCAATGCCGTTAAATATTCTCCCGGTGCAGATGTGGTAAATGTTACGTTCAGGGTTGAACAGGAATCGATTATTATCGCAGTCGAAGATCATGGTATAGGTATAGATAGTGAGGAGCTTGAAAAACTTTTCGACCGTTATTACCGATCAGATAATGCTGCGGGGCGCTTTGGCGGACTGGGTTTAGGTCTTTTTATTTCCTCCGAAATTATTAAAGCTCATCAGGGTACATTCTGGATCGAAAGTGAACTCGGGATAGGAACTACAGTTTACATACGCGTTCCAATGAGTGAAACTGGGATTACAAAAGGTTCGGTTGCAAAAGGACCTAACTATAGCGATGAATACCTGACCATCAGTTACAATGATCAGCAAGACTGGATGGAAGCAAACTGGACCGGGCATCAGAATTTTAAAAGTGTGCAAAATGGGGGGCTTCAGATGATAGAGATGCTTAGGTCATCGGGACTTAAAAAAGTGCTTAATGATAATAGAGAAGTGCTTGGAAATTGGTCGGAGGCATCAGATTGGGTAGGAAAGGTTTGGTTTCCGATGATGATCGAAGCTGGCCTGCAGGATTTTGCCTGGATTTTTTCTCGAAGTATCTTTGCGCAACTTGCCGCTCAAAAAAGTTTCGATGTATCGGACGGTAAAGCCAATGTTCGCTTTTTTTACGACATGGAGGAAGCCAAACGCTGGTTGAAGGAAACCAACAAGGTTAAGCCTTTGTGATTTTTAATAAGGTCTGAATTGAAGATAAATCCGGTAGCAGGATTTATCTTCAGTATATAAATTTATTTATGTCCTATCTCTTATTTTATGCTCCCAAAGATAGTCAATTAGCAACTTCGGGTGATCGGTCTGTAATCCCTGAATGCCTGATTTTATTGCTTTCCTCCAATCATCGGGTGTTTCGTTTTCTTTTTGTACGTCCATAAAAATACTGATGCCCATGGTTTTTAAAACTGGAAGTAATGTTTCATTAGGGGCATTGTCAATCGCCTCCAAGGGGGCTTTTGACATTGCCTGCATCAAGGCGTTTTCGGTTGTGATGGTATTATCCAAATGAGACATTAAAGGCATTTCGGGTGCTGTTTTTCGCCACGAAAGGTAGTCGCTATGGCTACTTACATAAACCAATACATTGTACTTCATACCTGCCTTTTTAATGGCCTTATATGCTTTCTCTGCTTCAGCTGCTTTAAAATCCAAATAGATATTTATTTTTCCTTTGCAAGCCGTTAATGCCTCCTCAAAACTGGCAATCCGGTGTATACTCCCGTCTTTTCCTTTAAGGATAAGTTGTCTTGCTGCTTCAAAATCTAGGTCTTTTATTTGTCCTTTTCCATTACTTAAACCTTCTACACGGTCGTTATGCAAAAGTACCAGGTGCCCGTCTTTTGTGGTACGCAGATCAAGTTCCACATAATCTGCACCCAAATCAATAGCCTCCGTAATGGAAGCTATTGTATTTTCAGGTTTGATTAAATGACTACCACGGTGGGCAATCACAATAAAAGCATTTTTTGATTTCGGTAATGGCCTCATCGCCTGTTGCGAGAATGCAGGTGTACAGAGGCTGCTGAATAAGATGCCCAGTAAAACCGGTGTTATATTTAAGCTCATGACTAGGGATTTTGTGTCGGGTTCCTATCTGTGAATGCTGCTGCACTGTTTCTGTCGGTTTTTTTTAAGGAAAAAGCATCGAAAAGCTCGCCAGAGGTTTTATAGGCCTCAAATTTAAGGTTTGGCCCATCAACATGGATAACCTGGAATAGCTGGGTGTTTTCTAAAGATACATCCATCCATTTTGCTCCATCTACTTTGTACATTTTAGGGCCTGCAACCGAAACCAGATAAACCGGCCCGCTCACTTCCCTTCCCGATAGTCCCCTTGGCAGGTTTTGGCCACGGCTGTATGTGTGGTCATGGCCCTGCAGTACAAGATCAATATGGTATTTATCAAATAAGGGTTTAAACCGATCTCTGAATTCCTTGTTATCCCTGCTCTTTGCTGTTGAAAAAATGGGATGGTGAAAGGTAACTACTGTCCATAGCTTGGTATTTTCCTTTAATACTTTTTCGAGCCAATCATATTCAGCTTTGGCCGAAGCTTCGTCCAATATAATCATTTGCGAATCCAGGGAAATGATCCTCATGTCCTGATAATCGACATAATAAACCGATTCTTCGAGACCTTTTGGGCCATTGCCGGCAAAAGTGTACTGTACGCCCCAATGTGGGTCAAGCACCAGTTTTCTTTTGTCATCACGTACATATTCATGGTTTCCGGGGGAGGGGATGCTGGGAATCATACCATTGATGAAACCACCTCCATAATGCCATTCGCCCCATTCCTGGTCGTTATTGGAACGATTGATCAAGTCGCCGGCATGGATGATAAATCTGGCATCAGGCTGGTGGGAAAATGCTTTACGGATTACTCTCGACCATTTTGAACGGATGTCGTTCTGTGCATCGCCAAGGTAAATGAAAGAAAATGGAGTGCTTTTAACTGCTGCAGTGGTAAACTGGAACCACTCGCTCCAATATTCACCAGAGCCAACGCGGTAAGCATAAACCGTTGCCGGTTTAAGGTTGGTAAAGGTAACGTGATGATAGCTTGCAATATCGTAATTATTTCCGCTACCAAGTAAGGTAGAAGTAGCATCGTAATTCATAATCGATTGTTCAAGCGCCGGATTGGAATCTTCAGCTTTGATTTGGGCTTTTGAGGCTTTAATAGTGGTATCGGTACGCCAGTTTACGGTTTGGCTTGTAGCAGGATCTCCGGCCCAGGTTAAAATTACGCGATCGGGAAAATGCCCGGGTTTAAAATCCTGGGCATGTGTTTTAACGCCAATGGCCAAAACAGAGAGTGTAAGTAAAAAAGAAAAAGTGATATATAATTTCATGTTATTTTATTTGGTAATAAAGGAATTAATTTATTTCAGGAACCACATTAGGGTATACTGATTGTCGGCACCGAAAACGGAAACGGCTTTTTGATAGTTAACACGGTTCTTTGCACTTTCCGAATCAGGGTAGGTATAACGTTTTGGAATGCCTCTTCCGGCTGCTAACGGACCGGTAACAAAAGCAGGGTATCCGGTACGGCGCTGATCAAACCATCCTTCAGCACCTTTAAACAGCATAGCGAGCCATTTTTGGGTAATCAATTGTTCAAGTGTGCCATCGTATTTTACCAAAGGTTGATCATAATAGGCCTGTGTTGCACTTACAGCGTAGCTGCTCATCGATTCTTTGATGCCTTTATTGTACAGCGATTCTGCAGTTTCGCCGCTCACGCTTAATTTACCTTTTTGTACGGCCTCAGCCAAAATAAAGCACTGCTCGGTATAAGTGATTAAGCTGGCTTTTAGTAATGCATTTGAACTACCGCCATTTTTCCTGAAAAAAGCAGAAGAGAAAACCGAAACATGATCTTCGCCGCCGTTATAGGCAGAAGGTGCGTCAATGGCATTAGGCACTCCCACATAGCGGTTCAGATCAACAGTTGATCCTGTGGTGCTCTTTACCGGTTCTATCCAGACAGTTAACCTTGGATCATTTCTTTGTATTAATCTGTCCACCAGCTCTTTGCTTACTTTTGTTTTCAGGTAATCAAAATCGATCATCGCCAAAGGTCCACCCGGCCAGCTATAGCCTGCAATATTGCCCAAATAGGCTACTTCCGCATTGTCTGCACTGCTTTCGAAAATCGGATAAGCTATTTTATCGTTCAATATTTCCTGCATTTCGGTAAAGGCTGGCACATAATTTTTTGAGATCCGCAATAACATCCGGAGACGAAGCGAATTGGCAAATTTGCGCCAGGCAATAGCTTTACCTTTAAACATTACATCGCCTTTAGCATTGATTTCCTGAACGTTGCCTTTTAGCATATCGTTGGCTTCCCTTAGCTCCCTTAACAGATCAGGATAAATGACCTGCTGCTGATCGTATTCAGGATAAATAATATTAGCCTCTTTCGATTTTAATGCCTGCGAATAGGGGATATCGCCATATAAATCGGTAAGGTAACCAAAGTTAAAAGCTTTCATAATTTTACCGATGGCCACGTACTGGTTTTCAGAACGTTTTTGTGCAGTCTCCATAAAGGTTTTGTTTACGGCTAAGCGGGCGTAAATATCATCCCAATCAACCGGCCCCCAATCCAACAGGTCATAGCCGGTATTTCGAACCAAGGTAAGGTAGCGCGCTGCGGATGCGGGTCTTCGGTTCACAGCATTCTCCTGGTAGGCATATGCGGTAGAAACCAATACGTCTGACATTAAGAATTCGGTATTGGTGGTTTCAGGAGCATTGGGGTTGGTATTTATCTTTTCAAAATCTTTGGTACAGCTTGTAATCAAAGCCAGTATAGCGAAAAGTAGCGTTGTATATTTGAATTTCATTTCTGTACAGGTTAAAAGTTACAACTAAATTTAAAACCGAATGAGCGTGTTCCCGGAAGTGTCCAATGACCTACGCCCAATTTAAAGCCTTCGGTAACACTCATGGTCGTTTCAGGATCATAACCCAGTCCGTTGGCGGTCCAGGTATATAGGTTCCTCCCGATAAGTGATATTGACAGGTTGCTGATGGGCAGTTTGTGAGTCAGTTTTTTATCGAATACATAGGTTAATGAAGCTTCCCTGATTTTCAGGAAGGAGGCCGAATAGGTTAACCTTTCATAGTATTTGTTGTAGGTATTGTTATAAAAATCAGAAGCGGCGATAATGACCGTGTTTTGGGTCAGGTTTCCGTTCGCATCTGCAATAAAGCCCGGAATAATCATTCCGTCGTTCCGTTTTCTGCCCTGCGAATCTGTCCATGCTAAACCTCCGGTTTCTGCATCTCGGCCCACCAGTGTGTTATCGGTTAAGCCTGCGTTGATGAGTGATTTTACTACGTAAGAGTAAAAATTGCCGCCCTTACGCCAGTCTAAAAGTACGTTTAGGGTAAAGTTTTTGTAACTGAAAGTATTGTTGAAACCCATGGTAAAATCGGGGTTATAGTTTCCGACTTTAAGGTATTCGCTATTGTTACGGATGTAATGCCCGGTTTTGTCTAGTAATGCTGCTCCCGCGTTTGGTCCGCTTGTTACTTTGGTGTAACTCGGGGTGTAGAAGTCGCCGATTTTGGTACCTTCCTTAATCAGGTAACGGATATTGTCCCCGTCGGCACTGCCCATCGAATATTCTTTTAAACCTTCTGATAAAGCTATCACCTTGTTTTCATTTTTGGTAAAGTTTACATTGGTTTCCCATTTGAAGGCACCATCAAATGGAACAGCATTTAATCCAATTTCCCATCCGCTGTTCTGGATATTTCCGGCATTGATCAACCGGTTTGATGAACCTGACGAAATGGTTGTAGGGATGTTGATGATCTGGTTCCTTTTGTTTGTTTTGTACCAGGTAACATCGATACCCACACGGCTTTTGAAAAAGCGGAGGTCACCACCAAACTCATATGATGTGGCGATTTCAGGCTTCAAGAAGTTGTTTTTAAGGTTAAACTCAATGGTGGCTCTTTTCACATCGCCCCAATCCTGATTAAAGGGAATGGTATTATACAATTGGTAAGGATCGGTATCACTGCCCACCTGCGCCCAGTTGGCCCTCAGTTTAAGGAAAGAAAGTGCATCTGATTTGATCTTGAACACATCCGTCACAATCGTGCTTAAAGATGCGGAAGGATAAAAGTACGAATTGTTGCCAGCGGGAAGTGTGCTCGACCAATCGTTTCTGCCCGTTACATCAAGAAAAACCATATCCTTGAACGATACCTGGCCAAGACCATAAATACTATTGATGCGTTTGCGGGAATTATATTGCGAATTTACGATGGTACCTGCCTGCGCATTGGCAATATTGTAAACACCTGGAATACTCAGGCTCTCTGTTTTCTGCGCGGTAAACCGGTTGGTTTGATCCATTTGGTTTCCTCCGGCAGAAAGACTCAAAGACAAATCCTGATTTAACAGTTTTTTATAACTCAGTAAAAAATCTGTGTTCTGTTCCTTAAAAAAAGAATTATCAACCCCATATCCGCCAAATTTAAAACGTTTTGAACTGAAGGGGCGTTTGGTTTCATGTTCTTCATTGTACATGTCCAGCCCGGTACGTGCCATTAAACTTAAGTTTTTGGTAATATCGTAAACCACCTGTATATTCCCGGTTAAGCGGTTCCTGTCGTAGCCATTGGTATGCTCGTAAGCTACGAAATAGGGGTTGTCAGAATCATCTGCTGAAAACTGCTCGATGTTTTCCCTTCCCGGTTTCCAGTAGTTTTTCAGGTCGTTGATGTTCATATTTGGTGGAAGTGAATACAGCATCTGCGTTACACTTTCCCGGTAAGCCGATGGCCGGTTGTCGCTTTTATTGTTTACATAACCAATATTGGTGCTAATTTTTAATTTGGGGTGCAACACATAGGTGGCCGAAAGGTTAAGGGTATTCCTTTTGAGATCGGTATTGGGTACAATCCCCTTATTGCTCAGGTTGGTGTATGATAAACGGTAATTACCATCTGCATTTTTGCCACTAATGGAAATGTTGTTGGTGTAGGTAGAACCGGTTTCATAGAAGTCCTGCGGATTGTTCGGATGCGATACCCAATCGGTAGCAATTGGTTTCCCGCTGGCATCCAGGGGGCTGTTCCATTGCAGGTGTTTGGTACCCACATCAAGCCGCGGCCCCCAGGCAGATGTGGTGGAAGATGCCTGATCGTCGGTATATTCGCCTCCCCCAAAAGTATGCTGAAAATGTGGGAACATCCATGCCTGATCGTACATGGCATTTGAATTAAAATTTATTCCTAAACCCTTTTTGTTTATCAGGCCACTTTTTGTGGTAATCAAAACCACACCACTTCCGGCCCTGCTTCCATACAATGCGGCAGCACTTGCACCCTTTAATATGGTGATACTTTCTACATCATCCGGACTGATATCCGCAATCGGGCTACCATAATCAACCGATGAACGGCCAACCTCTGATGTTGCCCGGAGCGAATGTGCTACCGGAACACCATCTACCACAAATAAAGGCTGGTTGTCGGTTGCGATTGATGATTGCCCCCTGATGGTGATAAATGAACTTGATCCGGGATCAGCACCTGTGCTGACCACATTTACGCCAGCCACCTTTCCGGCCAGTGAGTTGATCACATTTACTTCTTTTACTGTATTAACATCACTTCCTTTTACGGTAGCGATCGAATAACCCAGGGCCTTTTCGGCACGTTTAATGCCTAGTGCGGTAACCACTACATCAGAGAGTGCTGTTTCATCAGGGGAAAGGTTGATGTTAAGTTCCGTTTCGCCCTTTAGTGCAATTTCCCTGCTCTGATAACCGATCATTTTAAAGATCAGCAAGGCCTGACTGTTCAATACGTTCAGGTTAAATTCTCCATTTAAGTTGGTGCTGGTCGCGTTGTTACTTCCTTTTTCAATTACGTTTACTCCCGGCAGTGGCATACCTTTTTCGTCTGTTACCTTACCTTTAATTCGTATTGATTTTTTGATGATGATCTGGTTTTTCTCGATCAGGTAGCTGAGCTGAAAAGGAGGTAATATCCGGTCGAGCAAAGCGCTTACAGCTTCATTTTCTGCCTTAAAACCACTTAGGTTTTGTTTCTCTATGGCATCTTTGTTGGTGTATACAAAATACAGGCCGGTTTTCTTTTCTATGATTTTAAAAAGTTCCGTTAAAGATCCCTTTTTGATATTGATACTTACTTTAACGTCTAATTGTTGTGCATTTACCGGCGACGCCTGCCCTACAAAGAGCATGGTAGAGAGCATGATGTAAATGAGGGTAAAAAAACGCATTGCGCTAAAAATTAATTGACTAGTCACTGCGGACTTTTTCATAACTTTGTTTGTTTTAATCTTGATGGGTTAAAATAAAATTTAAAATTTCTTAGCTGCGGCATGCGCCAACATGCTGCAGCTATCTTTTACTGGTTGTTTAATTACATCTACCTCCTTTTATATAAATAGTCTGTTTGTTTATGGTATACTGAATATCGAATGTAAGCTCTAGTGTGCGCAACACCTCATTTATATTTACATTATCAAATTTTGCCGTTAGTTCACAGTTGTCAAATGATCTGTCTGAAACTACTTTAAGGGCATATTTTCTTGATATGGTCTGGAATACATCTTCCATCGGCGTTTTATTGAAATACATTTTTCCAGTCCGCCACTCAGTTGATGTTTTGGCATCTTCTACATTTTCGCGTACCAGGAGTGCCAATTTCGTATTGTAAGTTACTTTCTGATTTGGAAGAAGGTGAACAGCTGCTGATTGCGTGCCTGCAGAATCTCTCGAAACGGCTACCTTTCCGGTAAGTACAGTTACTTCAGGCCTGTAATTTTTCCATGCCCGGATGTTGAAACTGGTTCCCAGTACCTTGGTTTGGATATTGTTGCTTTTTACTACAAAAGGATGAGCAGGGTCTCGTTTTACTTTAAAAAAAGCCTCTCCATTGAGTTTGACCATTCTGATGCCGGCATGTTTCAGGTTTTGTGGAAAGCTGATGCTACTCCCTGAGTTTAACCAGATCTCGGAACTATCCGGAAGTAGTACATTAATAATTTTACCTGGCGCTGCAGTTTTAGTTGTCCATACAACCTGATTTTGCTTAGAAGTCAATAAATTTTTATCTCCGGCAATAAAAAAGATTAGTGCCCCGATAACTGCAGCGGCAGTTGCCGCTGTCCACCATTTTAATATTTTAAACTTCTTGACCGGAGCCTGATTGATCTGTTCTCTGAGGCCGGCAAAACTTTCCTTCCACAATCCGTCATCCGGTAGTTGAGCCGTGTCCTGCCATAGCAATAATACCGCTTCTAATTGCTCCTCACGATCATCATCTTCATCTACCCAGTTCCTAAGTCTTTTTTCCAACAATGCAATTTCAGCTTTGCTGCTGCTCAAATCTTCCTTTACAGCTAAATATTCGAGTACTAATTTCCACGTTTCCTGATCCATTCACATGCTTTTATGCTTACAAGACAAGGATAGCAGGCGCACTACGGGCCCAAAAAAGTTAACTTTGCGTTAAGAAATTATTAAGTGGTGTTTTTATCTGAATTCTGACTTGTTTTCTAATACTTTTTGCTGAAGAAATTGAAAGCCTTTTACCAGGTGGTCTTCAACCGTACGTACTGATATGTCCAGTAAAACTGCAATTTCCCTGTAACTAAATCCATCAATTCGGTACATGTAAAAAATAAGCCTTCGGCGTTCGGGCATCTGATCAATAAGCGTGTAAAGTACGCGGTTGCGGTCTTTGTTCTGAAAAGCCTGCGACGGGGTTTCTTTCACGTCTATAATTTCAGAAAACTCTTCTTCGCTATCCATGTACCAAAGATTGGCTTTGGCTGCCTTATGGTAATTTGTAGCAGCATTTTTAACGGCCCGGAAGAGATATGCTTTTTCGTTATTGAGGATAGTGCCGTTTTTCCAGATCGATATAAATACATCATTTAAGATGAGTTGAGCATCTTCTACATCTTTAATAAGATAAATGGCGTATTTTTTTAAAGTAGGGTACATGCGGCGATAAAGGTCTTCGAAGGTCTTTTCATCAAACTTCTTGTTATTATCAGCATTAAGTCCGGCAATAGTGTTTTGGGGCATAAATTATGGCCACAAAATTAAAATTCAAAAACGATACACATATTAACAGAATATTAACAATAACCAGATGGTTTTGCGGTTAAAAGTGGCGTGATGATAGTTAGCCTATTTATGCTTTAAATAGTGTGTTGACAAGTCAATTATCAGGTGATCGCGCAAACGAATCTTTGGATGGTACAGATAGCATGCGTTTTGCCATTTTCCCTGTAAAAACGGTAATCCAGTTTCAAAGGCTTAAAATAAACGCTTTGCCGAAAAAAGCCGTGCAAAATCATCAAATGTTTTACGGAAACTTCGACCCACCGGAATGGCTATTTTATCTATCAATACCTCCTGGTTGCTGATGGCAGTTACCTGATGCTGATTGATGATAAAAGACCGGTGAATCCTTAAAAATCCTTTGTGCTGAAGATGTACTGCAAGTTCCGAAACTGACATTTTAGAAACCATGAAAAGTTCGTTCTGAAGCACCGCCTTAATATCGTTTCCGATGCTTTCAAAATAAAGAATATCTTTCAGCAAAAGCTTGCGGCTAAATCCCTCTGACTTTAAAATCAAGAAATCATCTTCGTTTTCCTTTTTTACATTTCTAAGGACCCTGTCTACAGATTTGAAAAAGCGTTCGAAAGTGATGGGTTTCATCAGATAATCTACGGCTTCAAGCTCAAAGCCTTCGATGGCAAATTCCCGATAAGCGGTGGTCAAAATGACAGACGGCTTTTTATTCAGCGACCTCAGAAATTCTATGCCGTTGAGATCGGGCATCTGAATGTCCAGAAAAAGAAGATCCACTTCCTGCGTTTGTAAAATTCTATAAGCCGCGAGTGCATTTGCTGCTGTAGCTACCAGCTTTAGTTCTGCTATCTTTGAAATATGGTTTTCCAAAAGTTTGACGGCCAAAGGCTCATCATCTATCAGAATACATTTAATCATGTTGTTGGAGTCATTAAATTTACCTTAAACCAATTATCTGCCTGCGCTATTGCTAATGTATATTGATTCGGATAATAAAGATCGAGTTGTCTTCTGATATTTTCCAATCCTATTCCGGTTCCTGATTTTTTATGTTTCCCAAAGAACTGATTTTCTATCCTGAAAAGCGAAGCGTTTGCATGGGTTTCAATCGAAATTCTGATGGTTACGTTTCCACTTGTTTTTTCGGCACCATGTTTAAAGGCATTTTCTACAAAAGACAGATACAGCAAAGGTGGGATGAGGCCGGGAAATGCTACTTTTTCTTCTATCTCAAGTTTCAGGCGTTCATCATAGCGCAGCATTTCAAGTGCAATATAATCTTTAACGATTTTCATTTCTGCAGTAATTGGTACCATTTCTTTTTGTCCGTGATAAAGAATATAATCCAGGATGTCTGAAAGCCGGCTGATGGATTTGGATACGGCATCCGAACCGGTGATGGATAATGAATAAATATTATTCAGGGTGTTAAACAGGAAATGAGGATTCAGCTGTGCCTTCAGTGCTTTTAATTCAAGCTCCGATTTCTCTTTCTGAAGCTGCAGGGCATTTTGCTTTTCATCCCTGTACCGAAGCATAAACATCATCGAAACAAAAATGAAAGATCCGGAAATAATGGGCAGGATGTAATGAAACAGCAGATATTTAACATCCGTTAGAATATCGAAAATACTGTTTTGAGGATAATTTGAAAATAAAGGTTCTGCAGCATATACAATAAAAAGCCGATTTAACACACCTAAAATGTACATCCCGGCAATAAGGTAGAGCATAAAATGAAAATACTTTTTAACCTCGAAAAATCTGTGGATCAGAACGAAGTAAATCCAGTTGGCGCCGATGATCTGAAAGATCCAATGACATACGTCATAGTAAAATACTTCCCGGAAATCAGGCTGCTCAGGCTCACCGTAATTACGGAATATCCCAAAAATAAATAAAGCAATCCAGAGTCCGGTTTGATAGTTGATTTCCTTTCTTAACTTGCCGTTTGATATTTTGCTCACAGAACGTAAAGGTATTACTAAAAAGCTTTGTATGTGCTGATAGGATTCAGAAGTATCCATTTTGGTGATGAATTGCAGGAGCAGGCATTCGAACAACAAATAATGTTGTATGCAGGCAGAAGCGGTCTTTCTGCATTCGTCGTTTGATACCCATGGTAAATAGTAAGATTATTGCAGAAAAAAATGATGGAAAAAGAAAAATTCGTTGGGTTAGATCATTTACGGGCGGTTGCGATCCTGCTGGTATTCCTGTATCATTATGGAATGTTTAAGCATCCCGCCTGGGTAGATACTATCGGTTGGATCGGATGGACAGGAGTTGATTTGTTTTTTGTATTAAGTGGTTTTTTAATTTCCAATCAGCTCTTCCGGGAAATTAGCGAACACCAGACCATTCGGCTAAAAACCTTCTTTACCAAACGGTTTTTCAGGATCATTCCACCATATTTGTTCACACTGTTACTGTATTTTTGTTTTCCGGTATTTAGGGAAAGGGAAGCTTTGCCACCCCTGTGGAAATTTCTTTCTTTTACTCAGAATTTCGGTTTGGATGTGATTAACCAGGGAACCTTTTCTCACGCCTGGTCATTGTGCATTGAAGAACAATTTTACCTGGCGCTACCGGTTTTGCTGCTGTTTTTGATCAGATTGAAGCAAATGAAATATCTGAAAATCATAATTGTTTTGCTGCTGATCTCTACTTTTTTTCTGCGCGTTTTTTCATGGAATGAATATGTTCTCCCGAAACTGGAAACGCCCGGTTTCTGGAAAGACTGGTATATGCATATCTATTACCCTACACATACCAGGTTGGACGGGCTGGTAATTGGCGTGCTGATTGGGGTGCTGTTTCAGTCGTCAACATTCAAAGCGATGATTAATCGAAATGGGAATCTACTGGTCTTTACCGGCATAACAGCCGTTACATTTTCGCTGTGGTTCTGCAGAGACGCCTATTCGCAGCAGGCCTCTCTCTTCGGATTTACACTGGTAGCTTTAAGTTACGGAATACTGGTAACAGGAGCTATTTCGGACACTTCTTTCCTAAGTAAGAAATCCAACATGATTACTACGCAATTGGCAGCCTTGTCTTACGCAATTTATTTGTCGCATAAAATTGTTATCCATCTTGTACAATTGTTTCTTGAAAGAATTAAAATTCCGGCATCCTATTCAACTGGATTGCTGATCTGTTTTGCCTGCTGTATTCTTGCCGGCCTAGTTTATCGCCACTGTATAGAAAAACCATCTGCAAACATCAAAAATAAAGTCCTTAATATGTTTAATCGCGACTACTAAACAATTAATTTATGAAAACAATTAGTTTAAGCATCTTCATCCTGATGTCTCATTTGGCTGTAGCTCAGCACTTCACTAAGGAGAAAAAAGAAATCCAGCATGTGGTCTGGCAATTCAAAGAAAGCATCATTAAAAAAGATTCAGCTACTTTTAACAGTCTGTTCCATGAAAACCCGGTAGTCTGGATTGGTGTTGTGAAAAACAGATCTCAGCAAAAACGTCTGGAGATTAATCCTTCGAACCGCAAAAATTACTTCAAAGACACATATCAAAATTTTTTCCACTACATCATGGAAAAAGGCCGCAAGGAAGAAAAATTTGATAAGATCAGGATCGTTAATGATGATGTGATTGCCAGTGTGAGTTTCGATTACTCATTCCGGGAAGAAAATATTATCACCAATTGGGGAAGCGAATACTGGCACCTTATCAAAGCAGACGGAAAATGGAAAATTGTAAGCATTATTTATTCTTACGAAAACGCAAAATTTTTCCCCATAAATTCGCGTTAGCAAATAATAATGATTAATAAGATACAAAAATGAAGAATTCCTTCAAACTTAGCCTTTTTTTGCTGTTTACCACCTGCTATCAGGTTTTTGCGCAAAGCCATGTCCTTAATGCTAAGATACAACAGATTATCGCTTCAAAGCATGCCAAAGTAGGAATTGCCATTAAAGGGCCAAATGAAAGGGATACCCTATCCATTAATGGAAATGAACATTTCCCCTTACAAAGTGTATTCAAATTCCATATTGCTCTGGCGGTACTATCTCAGGTAGATAAAGGAAAGTTCAGTTTGAATCAAAAAATAAAAATCAGTAAGAAAGACCTTTTACCGGATTTATATAGTCCTATTCGTGATCGATATCCAAATGGTGTAATATTACCATTATCAGAAATTTTAGCATACACCGTTTCACAAAGTGATAATGTAGGTTGTGATATTTTACTGAGGATGATTGGAGGTCCGGAATTTGTTGAAAAGTACTGTGACAGCATCGGCATCCATGATGCATCCATAAAAATAAATGAAGAGGAGCAACAGGGCAACTGGAATTCGCAATTTAAAAACTGGACCACGCCCAAAGCAGCTAATGACATCCTGGAACTTTTTTACATGAATAAAAACAATCTCCTTTCAAAGAAAAGCCATCACTTCATTTGGAAAGTGATGCGCGAAACCAAAACAGGAGCGCATCGATTGAGCGGATTGCTCCCTAAGAATACCCTTATAGCCCATAAAACAGGTTCGTCGGGCACAAATAAGCAAGGTATAACTGCAGCAGTAAATGATATCGGGATCGTATTTTTGCCAAATGGATCATACTATTTCATAAGTGTCTTCGTAACAGAATCGACAGAAAATGAAGCAACAAATGAGAAAATAATTGCTGATATTAACAAAGAAGCCTGGGAATATTTTAATGGTAATAGATCGTTATAAGGTCAGACCTAATTTAATATTTCTGCTTAATTAAGATACATTGAGGTAATTGTAACCTAAATGGAACTTTCTTCTACAACAACATCATCATAAAGACAGATATCATTAAAGCTAAAAATTAAACTCTACCAACTGTCGGGATTGAAAACCATGCGCAAGGGGACATAGCAGAATCTAAGAAAATAAAATCGGTATTTTTTATAAATTCATCTTCGGTTGACCGCTTTTTATTTTGGAAGTTCATGCTTAGTAAGTCTTCATTGATTTTTATCTTTTAAATAAACCATCCCTAAGTTGGTAAGCGGGCTTTACGCTTCAATCGTTACTGTCACGAACAAAAGTTACTTTAAATACATTTTTTTTAGCTCAGGAAGTTCTTTTTTATATTGATTTATGTCGAAATCTATATTGAAAGATGATTTCATGTAAGACTTTAAAGATTCCAATCCCACCTTAGCCCTTCTTTCGTCCACATTATCGATATCAGCTATAGGATAGAGGATATATTTTTTGCTTACTTTATCTATTAATGTCTGTGATCCATATTGTTGCATTTTTCCTACTCTCATATTTATCCTGTCTTCTAAATAAGCAAAATCTTTTGGCAATACCTTTCCATCCTTAAGGCCTTTTTTGAACAGTGGTAGATATTTTTTCTGAGCATCAAGGTCAGCATGTTGCAAAATAAGAAATAGATACTGATTGTTTTTATACCCTACCTCAGTGGGCCCGAGCCATCCATATTGTTTAATAATCGTTTCAAATGCGCGAAAATTAGTTGAATCCTGTTTTTTCATTACCAAAATAAGTTTTTTCTCGGCTGTAGCGTTCAATCCGTCAACCTTTCTAACCGAATCCAGTTTAAATCTAATTGACTGGTCTGCAGCTCCAATTTTCCTTATCCTGTCGGCAATATCCCGCTTAATGCCATTTAAAAAAGTATTTTTTTTATTCTTTGCCTCATTTAATGAACTTGTCCACCTAGGGTCGACTTTAATTGGCTCAAAATCGGTGTCCTTAATTAACATATTATAAAAGTCAACGGGATCATCCCAGCTTTTGATCATTTTATTGTTAAGAATATTTTGCAGATAAAGAAAAGCCTTATCGTTATTTCCTGCCAAGCTCCATGCGCATGCCGCATTGTATAAATTTGTCTGTGTGGTATTTCCATTAAATTCTTTTAATGCCTGGTCAAAAGCTTGCCCGGCCTCATGGTATCTTTTATCGTGGTAAAACTTCATCGCGGAATCAATATTTGCAAAATATTTTAATTCCTGTGCGTTGCTGCTTGTGCTGAATGTTAACAGAAGTATTAAAACGGAAATTATTTTTTTTATCATGTTTGTCTTTAAATTTAAAATTGAAGCTGAACCTTGATAAGTTTAGTAGTGCATTTAAGATTGCCATCCTGCGCATAATAAAACAAAATGATCAGAAAAAGGTAATCTTTTAGACCTAGTTTAGGTTATAAGACACAAAAAAGAATAGTTCGTTGCATTGAGTAAATCGATCAGGGTAATTTTAATTATTGGCTTAAGTCATCATTTAAATACTCAACCAGGTGTCTGGCTAATTCTTCTGTCCTTGTAAACTGTCTTTCCAGGCTAATATCCGATATCATATTATTTTTATACTTTTATTTCCAGGGCGCAGGAGATACAGCGCTATAAAATAATTTAAATTTTCATCTTACCTCTTGTTGCCGTAGCAATCATCTGGCAGAGCAGGCGACCAGGAAAAAATAATAAAGACTATAAATAGTATGACGAAAACAATACTTATAGTGATACTGGCAATGATTTTTGGTCAGGCCAATGCACAAAAAGCAAAGTTAACTGCTAATCTAAATTTTACAGGTAATATTGGCAAATACCCAATAGAAATGAAACTGAGTTTAAACAACTATAATGACAGCATTTTTGGTGAATACTACTATATCAAAAATGGCTACGGTAGCAAGCTCTATCTGGAGGGCACTTTAAAAGATGACAAAATGTTCCTCAAAGAAAGTGCATATAACGCTAAATCAAAAAAAAATGAAACTACAGGTTATTTCAAAATGGCTTATATCTTGCAAAAAGCCTTAGCGGGTAGCTGGGGCGAAAAACCGAATAGAGAAAAAACGCTGGACATCAAGTTTCAGTGTCGCGAAAATTTGCAGGCTTTTAATCCACTTAGCTTCGATTTTATCATGTTGAAGACGAAGCCTGACGAGGATTCGATGACTGAAAATTCGGTGGGCTATTCCACCTTGCTCTCCCTAAAAATTAATGCCAATAAAAATTCCGGATGGATACTTCATGATTTTGATAAATATGATTTAGTTAAAGATAAGGTGGAACTGGAAGATGTAAATTTCGATGGTTATCTGGATATAAAATTGCCTGTTTTTTATCCGGATAGAATAAAAGGAGATTATGGCTATGTATATTTCGTATATGATGTAACACGTAAAAGCTTTATTAAAAACAAAACTTTAGATGATTTGGGTGTCGTATTTTTTGATTCATTTAAAAAACAAATTTATAAATATGATGCAGACGGTAACGGGAATGAAGGAAAGATGTATTATCGCTGGCAAAACGGAAAACTCTTATTACAGAAAGCAGAACGTGTTTATGAAAACGATATTTATACGCACTACGAGGAATACAAAATCGAAAATGGCAGGTCGGTGAAAGTGAGGGATTATAAAAAAAGAGGATAAATACGGAGCATTGTCAATCTATACAGCCTGATGGATAAAGCATAAAAAATAGCTTAAACAGAATGAAAGGTATCATAACCGCATTAATAATAGTTACATTTCTGGGTTGCCGAAATAGGCCAACTACGGAGATCGTAAATACAACAACAGATACTTTAAAAACTAAAAAGGATGGCATAGCTGTGGTTAAACAAGATCGCATCCCCGCTAAAAAAACAGAAAAAAAAGATACCATTAGAAATTACAAAGACACCCAAATGAATGAGGCGTTTTTTCAAAAGGCAATGATCAACCTCAGCGACAGCTCGCTCAATGTTTATGAAAATATTAGGGCAGATTATCGAATTTTTGGTTACGAAAAACCAGATACCAACTCCAGAAAGATGATCTTATTCTCTGTTTTTACTTCTGACGTAAAAAATAATCCTTACAGATGTAAGTTTGGTGCTTACTATTCGTCTGGAGCCATGCATAACACCAAAATTAAATATATTAATAAAACCGGCGCTTTTGTAGAAGTACATTTGATTAAGGAGTCTGATATTAAACCTGCATCTGTCTACATGCTTAAAGATTGGGT
This sequence comes from Pedobacter sp. BG31, assembly GCF_042464845.1. NCBI lineage: Bacteria > Pseudomonadati > Bacteroidota > Sphingobacteriia > Sphingobacteriales > Sphingobacteriaceae > Pedobacter > Pedobacter sp. BG31. Next base: position 433,036 of record NZ_JBHNZK010000002.1, read on the forward strand.
GGAATTTGAAAAAAGGAATTAAACATGAAAAATCATTTTTCCTGCCTGTTGTTTCTAGGTTTTATTGTTTTTGCAGATATTGTATCCGCAACTAATTTACAAAGCTTTAACGGGAACTTCACTGGTAAATTCGGGCGTAAAATTGGTGTCGTTTTCAGCTTAAAAAATACCAAAGGAAAGCTGAGCGGTTTTTACTATTACGAGAACATCGGCGCAGAAATCAGGCTTGCAGGGGAAGTGAGTAATGGTATTGCTGCTATTTACGAGCTTGATTACCTAAACGTAAAAAGAGCAAAAATTACCGGCAAGTTCACAAAGGATGGTTTTAATGGCAAATGGGAAAGTTTATCTTCGAAAAAAGCATATCCCATACGGTTAACCCCAACCAATAAAACTATCCCGTCGTTGCCCCACAATCTTATTGGCAATTACCAGGTAGATGAACAAGATCAATGTGCTTTGAGTGTGACCATCTCCAAAAGTAAGGGGCAATATCGCTACCATTTTTATAGTTCTACAAGAAATTTAAATGGCAAAATTACCTTCAGTAGAAGCCTGGATGAAAAGTTAGTTTATATCGATTTTCACGGTATTGAATGGGATGAAGACAGTGGCGATGTGACCAAAAATAACAATGAAGAAACTTTTTCTGGAGATGAACAACTACCGACCGTTGTTCAGGGTTTGTTAAGTGATGGTGAAATTGTTATTCAAAACACTGGCAATGCGATGAACAGGTATGTGAAAATTGGTGAATGCGATTTGAAGTATATTCATTTGAAGAGGGTAAAATAGACTCAGCTGATTCGCGCTAAAACTTTTTTTACGCAAAAAAAGCTGAACGCTTATATGAAGAAAAAACAATTTGATTTTAACTGTTCTAAATCATAGCAAGGCTAATTGCCAGAATACAACTATTTTTCTATACTTGCTCTTTGTTCGGTAGCTACGTGAACTTTCAAATTTCAGTAGCTAAAATAAATCCTATAAGTATGATATCATTATCCGCCGGCAAAATTGGTCTGGCGTCAATTTTAGCTTTGGTGTTTTCTACTGCACTAGCCCAACAGCAATCTGCAACAATCAATAAAGGCAAAAAAGTGTTAACCGGCTCACAAAGAGATTCAGTACGCAGCGTGATTTCAGCGGCGCTGATCCAGCCTTCGTGGATATTTAACAGCGACTTAATACTCTATAATACCAGTAATGCCGCCGGATTAAAAACCTATTATATTGCCGATCCTGATCATAGCAAAAGTATACGATTGTTTGACGGCAATGAACTTGTTGAACTTACATCCGCTTACCTGTCACAATCCGTACACCCTACGAAGGTAGATTTCAGTATCCAGGGTGTTTCGCCAACAGATCCAGCTATCTTATTATGCAACGTACAAGGTGTTGCGCTGCAGTATGATTTAAAAAAAGGCATTTTTGGCAAGGTTGATCCAGGTAAATCCGCCAGCAAGCCTTTTCCTGTCAAAGCAGTACCTCGTAAAGATATCTGGACATTTTATACAAAAGATGGGGCATACGGCGTTTACGCTAACAACCATAATCTCTTCTTAAAAAAATCAGGTGCTTTGGGAAAGGATTCGGTGGTTCAATTGACCTACGACGGAGATCCAAATTATTCATTCGCAAGAAAAACCGTCTCTAACCATAACAGAGGTCAACGCGGACCATGGCTGGGGGAATGGCTAGGAGATACACATATCGGCTTTGCCTTACGGTCGGATCAGCGCAAAGTGAGAGATCTGACTTTGATCAATAGTTTAGCCATGTATGCACCCGTTCGGGTAGATTATAAATACGAATTGCCTGGCGATGAGAATGTAACGCAGTATGAGTTATGGCTATTGAATGCGGATAGCGCTAAAATGCAAAAAATAAATATTGATCGTTTTCCTGATCAGGAAGTGAAAATGAATCAAAACCAGCAATCTGGGGGAATCTATTTTACGCGGGAGAGCCGTACGGTAGATACCATACAACTTTGTAGGGTAGATCCATATACCTTCAAGACTACCGTACTGATCACTGAAGTTGGAAAACCAATTCTAAACGATCAACTGCAGACTTATATGGTGATTAATGATGGTAAAGAGGTGATATGGTGGTCTGAACGCACAGGTAAAGGTGCTTACTATTTGTATGACCATACAGGTAAGCTGAAGAATGCCATTACCAAAGGTGATTTTGTTGCCGGCAATATTGTAGATGTGAATACTAAGGCGCGTTATATGATTTTGGAAGGCTTTGGCTACAAATCTGCAAATAATCCCTATCATAAAAAATTCTACAAAGTGAACCTGGATGGTTCTGGCTTTGTTGAATTAACACCGGGGCAGGGTGATCATTCCATTATGCCGTCCCTGGATAAAAAATTTATCATCGACAGCTATTCGGCTGTAGACAGTTTACCCAAATGTGAAATAAGGGATATGAATGGAAAAGTGCGGACGGTCATTCCAATGTTGGATCATCGTACTTTAACAGACTACGGTTTAAACATGCCGATACTGCGAAAAGTTAAGGCGGCTGATCATATTACAGATTTATATGGGATCATCTATACACCAGCTGATTTTGATCCTCTTCAAAAATACCCCGTGATTTGTAATGTATATCCCGGACCTCAGGTTGATGGCATACCACAAGGTTTTAATATTACGCCGAGCAACAATGCAAAACTTGCCGATCTGGGCTTTATTGTACTGCAATTTGGTTATAGGGGCTCATCGCCGCTTCGCGGACGGGATTTTTATACTTTTGGACACGGCAATTTACGTGATTATGCATTAGCAGATTGCAAGTATGTAGTAGAACAGTTGGCTGAAAGTTTTCCCTATATGGATCTAGACCGGGTGGGCATTTACGGGCATTCGGGAGGAGGATTTATGACAGCAGCGGCAATGCTAACTTATCCTGATTTTTTCAAAGTCGGGGTGTCGTCATCTGGTAATCACGATAATAACATCTACGGAAAATTCTGGACAGAAACCTATCAGGGAGTTGAGCAAACTAAACCTGCTACCGTAGACTCATCAGGTAAATTGCATGCTTCTTTTAGCAGCAGTGCACCAACTACCATAGAACTGGCTAAAAATTTAAAAGGTAGAATTTTATTGGTAACCGGCGATATGGACAATAATGTACATCCTGCAAATACCATACGTTTGGCCAACGCCCTGATTAAAAACAATAAAAGATTTGACTTAATGATTCTGCCAGGTATCGCTCATGAAGTAAGTGGCGATTATTATAGAAATTTAATCAGTAATTATTTCGTGGATCATTTAAAAAACTGGAAAGGCTTTGATGTGAATATGGTTCAATAATTTTTGGTAAAATATCTGACCAGAAGTTATTCAATCCACAAAAAAAATGTGCCGCATCAATCTTCCATTAGATTTAGCGGCACATTTTTTTATTAAGGGCAGATGAGTACCGGTGCCCATTGGCTAAGTTTTCCTGCGTAACAGGTATTCCTTACCATCAAGGCAGTTCGTATAGTATATGCCAAAACTCAGGTTATCAGTAAACGATATCATTAGTCCGTTGATCCAGTTGTGGATCTTCCGGAAACTGTCGCAGATAAAATTCTTCATAATATGCTTTGATGATGGCAGCAAGCGGTGTGGATAGCAGCGCGCCAGTTAGTCCAAACGCTGTACCCATGGCCAATAACAGAAACAGCGATGACATTGGGTGGATATTCATGGTTGAGGAGCGAAGTTTCGGCATCAAAAAATCTGAAATCAGTTCATTCAATAATAAAAAGAATACCAGGCACCAAAGTGCGGTTGCCGGGCTCACGGAGAGTGCAACCAAGGTAGGGGGAATCGCCATGATATAAAATCCGATTTTTGGGACAAGTTCAGAAAAGAAAGCCAGTGCAGCCCATACCAATGCACCCGGAACGTTCATTAAGGTTAGAAAACCATATACCAATACCGCCTCAATAGCGCCGCCAATGAGATTGGATTTCATCCAGCCCACCAGCATCACCGAAGTGTGTTTTATTGCATTTTCTGCTTTTTCCCTTTGTTTTACCGGAAATACAGTTAGATAAAGCTCGATGATCGGTTTGGGATTTCCTACAAAAAACACAACCATGCAAACAAATACAATGAATACAAAAATACCTCCCAGAATTGAAAACGAAAAGTTTCCAATTCCCATTACGGTGTTGCCAATAGAAGGTATAGCTGAAGAAATGGACGAGCCTCCCTCACTCATTTCTTTCCTCAGTTCAGGAAATTTGCGTAACAATGAATCCAGGTAACCCGATACGCTGGCGTAATACTTTGGCAGGTTACCGATCAAAACATCCAGCTGATCGCTCATGTGTGGAACCACCATCCAGCCAAGCAATGCCGTAATCCCAAAAATGATAAAAAATACAATCAAACTCGCCAGCCAGCGCTTCATCCCTTTTTTTTCAAGCCGGCTTACCGGAGCATTAATGATTAGGCCTAAAACGATAGCAAAAATACCCAGAAGCACAATGCTTAGAATTTTTAATAGAAACCAGAGCAGAATGATAAGTCCGGCCGTGTAGAGGATAATTGAAGTAACCGTCCTAAAGATTCCGTTATTTGATTTAATGTTCATGTATCAAACTAACCCTGTTTAATACAAAAATGTTTGACTGCAGCTGTAAAGTTTATGCCGCCAATTCAAATACTCTGTTCACAAAGTAAATGTTACATTTGCTGATTCAAACCACAAACCGAATATGATATGCCTGAAAATAAAATACCGGTGTGCAGCGCTGATGGATAACCCCGTTATTTAACATTATTGTAAGTTAACCATACAAGTGTACCCTATTGCTATACCTCGCCCAACTAAATTTGTTGTTAAGGTAGTTAGATTTTTACCATAGGCATTACATTAATGCTTAAACCAAATATTTATTGCACACTGATAAACAAACCTATTTCGAAATCATCATGAAATTAATAAAACACCTAATGCTAAGCATCAGCTTTGTCATGTTAAGTTTTTTGGCCATTGCTCAATCTCCTACTAAAACCGTGTGGTTAGATGAGTTAGACTTAAGCAGTGCTACCCAGGGATATGGAACCCCCAGAAAAAACAAAACAGTTGATGGCAGAACAATGAGTATAGCAGGCAAAACCTTCGAAAGAGGTTTCGGAAGCCATGCAACCAGCCTGTTAACGGTTATTCTAGATGGAAAAGCAAAATCCTTTTCTGCCATGGTGGGCATTGATGATGAAGTGAAAGGACAACAACCAGCAGCCGAATTTGTGCTTATGGGCGACGGTAAGCAACTTTGGAACAGTGGTATAATGAAAGTAGGGGAGGAAGCTAAATCATGTCAGGTTAACCTGGAAGGGATAAACAAATTAGAACTTATGGTTACAGATGGAGGTAATGGCGATTATTACGATCATGTAAACTGGGCAGATGCTAAGTTTGAGGCGATAGGGGTAAACACCTTCAAAACGTATAATCCAATTTCTTCTACCCCTTATATACTAACGCCAAAACCAGCAGCTTTTCCCAAATTTACCGGAGCAAAAGTATTTGGTGTGCGGCCCGGATCCCCGTTCCAGCATCGGGTTACGGCAACCGGTGAAAGACCTTTGACTTTTACCGCTTTGAATTTGCCTAAAGGATTGAAAATCGACAACAAAACTGGTCTTATTACCGGTAAAATTACGCAAGCGGGAACCTATCTGGTTACCTTAAAGGCGAAAAATGCCAGGGGTACGGCCGAACGAAAATTCAAAATAGTATGTGGCGATCGCATTGCCTTAACGCCTCCAATGGGCTGGAACAGCTGGAACTGTTTTGCCCATGAGGTATCTGCAGATAAAATAAAACGTGCTGCTGATGCTATGGTAAAGAGTGGGTTGATTAATCACGGCTGGACTTACATCAACATTGACGACTTTTGGCAAAACAGCCGCGATTCAAAAGACCCTGATTTACAGGGTAAATTCCGCGATGAGGCAGGAAATATCATAACCAACAAAAGATTTCCGGACATGAAAGGTCTTGCTGATTATGTACATCATCTGGGGTTGAAAATCGGTTTGTATTCTAGTCCCGGACCATGGACTTGCGGAGGCTGTGCCGGTAGTTACGGTTATGAAAAAAACGATGCCAAAAGCTATGCTAAATGGGGTTTTGATTACCTAAAGTATGACTGGTGCAGCTATGGTAACGTAATTGATGGTTTGCCGGATAATGACCCGTATAAAGTTTCATCACTATCTTATAAAGGTGGCGAAAAATTAAATACCGCTGTAAAACCATTTCAAATGATGGGAGATTATTTACGTGCGCAGCCGAGGGATATTGTTTTTAGTTTATGCCAGTACGGCATGTCTGATGTTTGGAAATGGGGCGATTCGGTACATGGAAGCGCCTGGAGAACGACTAACGATATTACCGACACCTGGTCTAGCGTAAAAAGTATCGCGCTGGCACAAGATCAGGCGGCCCATTACGCCAAACCAGGCAACTGGAACGATCCTGATATGCTGGTAGTGGGCCAGGTTGGTTGGGGAAATCCTCACCCAAGCAAGTTAAAACCAGATGAACAATATTTACACATCAGCTTATGGAGCATGTTTGCAGCGCCTTTATTGATAGGATGTGATATGGAAAAACTGGATGATTTCACCCTAAACCTGCTTACCAATGACGAGGTAATTGAGATTAATCAGGATCCGCTTGGGAAACAGGGCGTTTGTTTGCAAACTATTGGCGATTTAAGGATTTACGTTAAAGAGCTGGAAGACGGAGGAAAGGCTGTTGGTTTCTGCAATTTCGGAACAGCGCCTGTAGATATGGATTATGCAGATTTTAAAAAATTGGGGTTAAAAGGTCGTTTTAGCGTAAGAGATCTATGGAGACAGCAGCAAATAGCTACAGGAGATGCTAACACTTCAAAGATAAAGCTAAAAGTGCCGGCACATGGGGTATTATTGTACAAGTTCTCAGCTTTAAAATAAAATCTGGCGCTCTATCAGATGCCAAACGTAATTAAAACAATTTCTCATTTTGTTTGGCATCTGTTTACACTGAAAATTAACTCCATTCATGAGTTATTATTGGTGCTGCTGCGGTTGCGATCTTGCCTATAATCGCAGTTTCTTAAGGAAATAAGATTTTAGATGGCATATTTATTGTTTATGTCAGGAATCTAAAATAATTGATATGAACAGATTAGCGATAGTAGCCATTGGAATGATATTGTTCTCAGCCTGTGGAGAACGAGCCGGCAAATCGGAACAGAAAGGTAAGCAAGATACAGTAAATGTTGGAGCTGATCAGGACGGGCATGGATGTATAGGCTAAGCCGGATATACCTGGAGCAAATTGAAAAATGACTGTATACAAATTTTCAATGTTGGATTTCGATTAAATCCGGTAGCCGTTGAAAAGTACAGGGAGGTGATCAGCGCTTTTGTGCTGATGAGTGATGACCAGGCTAAAGTAGAGTTGTTTCTGCCAGATGATGATCAGCACTCCGTACTTTTAAATAAAACCGGAGATTTGATTTATGGAAATGGCACTTACCGTTATGATGCGAAGAAATCAATTCTCTACCTTAAAGATCAGGTAGTCTATAAAGGCAATGTGGAATAGCAACATTAAAATATAAATAAGCCTTTGATAAACATCACCCAACGTAGTTTCAAGTGGCTATACTATGACTGCTATTTTGTTAAAGATAAAAAATACGCCTTAAAACTCATACGTAAAAGTTCATTGAGTCTGGATTTAAGTAAATAAACGTAGATGCTATTTACGATTATGCATAAGGTAAAGTTGAGCGTAAATTTTAAATGCTTATTGTGTGGATAATAACTTAAATCATCAACTGGCTTTTAACAGTGTGAAGTGCTGAATAAATAATGAGTCCGTTGTTTCTGGGAGTTACACTCGCCAAAAAAGAAATGTCCTGTTAAATTCCTTTTTTACAAAGGAGTTGTATCTTTGGTTATCAACAGTCAAACTTGAATCCTGAACTTTCGGATACTGCCCTTTGGTCCCGCTTACTTAATGGCGAGGAAGATGCCCTGGATCAAATCTATAAGGTACATTTTCAGTCATTATACCAATATGGAATGCGCATGCTCCATCAGGAAGATGAGGTGAAAGATTGCCTGCACAACCTTTTCGTTAAACTTTGGGAAAACCGAAAAACACTCAATCCAACAACGCAGATCCGCTATTATCTGCTCGCTGCCCTTCGTAATACCATCGTTAACCACCGGACAAAGGAATCGAAATACGAGAAAGTGGAAGCAAGCGACGAATATCTTTTTGATTTAAATTTTACCCTTGAATCTGCCTATATCCGCAAAGAAGAAATAAACCAAAAGGCTGTACAACTGGCAGCAGCCATGAATCAGCTAACACCCAGGCAAAAAGAAATTATTTACCTCAAATATTTTGAAGAACTGGATTATAGCCAGATTGCAGAAATTATGGATCTGACTGCCAAAGGTACCTACAAACTTAGTGCAAGGGCATTAGATGCCTTGCGCGAGATTATGAAAGTAGATAAGACCTCATTGGTATTGTTATTACTGGAATTAAACAAGCTCCATAAATGGCATATCTAAGTGAAGTAATCAAATGGCCTTTATTTATAGTGCTGTCAGGCCATTTTTTAACAATGGAAAATATTTTTAAAATAATTTAATTTCCATGGGGTAATTTCCTTTTCTTTCTTGTTTGTATAATCGTATGGCCATCATTGGTCACACTGTTTTATGACCAAACACAACTATACTACCTTTACAACAAGCGATTTTTTAGAAGATCCCGATTTTCTGCGTTATGTAAAATATCAGCTGCCAGAAGATAGGCTTTTCTGGGAAAACTGGCAGAAGGCACAACCACAAAACCTTGCCGCATTTTCGGATGCCGAATTGCAGTTGCAACTAATGCTCAGTCCAAAGCCTTTTAAAACTTCTCTCCATTTAGAAGAAAACCTGTTAGCAGCCATTCATCAGTCTATCGCAAAGGGACACAGAAAAATAAAAATCAGCAGGCAAAAATACTTTTGGGCAGGAGGGCTGGCCGCCAGTTTAATCGTGGTATTATTTATCGGCTGGTTCCTGAATTCTACCGTGAGTATTCATACGGCTTTTGGCGAACAAAAAAAGATTGCGCTGCCAGATGGTTCTGAGGTGATTTTAAATGCCAACTCTACCTTGAGTTATCCACGGGCTTTTGCCTGGAAAGAAAACAGGGCAGTTAAACTGGAGGGTGAAGCCTATTTCAAAGTCAAACACCTCAATCATAACGCCGCTCATATCAAAGCCGGCGAATTATTTAAGGCAGAAACCAGGACTATAGAAGTGCAGGTTTTAGGTACCACGTTTAATATAAAGGAAAGACGCGGTATGGCTCATGTTGCCCTGGTTGAAGGTAGTGTGCGGGTACGGGCTGTAAAAACCGGACAGCATTACCAGATGTTTCCTGGCAATGTGGTACAGGTAAATAGTCGCAACGGTTTGCTAACGGTAGAAAAACGAGGTTCGCTACAGCAATCAGCCTGGACAGATGGTCGCTTAATCGTTAACCAAACCACGGTTAACGAAATCCTGCGGAATTTCGAAGATGTTTATGGGTACCGGGTGATTCTGGATGATCCGTCACTTGGTGAGAAAAAGATTGATGGCAGCATTTCGATCAAAAGCGAAGAGGGCTTGCTCTTTACCCTGAGCCATATTTTAAATGTAAATATCCAAAAACAAGGCAAGGTTATTTATCTCAAACGCAGATAGATGCAGGCCCATATTATCAACAAACAACCAAACTAATCAAACATGAACAAAAACTTTACCAGACCCCTTTATTTTCTACTGGTGGTATTACTGGCTTTTGGTGCTGCATTCCATGCGGCTGCGCAAGATCAGCAAATCAGCCTGCAACAGGCACTTGATGCCATTTCGAAAAAATACAAAACCAAGTTTGCTTACGAACACAGTATTGTACAGGGAAAAACAGCATCTACGGCAAGTTTGAAGGCCAAATCGGTAGATGAAGCACTGAAAAATGTATTATATCCTAACAATTTATTATTCCTTTATGTAAGCGAGGGAAATTATACCATTGTGAGCCGAGACGCAAAAGGCCTTGGCATAAACGCCCGGACTAACCTGCCTGAGGGAAGCGCAAGCAACAACAGCAGTAACGAATTTTACATCTCCGGGCAGGTTACGGATGAAAATAGTAATCTGTTGCCTGGCGTTACCATCAAATCTAACGGATCTAACCGGGCAGTTACTACCGACGGAAACGGAAAGTATTCGATTTTTGTACCAAATACGACTACGTCTGTTAGTTTTTCTTATCTGGGTTACCAAACCAGTAACTTACCGGTAACAACCAATACCAACAACTTGAATGTGTCTTTAACCCCGGCGGCCAGCAATCAACTACAGGACGTTAACATCGTTTCCAATGGTTACCAGGTATTGCCTAAAGAGCGTTCAACCGGAGCAGCATCCGGGGTAACGGCAGAAGACCTGAAAAAAATCCCGACCCCAAACGTGGTGCAGCGTTTAGAATCACTGGTGCCTGGATTAAAGGTTACCTTAAACTCTGACAACATGTTTACTTATGGAAATACACAGCAAGGTATCAATTCTTCAACCCGCGCATTAGGTAGGTCTGATTACAACATGGAAATCAGGGGCAATAATACCCTGAAGGGAGAAAGTTTTCCGTTAGTGGTAGTGGATGGTGCCATTATGGAATTAGATTTAGCTACTATCAACCCAAATGATATTGCCAATATTTCGTTTTTGAAAGATGCTGCGGCAGCTTCTATATGGGGAACACGTGCAGCAAATGGGGTAATTGTAATTACTACTAAAAAAGGTAAAACTGCGCAGGCACCAACCGTAAGTTTCTCCATGACGGCTGCCATAGCCAATCGTCCGAATTTGGGTTACCTTAAAATGATGAATGCTGCACAGACAATTGCTTATGAGCAAGATTTAGTGGCCAAAAATTTAATTTTTGCGCCCAGTGCAACCTCGGCTTTAAGTGGCCCTGTTGCTGAAGCAACGGACCTGACTTTTAAATTAAAAGCCGGAACCATCACTCAAGCCGCCTATGATTCGGCCATCAGTCGCCTGAGTGCCAGAGATAACCGTTCGCAAATAGATGATTACCTGTTGCGTCCTTCAAATAACCAGCAATACAACCTTTCTGTGAGTGGCGGAGGTAAGAGCAGCGATTATTTCTATTCTGCTTCTTACAGTAAAGAAAACCCTTATACTAAAGGGACTGAAGGCCAGCGTTTAACTTTAGCAATGAACAATAATTTCAAATTGTTTAAAGTAGCCACGTTATCTGCAAATTTCAGGGCCTCTTTCTTTAAATATAAAACCGGTGCGGTAAGCCTCACCAACCTGTTATCGCCATCAGCCAGCACCTTTATGCCCTATAGTCAATTTGTAGATGAAAATGGCAACCGTGTGGCTTATTCTACCGCTTATTATTCTGGCTGGGTAGATAACCTGCAAAACCAGGGTTTCCTGAACTGGAAATACAATGTGCTTGATGAGATGGATAACGTAGACAATTCACAAAACGAAAACAATTATAATTTCAACCTGAACCTGAATGTTCCCATCTTTAAAGGTTTATCTGCAAATGCCCTTTTTGCCAATGAAAGGAGCTTTGGTTACACTAAAAACTATTATAATGAATCAACTTTTTATTACCGCAACTTAGTAAACACCTACACCCCGATACCTACTTCAGGCAGAGCGGTAAACAGCATCGGACTGGTCCCTGGTAGTGGTATCTTAAACAATATGAATGGTAGTAATAACAACTATACCTTAAGGGGACAGTTAAATTACGACCGTACTTTTGGTAGTGATCACCAATTAACCATGATTGCCGGCTCCGAGATCCGCCAAACAAAAGCAGGACAAGGAACAAATGTGCTTTATGGTTACAATACCGGAAACGGGATTTCCAGAGCGGTAAATTTCTTTACACCTTATGCCACCGTTCAAGGTTTCAATCAGGGCTTGCCAGGTAATCCAACACAACAGGATAAGGTAAGAAGATACCTTTCTTACTACAGTAACGCCGCCTATACCTATAAAGGGAAATATACCCTTTCAGGAAGTGTGCGTTATGATGATTACAATAACTTTGGGGTAGATCGTAAATTCCGTGCTACGCCACTTTGGTCTTCCGGTTTAAAATGGGATGCCAAAAAAGAATCCTTTCTTAAAAATGAAAATTGGCTAAGCAGCTTAAGTTTGCGGGCAACTTATGGCGTAAACGGAAATATCTCCACAAACACTTATCCTTTTACCTGGATCAGTTTGGGTTCTGGCGATTTGGCTACCGGTTTACCGAATGCCAGTATTATAGCACCTGCCAATCCGGAGTTAAGATGGGAGAAAACAAATGTGGCCAACTTAGGAATTGATTTCGCCATATTGGATAACCGTTTGTCGGGTTCGGTAGACGTGTACAGAAAAAGGGGTAAAGATCTGTTTTACGAGTTCCCGATTAACGGAACCTATGGTTTTACCAGTATTTTTAGGAACACCGCTTCTTTATCGGGGCATGGTATGGAGTTCAACCTGAACGGAACTATAATCCGCGAAAAGGATTATGAGTGGAATGCCGGGCTAAATTTTGCCTATAATACAAACGAGATTACAGATACGCGTTTTATTGTCAATTCTTCTTTTCTTTCCAACCCGGCTTTCGGCGGGGTTCCTTTAGATGGTTATGCAACGGATAAAATTTTTGTATACCGCAATGCTGGATTAGATGCCAACGGATTAACACAGGTATACGACCAGAATGGAAAAAAGGTTGCTGCCAATCAGAATGTAACCTCTATTGATGCCTTAGCTTATGCGGGCCGTAAAACCCCACCATATTTTGGTAGTTTTAATACCTCATTCCGGTACAAAGCATTTACTTTGATGGCGGTAGCTACTTACCAATTTGGCAACGTTTTCATGCGCCCAACCATTTCTGCCTATCCTTCTTCCAGAACCGGTACAAAGTATGATCTTCATGAAGATATTACAAAACGCTGGACCAAAGCGGGAGATGAAGCCTTTACCAATGTACCGGGTGCAGCAGGTGCTTTAGCACCAACCAGTTTATTGCGCTATCAGCAATCAGACATCAACGTATTAAAGGGTGATTATATCCGTTTGCGTGAGTTATCACTAAGTTACCAGATTCCGGTAGAAAAATTAAAATTTATGAGGGCTGCCAATGTGGGCTTCTCGGTAAGAAATCTAGGTTTAATTTGGAAGGCCAACAAAGAAGGCCTTGATCCTGATTTTGCAGGCAGTTTAAATGCCTCTACATTGGGACTTCCTTCACCAGTATCTTATAACTTATCCCTTAATGTTAACTTTTAGCCAAAAACGATAATGAATCCAAAATATAAAATCCTTACTTTTCTTTTAGCTACTGCCGCATTGGCCGGATGTAAGAAGTTTGTTGATATTAAAACTCAGGGACAGCTGGTACCCAATCAAACCATCAATTACCGTTATCTGTTAAACAATACTTCCAATTTTGAAACGGTAGCTAACCTGTCTGATTTCGCTTCGTCGGATATCAATCTTAATGATGCGGCGCAACAAACAGCACTTTCAGGATCGCTGAATTACAATTATTTTGTAGCCAGCTATACCTGGCAGCCGGTGATCTACCCTTTAGGATCAAATATTGAACAAGATGCAAACTGGATCCGTCTGTACAATAATGTTTTGAACTGTAACACCATCATTAATGAATTGCCTGGCAGTGACGGCGCCCAGGCAGATAAAGATGCTTTAACCGCTGAGGCACTGGTACACCGCGCAGATACCTATCTGAACCTGGTAAATACCTATGCCAAACCCTACAATGCCGCAACGGCCGGAAACGATCTGGGTGTACCCTTAATCCTGTTACAAACCCTGAGTCAGAAGCTAAACCGTGCCTCCGTACAGGAGGTGTATAACCAGATCATTAGTGATCTTACTAAAGCACTCCCGGCGCTTCCAGAAACGCAAGCCTATAATACCCTTCCTTCAAAAGCTTCGGCCTATGGCGAACTGGCCCGTTGTTACCTGATGATGAACGATTATGCAAATGCTGGCAAATATGCAGATGAAGCCCTTAAATTGAGAAGTACCCTGAACGATTTGTCAACGATCACAACCGTGAGCAGTGCAAATTATCCTCGAAGAATCACAGATCCTGAAATTCTGTTATCCAAGGTACCGGTTAACAGTTCTTTGAACTTTTTTCCTACGGTATTAAAACCTAGTGACGAGTGGTTCAATTTACTAGGCACAAAAGATCAGCGTTACGCGTTATTTACCACGCCTGCAGCAACGATATCCTCCAGCTTGACCGGCAGGGTTTATACCAAAGAACGTGCGATAGGTGAGACCCGCAATGAAGGGCCTTCTGTGCCGGAGATGATGCTGATCCGTGCTGAAGCTTATGCTCGTGCCAATGATGCAACGAATGCAATGATCTGGGTAAACAACCTTCGGATTAAAAGATTTAAAACCGCAGATTATACACCTTTGACGGCCACTGATGCCAATGACGCGCTAAACAAAGTGATTGATGAGCGCCGCCGTGAATTTTTTGGCATTTCGCTTCGCTGGTGGGATATGCGCAGGTTAAATAATCAAACGAATTTTCAGCGAACTTACACACGTGTATTTAACGGCACCACGTATACGCTGGCACCAAATAGTAGCCGATATGTATTTCCAATTGCTGAATATTTCCGTTCATTGAACCCTGAACTGGAACCCAACCCATAATTATTATAAATGATATAAGGATTTAATTTTGAATCTGATTTGTCATGTTGAGCCTGTCGAAACGCCTTATAAAAATTAAAATTGCGTCTTTCGATAAGCTACCATTGACAGCATCCAAAAAAGGGCGTCATTGCGAGGGGAAACGACGAAGCAATCTATCATGCTATAGATTCTTGCTATAAAGATTGCTTCGTCGGCTGAAAAAGCCTTCTCGCAATGACGATTCTTCAAAAAGATTTATTTCCGTTAAAACCTACTGTCATTTATATTAATTTTTATAAAATAAATTATCCCTCAGGATAACATTTATACCCATAGTAAAATCTCACTTAATTAAAAAACATGTTAAAAAAAATCCTGTTTCTGCACATTTTACTGGCGTTCTCCCTTGCTGTTTTTGCACAATCACCTGCAGCGTTTAAGGTATCTCCTGAAAGGCCTGAAAGTGGTAAGTCCTTAACCATTACTTATGATGCTTCGAAGACCGTATTATCGGGTAAAAAGCAGGTAAGTGCAGTTGTTTACCAGTATATTAATTACAAATGGAAAGCTGCTGACCTAAAATTGGAAAGCTTGCAAAGCCTTTGGAAGGCAACTTTTAATGTGCCGGAAGATTGCGGCTTTCTTGGTTTTAAATTCACTTCCGGAGACCAGATCGATAACAATCAGGATCAGGGCTATTTTGTGATGTTATCTGACGCTAAGCGTAAAGGGCTGATTGCTCCGGGTGGCTATGCCGGTTGGGGCATGGCCCGTTCACCAAAATATGGCATGGATATCCCGAATTATATCAAATTTGAAGGCATCAGCGATTCGGCTACCTATCATTGGCTTAACCAGGAAATCAGTTACAATCAGCCATCAAAGTCTATGCTGGCTTATCCCTACGCTTCGGCTCTAAAAAACACTTATAAAGACAGTGCAACGCCGCGTTTACAGCGGGTAATGGCTTATTTAAAAAGGCCTGAGGCTAGTGAACTGGACTTGTTCAATGGACGCCGGATAGCACAATATCTTTTAAATGATAAAAATCTGGCTGATTCTATTGAAAAAGTCTGGGCGCAACGTTTTCCAAAAGGAAGCCTCGCCCGAATAGCGGCCTATAAAAATATTGGACAAAGCCGTGATATAGCTACAATTTTAGCTGCTTCAGAAAAGTTTCTGGAAGATTTCCCTGAATACCAAAGCAGCCCGGAAATAGATGCCCAGAATCGCATCAGTTATGGCATGGTTTATCAAAATATCATGGTGTTTGGTGCCATGCAACATCCGAACGGCAATGAAGTAGCGCATTATGTAGATTCTTTATCATTCGAAGCCCTGCCAAATGTATATTATAAGCTGATCCAGATTCCTTATGACAAAGGGAATCTCAATCGCTTAAAGGAATATTCAGATCTGCTGGTGAAAAGATTTGAATACTTCAAAATGCATCAGCCTGAAAGTATGGCTTACCTCTCGCCAATAGAATGGCAGAAAGAATATCAGCGGCTTTTTGTACTTAATGTGTCAAGGGTATACGCTGGTTTACTTAATGAGGCTGGTCTTTATGCGCAGGCACTTCGCATTACACAAGACGCACAACAAATTCAGCATTATAAGCAGGCTGCGATCAATAATGAGCAGGCTATGGCCCTTCAAAAACTGGGTAAAAGTGCTGAACTCGAAAAACTGCTGATCAAAAGCATGTTCGAAAATCAAAGTTCTACTGAAATGACGGCCATGCTTAAAGCTTCATACATCAAACGCAAAAAATCAGCTGCCGGTTTTGAGGCTTACGTAGAATCACTTAAAAATCCTGCAGATCTGCAGAAAAATCAGGAAGAACTAAAAGCCAGGATGATTAAAAAGGAAATGCCTGCATGGAGCATGAAGGATCTGAAAGGAAATACCGTTACCCTGGCCGGGCTTAAGGGAAAAACGGTTGTAATGGACTTTTGGGCCACCTGGTGTGTACCCTGTAAAGCTTCCTTCCCAGGTATGAAACTGGCCGTAGAGAAGTATAAAAACGATCCGGATGTGGTTTTCCTTTTTGTGGATACTGAAGAATATAAAGCAGGCTTCCAGGCAGAAGTGGCTAAATACATCAAAGATAATCAATATCCCTTTAAGGTTTTGTTTGATAACCAGACCGAAGGTGCTAATACCAATGATGAAGTATTTAGCCGCATAGCCAAAACTTTTAGTATTTCCGGGATTCCGCAAAAGCTGATCATTGATCGAAACGGCTATTTAAGGTTTATTTCCATTGGATACGGGGGGAGCGCGACGGCCCTGGCCGATGAAATTTCAAGCCTGATTGAACTGACCAAAAGCGCAAACTAATGGAAAGAAAAATCATCTCCTTATTTGTGCTGTTGTTATTTGGTCATTTTACATATGCGCAAAATTATCGTTCAGAAGAAGTGCTCTTTAGTTCGGCAAAAGACAGCATCACTTACGGTGGAACCTTAACCATTCCATCGGGCAAGGGTTCATTTACGGCTATCGTAATGGTTTCCGGTACGGGAAAACAAGACCGTGATGGTACCATGGGTGGGCACAAGATATTCCAGGATATTGCAGATGGGTTATCCAAAAACGGTTATGCCGTACTCCGGCTTGATGATCGGGGCGTTGGTAAAACCACCGGTGTGTACGAAAAGGCCACGACACTCGATTTTGCCAATGACGCCCTTGCTGCGGTAGCCTATCTACGCGGCCGTAAAGAAATTAACGCCAAAAAGATCGGTTTGCTGGGTCATAGCGAAGGGGGCATGGCCATCAGCATTGCAGCTGCAAACAGCAAACAAGTAGCTTTTTTGATTAGTATTGCCGGGCTGGCTTCCAACGGACTGGATGCTTTGATCAGGCAAAACCGAGATCTGGTTGCAAACGCCCAGCTGCCAGATTACGATAAAGCCCGTTCTAACCAGATCAATGAATTGATGTTTCAAACAGCCTATAAATATGTAGACTCCGCCAGTATGGAGGCAAAATTAAATGAAACCTATAACCTGTGGAAGGTAAGAGATGATGCTTATTTCAAAACGTTAAACCAACCTTTTGATCACTTCCGCTTTCCGCTATATAGTTATATGAAAGTGGCTACAAGTTCCTGGTACCGTTTTTTTATTCAATATAATGCGGTAAAAACACTTGCACAGATCAAGGTGCCTGTATTGGCTTTAAATGGTGACCGTGACCTCATGGTGGCCGGAAAGGAAAACCTGCAGCACTGGAAAGAATATACGCGACAGGGTGGAAATACCAATGTGGAAGCAGTGCTGATTCCCAATTTAAATCATTTGTTTTTGCCCTGTGTTACCTGTAACCAGACTGAAATTCCTACGATTAAAGCCGGCTTTTCAGATGTAGCCATGAAGCTTATGATTAATTGGTTAAAGAAAAAATTTTAGATAATGGCAGGGTGGCGATTTACCAGTTCAGCAAGGTAATCATGATCTATACTGAACTGGTTAATCCTGTCAAAACACCATCTTAAGCAGAGGTTGACCCGATAAAAATTTGCTGTTTGAATTGTTGGTGAAAATCTGGCAACTTCGATTTTATGTAAGATGAGCTAAATAATGCAGATTTCTTTTTAAATAATGGCCAACACCAACTTACTATCGTTTTATAGTAATATGACCTTCGATTTCCAGCAACTGGTTGGCAAAGTCTGGTGCCGACAATAGTGAAGAGATTTCCTGTTACATCTGTTTTAGTGCAGAAACTTTTTGCTCAATCTCCCTGGCGTCTCCTGGTTTACCTTCATGAATTGCGATAAGCTGCAAATTATGGAAATTAATTTTGGTATTATAAAAGTTGAATAAAATTGATTTTGCGTCTTCCACGGTAAACTTTCCCTGGATAAGTGTAAACTGATTGTTGTGTTGCATATTATTTTAAAATTTGATATTGGTTAGCTTTTATTTACCAGGTGTTCACCAGAACTATGCCTTGTACAGGCGTTTGTTTTAATAGATTGCTACAGTTTGAAGATAGCAACCGAGTAACTGTTTCTTATTCGCTGATCCGATGCTCAAGTGATCGTAGCTTTATTTTTTAAAAAGGATAATGTGATTACGTTAGCTATTGTCCCTGGCCAAGAGAAAATGCATCTACACCGTCAAAGGCATACAGGTTTTCGCTTTTGATCACCTCAAGTCCAGCCAAAGTAGCAGTAAGAAACAGGCCAATAATTTTTCTCTGGTCAATAAAGGTATCTCTGGCTGGCATGAACCGGCATCTCCAGTGATCAGTGCAGAAAGTTTCCGGAAATCCACCAGGCCAAACTTTAATTCCCCTATTGGTAATCATCGAAAGCTCAATTCCTGCTGTTTCGATCGTTTTAAGTTTCGCTGCAAGCGCATCCGGGCTGTTGCCTGTCCAATGAAAAAAGAGGTCTATTCCCTTAAGTTCTTTAGTCTTCTGCGGTTTTCTCACGTATTTTGGAAGTTTCAGTGCCGAACTGCCTGTGTAGGAAACTGGTTGAAGTATTGAAGGCTTTAGGCCGAGATTGTCTATCACCGCACTGGCAAATGCCCTGGTACCTACAAGGATACTACTCTTTCCCGGTTTATAAATATCTTGTGTATGCACACCATCTTCAATTGTTTTAAGCCAGGCATTATGGATTTTTTCTGCCGCTGGAGCCTGCCCTATATGGTTTAGCATCATTATTGCACCGTGAATCAGTGCGGAGGGATTTGCTACATCCTGTCCCGCAATTGTAGGTGCAGAACCATGAATGGCTTCGAACATTGCGCAAGATTCACCGATATTAGCAGAACCGCCGAGGCCAACGGATCCGGTAATCTGTGCCGCAACATCACTTAAGATATCTCCATAAAGATTTGGCATCACAATCACTTCAAAACATTCTGGTGTATCTGCCAGCTTAGCTGCACCGATATCCACAATCCAGTGTTCTTTTTCTATATCAGGATATTCGTTCCCGATCTCATTAAACACCTGGCGGAACATTCCGTCGGTTTGTTTCATGATGTTATCTTTGGTAAAGCATGTCACTTTCTTTTTGTTGTTTTGCAAAGCATATTCAAAAGCGTATCTCACTATCTTTTCGCAACCAGGGCGACTGATGAGTTTAAGGCATTGGACAACTTCATCTGTCTGTTGATGCTCAATACCTGCATATAAATCCTCTTCATTTTCTCTTACAATCACCACATTCATTTCGGGATGTTTGGTTTCAATAAAGGGGTGATGACTTGCGCATGGTCTTACATTGGCATAAAGGCCGAGGAACTTTCTGGTACTTACATTTATACTTTTGTATCCGCCGCCTTGTGGAGTGGTGACGGGACCTTTTAAAAATATTTTATTCTTTCTGATGATTTCCCAGGCGGCAGCATCTATACCAGAGGAGTTACCATTTAAGTACACCTTTTCACCAATATCAACATAATCCATTTGGATTTCGGCTCCTGATGCTCGTAAAATGGAAAGTGTTGCCTCCATTATCTCGGGGCCGATACCGTCACCCTTTGCAATTGCGATTCTTGTCATAAGATTAAATTATTTACTGATGCAAAATTGAAGTCTAATTTTCATATATTTTCATTTATATTTGCGATAGAAAACATAAAATTATTTTATGAATTATACGTTGCATCAGCTTCAGATATTTCTGAAAATCACTCAAACCAAAAGCATTACCAAAGCCGCTCAGGAACTCCATCTTACACAGCCGGCCGTATCCATACAATTAAAAAATCTTCAAGACCAGTTTGATATCCCACTTACAGAAGTAATGGGAAGGCAATTATATGTAACCGACTTCGGAGCTGAGATTGCCATTGCTGCAGAAAAAATACTTGGGGAAGTTTATGCGATTAATTACAAGACTATGGCTTATAAAGGTCAGCTTAGCGGCAGGCTCAAGCTTTCGGTGGTGTCTACAGGTAAATATGTAATCCCTTATTTTCTGTCAGATTTTCTGAAACAGCACCAGGGCATAGAACTTGTGCTTGATGTGACCAATAAGGCCAGGGTAATAGAAAGTCTCGAAAAAAACGAGGTCGATTTTTCCTTAGTCTCTGTATTGCCGGAGAAACTTGTGGTAGAGTCCATAGAGCTTATGCAGAACAAACTTTATCTTGTCGGATCCGGACGGGAACCCCAGCCAGTTAAGGCCAATACCTACGAAGTGCTTGAAACGCTTCCTATCATCTACAGGGAACAAGGCTCAGGCACAAGGTATACGATGGAGCGATACATTTCCAAGCATAACCTCAATGTGAAGAAAAAAATGGAACTTACTTCAAATGAAGCCGTAAAACAGGCAGTTGTGGCCGGTCTTGGCTATTCTATTATGCCACTGATTGGCATCAAAAACGAACTCCTAAATGGCGAGTTGTGTATTATTCCTGTAAAAGGGCTGCCGCTCAGTTCAGTCTGGAACATGATTTGGTTAAAAAACAAGTCCTTTTCGCCAGTAGCGGCCGCTTTCTTGTTGCATCTTCAAAAGGAAAAAACCAGGATCATTGCTGATAAGTTTTCCTGGTTCGAGCAGTTTGTTGCCAGGCAGAATAGTTAAAAACTATTAACCTGAATTCGATAATTATTTGTTAAAAATAGTGTTGTGAAAGCCATTAATTTGATCTACCCATCAATGCTGATCGGATAGCCATCGAATTTATTTTATTATCTTTTAGCTTGAAAGAGCCCGGAAAGATCCGATGGCTATCCGATGAGGGTTATGATTCTGAATTGAAAATATCTTACAGAACTATTAAAACTGAACTATTAATTGAATGCAGGTTATTGGATCTTTTAATTAAGTTTATAAGTTCCTAAATAGCTAAAGGAGTGCTTTGAAACTGCTCATGGATTACAATAGTCGCAATATCGCGGATCTTCATTCCTTTTTTCATGCGGATAAAGTTGCTCTTCGGTATGATTGCATTTTTGACATGTATAGGTATGCGAAAGCGTATTTTTTGTCGGAAGTCTACATTCAGCACAGGGGAGTCCAGGATTTACTTTTGAAACATCATACCCGGGAAAACTACAGTGAGGACATATACGCAATATGCTTTGGACAAGCTTTTCTCCCGTCTCAGCAATAACGGCCATACGCATAGGATTGTACATGGCCCGCATATCGGTCTCCAAAACAACCGATCCATAGTCCCTTAAGTATCTATTAAAATATTCTCTGAGTATTTCCCAATCCTGAATCCCCTTTTTTACCTGCGTCCGTTGCTGGTTTGAAATGATAAGCCCATGACCGGGAAACCTGGCTGAATTGGCAAAATGAGCGGCAGTTTCCCAGTCAGTAAAGTTTCTTGCACCAAAGTTTGTTTTCAGGCTAACAATTCTTGCCCTTACACAGATATCATTTTCAAGGTCCATAAATACAAGTATTTCCTCGTTGGCAGGTGTAAAATAAATGGTTGGGTGAGGGCCGAAAGATCCTTCACTTCCTATGGCCAAACCACAGCCAACGATCCGGCAAGCATCCAGACATTTTGCTTTGGCTGCCTCGAGTGGATCCATTTTACGTAGTATTTCTCCGGAAAAAGTTCCGTAGAGATCTGTATTGAAACTTTCCGGAACGATGGTTTCTACACCAAGTGCTTTTTCAAGTATTGGACTTAATACGCTTTCCTTACCATGCATGGTCGCTATAACCAGCTTTCTTCCTTTAAAATTCAAGATTTATTTTTTATTTATTTCAAACCATAGATAATCTATGCAAGGTAGCCGGCTCTTCATAATCTATCAACAACCAGCTTTCATCACTTTGATAAAGATGGATTTGATTGTCATCTTGTGGATTTATGACCAAAAGGTATATCCATTCGTTGATAATAAGTTGCTTCAGCTGAGCATTTTTTAAGAGTATCTGTTCAATTCTTTCAAGCGGCGCCTGGATAATAACAGATAGCCTAAGGGGTTGATGGTAAATGGTGCGGTCAGAACTATTTACCGACTGCAGCGGAAGCCCATACTTAAGGTCTCCTCCATTGCCCCTCATCACACCAAACCTTCCGGTAACATTGTGGGTTATTTTTGACCCTCCGCCAAATTTTTCATTATCTACTGTAGAAAAATAATAGTGGTTGTTGATCCATTGGGTAACAACCATTGGACCCTGCATAATCATTTCCAGGGAAAGTCCGTCATGGTCCGTTTCCCAGTCATAAGAGTGCAAAAAACACCTGCCTTTTAGATTGAGCTCTCTGGTAACGTTGCGAGGTGCAATGATAAAGCCGGCATTTCCGGCAAGCCCCCATTCAGGTCTGGTTTCTGCCCAGTTTGTTGATTTTTTATGTGCGATATCCATCCCGTTTTTCTCTTTGAGCCTTTCTGCGATGGCTTGTTGCTGAACCTCTTTCAGATCTGATTTGAGCAACCTGATCATTAAATGATGTGATGCAGGCGCTTCTATGTCGAAAAGTTCCAATTCATCAGTAACAGTATTGTGCTCAGCACCCAAAAAGAAGGTCTGCTCTGGAATATCTATGTTAAATTCGGTTCTAAGTAGTGTTCTGACTTCCGGATGATTGGCCAGTGTGGCGAGCATCCTGGCGTTGCGACGACCCGGACTTGCCGCACAGGCTCCGCAATCTAAACTTGACGCAAATGGATTGTTAACGGAATGGCTCCCATGGCCGGCAAAGACAACCAATGGCGCAAAATCTTTCCAGCCTAACAGCGCAAAGGCCGACTTTACAATGGCTGCTTTTTCCCTGATTTTTAGCTGCTTCTCTGTGCTTTTATTGTTGTTTGCATTTAACTGTGTTATGCAGCTATTTTCATGGCCTGGTTTATTTACTAATCTCCTTGAATTTCTTAGTCCTCGCCATAACAGTGCCATTCCATAGAAAAGACCGGTTCCCTCTACGTAGCCAAAAGCCGAAGGAAGCATATTTTTCATGCGCTGACCGAGGAAATCCATAAATGCCTTAACGCCTATTTTCTGATGATAAGCCGACATTTCCGAAGCCCTTCCCGGTAATGGCTTCTCTGAAATAGTGTATGCTGAGGAAAGAATAGGTGGACATGATTTACGCAAGAGGCCCGTACCGGGATCCTCATAATCAGCCGCTATTCCAAAAAAACCTGCATAACCAAAAGTTTCATATTCTCGTTTCGCTTCAATATGCCTCCTGATAAGCTCAGACCTGGTATCAATACAAAAAACAAATTGGGCCAACGGCTTTCTTTTCGTTTGACTTTCAATTTTCATCTGCTTCAAATTGTTGCCGATAGCTTTCGCGAGATTCATTTGCCAGCTTTTTTCCCAGGCTTTTAGCCATAACATTTTTAAACCGAACATATCATTCTGTTTTCGATCTGTAGTTCGTTTGGTATAGATGCCGCACGCGATCTTATTGGCTATACATAAACGCACTGCCAGGTAATCCTTCAGGGTGATTGGGTACTTCTGCTGCCATGGTGAGCATTCACTCATTCTGTATTTAATGTAACCGGCCCAGCCTGGCATAGCTGCGAGGTGCTCGCTAAAGATGCTCACACACTCCTGGTACGAATATCCCATCAGGTAAGACGAAAGCGCCTGGTCTGCTGTTTCCGGTATTTCATTCTTTGAGCTAATTCCAATCTCCTGATCATAGATGCCCAGTCTGCGCCAACAAGAAAAAAAGCCATTTTCCCGTCCGGGCATTTCCCATTCACCCATGCCTTCATCCATAAAGGCACAAAGCCACTTGGCAATAATCCTGTCTAGCTTACGGTTTTCGTTAACTGGTTTGCTATCTTTTAACCGTTCCATTTCTTTGAGGTAAAATTCGCCCTGCTGATGTAACCCAGCTTCTTCCAGCATCTTCTTTAGGATATGATTATTGATTTCTCCAGAGGCCCACGCCTGAGCGAACATTGAGGATGAAGGAAGAACGGAGGCATCAAGGTATTTGCTTGCTTTCCTGATCGCCTGCCCGAAAGTTTTGTCCTCATAGCCAGATAGGGGATTGGAGGTTACAAAGCCATAAAGCGGCCAGGTTTTTCCAATTACCGATGATGCTTCTTCGATACTGGCTGTAAAATCTGAATTGATCATATTTATTTATTTTTATAGTTTAGAATAGTGTGACGATAAGGTTGGCTGATATTCAATAACTTTACGTATAGCCAGGGGAAATTTTTATACAATCCCAGCTTCATGATGAAAAAGCCCAGCAGAAAAATTACACCGAATAGGATTTGTACCAACGAAAGGGGAGATGGCACCTCAACAAAGGCAAAATCTTTCATAAGGTAGCTTACGCCATTATATATTAGTGCATAGCTGCCTATTCCTGCCGGAAATACCAACAGCTGAAGTACAAGTTTTTGTCCGAAGGTTAGTATACTTTGTTTTACGATGTTATAGGTTGCCTGCCCTACTGTAATCGCGACGACTAATATTAGAAAAATGCCACTGTCTAACACTTTTCCTTTTCCTGTTAGCCATGCAAAAAATCCTGCTCCAATAATTCCGCTCATTATTACAACAAGGGCCTGTAATGGCCTGATCAGTATTGGCATTGGTTTTTCAGGCACAGATGCCTTAATGTTTTCTCCGGAGGAAAGGAAAAGGTAGGCTTTATAAAATCCATGAAGAATTAAATGCGTCACCGCAGCATTGAAAAAACCCAGCCCGCATTGCATAATCATAAAGCCCATTTGAGCAATTGTTGAACAGGCCAGCTTTTGCTTAACGCTAACCTGAAGTAATTTTGTAAATTGGGCAATGATGGCGGTAAGGCCCCCAACTGCAAATAGCAGGGGTAGTACATCTGCATGAACCATTAACGATGCAAACAGTGTAAGTATAATCCCCGAACCATTGACAAACCCCGCATGCATAAGGGCCGAGGCAGGAGTAGGCGCTGTCATGGCAGAGAGCAACCATCTATGAAAGGGGTAAATGGCTGATTGTATTAAACAGGAAAAAATAATAAATAGCGAAGATATCAAAAGGGTTGGCTTAGGTAAACTGCTCAGCGCAGGTATAATTTTACCGAGGGTAAATTTCTCTGTGCTAAATGCAAGTAACAATACACCTGCGCTAAGCATCACCCCTGACAAAATGAAGAACCTTTGTGCATATTTTGACGCAGCACAGGCTTCCGGCCAGTCAGATTCTATCCCAATCAGTCTTGCCATGAAAAATCCCATTAAGAACCAGGAAATTAATAATGCAACAACATGATCGGCAGCTACCAAAACCATTACTGATAAGGTAAAGCCCAAACAGAGTGCTGCAAAATGTGTTCGGTATCTGAATCCTGTAAGATAGGTTGAGCTATAAATGCTCACCAGCGTACTGAAAAAGCTTACTACACCCCAAATCAGAAGTGTAAAGGCATTTATTCTGAAGAGCCCCCAAAAGTTAAAGTCCAAATGTACGGTTGTCGCGATGAGCATAAGTACCGTGGCAAGAAACACTATAGCGCATATAGCTGTAACTACATCATAGTAGTAGTCGGAAATTTTTCTCTGAGGCCTTGTAAAAGGAGTTTCAAATGCTTGTTTTAAGTTCATGTTGTAAGGATGTTTTTATGGATTACGGCGCAAAACTGTTGAAAATCAGTTATAAATTTTTATTTATATTTTATATATAATGCATAAATATTTTTTATGTTTTTTCAGATAAGATGATACAAAGGATTTTTCCTTAGAAGATTCTGTCGGAGGTCATGGTGGGAAAACCGGATTAATTTAGCATCTGCAGAAAATTACTATGCCATCACGGTATTAAACGAAAAAATGATTACTTCAAGGCCTAATTTTTTAGCAATTAAAGCTTGTTATTGGTACTAAGATGCTTGCCCCGTAGTTACTGTCAGGCCTTTAAATAATTATAATCTGCTAATAAAATAATTTCATCAGCATGATTATCATAAGAATATGGGTTAATGCGATAGGCATGGCGATCAGAAAATAATAATGTTTATAAAACATCTTCAGCGCTGATTATTAATCGAGCTCAGATTTTTATCTTAGGTATTCACGAATATTAAATGGTTTGCATTTGATCGCTATCGAATTGAGGTGGGAGTGACGATAGTTCTAAAAATCTAAAATTTACGGAAGACGGCTATGGTTTTTCTTTTTTTTATGCAAAAAAAATAAACTTTCGGCGGTGGCACACCTGAACTGGTTCTTAATCGGTAGCAGAGGCGAACCCACGCCGAAAGGCAAAAGCAATAAATAGTGGGGCATTCCTGTTAAAATGATCCGATAAATGATCATTCAATAAAGCGATAAGGAATAACCGTTATTTTCGTTTAAAGATTGTAAGAGGCATATGCAAAAAAAAAATGTCTTTTATATTGATGAAAATGAGTAGGTTATGCCTTTTTTAGATTGCATACTATACATAAAGTTACCATTTGCCTTTCTGGCTATTGCATTTACCCCTTTAATTTTTATCTGGTTTGAGGTCCTGATTTTAAAGGGTTCTCCGTTTAATGATTTGATGGTTCCGCTGTGCAGCTTTCCGTCCTTCCATTTAAGTGATACTTCAAAACCGCCTCTGGCTTTCAGTCCGGTAATGTGTCCGCTCGGCCAGGCAGTTGGTAGTGCCGGTAATAAATCAAGGATGTAAGCATCCCGGCCATTTGCGCTGGTGTATGTTTCCATACTTTGTAACAGCATTTCAGTCATGCCTGATACTGCTCCAAAATTTCCATCAATTTGAAATGGGGGATGGGCATCAAAAAGATTGGGATAAGTACCACCAGCATCCGCCATGATGGTTTCAGTCTGGTAAGTGGCGCGCAGTTGATTTGATAAAAGCTTATGCGCATGGTCACCATCTCTTAACCTGGCCCAGAAATTTTCTTTCCAGGCGATAGACCAGCCGGTGCCATCATCGCCACGTAACTCCAGGGTTTTCCTGGCCGCCTTGGCCAATTCAGGGGTTCCCAGGGCAGTAATCTGTTTCCCCGGATGCAAGGCAAATAAATGCGAAACATGCCGGTGATGCGGATCGCCCGAATTCAGGTCCCAGTCTTCATTCCACTCCTGCAACTGTCCGGCCTTGCCGGTTTTTAAAGGACTGATCCCGTCGCGTACTTTTTTCACCTGAAGTTGAAAAGCCTGATCGTCATTTAAAGTTAATGCAGCCTGTGACACATTGTTCAATAAATCCCAGATGATGGATTTTTCCATCGTGGCGCCTTCAGTTACCGTTCCGCTTTTACGATCATTGGTAACAAAGTAATTTTCAGGAGAGGTAGAGGGTGAAGTGACCAGGAAACCATTTTTATCTTTGATCAGTGTTGCCATATAAAATTCTGCTGCACCTTTTAGCGTTGGGTAGATGGTTTTCAGATAATTTTTATCGCGGGTAAAAGCATAGTGTTCCCAAAGGTGCTGGCAGGCCCAGCCACTTCCACCGATAAAAACACCCCAGGGTAGGTCTGCACCCGGACTTGTCCAGGCCCAGCCATTGGTGGTGTAACCATAAAACCATCCCGGTGTCTGCGGGCCATAATAGGTTTTGGCGGTTTTGGTTCCGGGTTTCACCAGGGCCTGTGTCAGGCGGATCATCGGCAGATGCATTTCTGATAAGTTGCTTTGCTCAGCAGGCCAGTAATTCATCTCATAATTAATATTTGATTTGTAATCGCATTTCCAGGGTAAATCAAGTCCATCTCCCCACAAACCCTGCGAATTAGAAGGTAGCAGGTTACCGGGACGGCTGGAAGAAATTAACAGGTACCGGCCATATTGATAAAAAAGTGTCGCAAAAGAAGGATCTGCCAGGCCATTACCATAAGCTTTTAAACGTCCATTAGTAGTTAATCCTGAATCTTTATTGTTGCCAAGTTCGAAGCTTACCCTGCGGAAATACGGCTGATATTCATTGATGTGGTCTTTCTTTAATGCCAGGTAAGGCTTATGGATTGCCCGTTCCATGCGTTGTGTTACGGCTTCATGCGGATCTTTTCCAAGGAAAAATTTTTCATAATCCAATGTATAAGAGGTCCCTGCCGCCATGATAATCGTTAGCTCATCAGCATTAACAACATCAAGCTCCTGCCCCGAAGCCTTAAGCGAACCACCAGTGTTTAGTACAGTAAGCTGTACTTCATAGGTTAATTTTCCACCGGCATGGCCTGTCATGATGAGCGTATTAGGTGCAACAAAACGCGTTTTGGCATTTTCGATCCTGCTCAGCCCCAGTTTCAGGCTCAAACTACCTTTTTTAGAAGCACTCAGGCGCTGAACCATAGCCTGATCTGCCGCACTGGAAAAGATTTCCCTTTGATAAGCAATGCCATTTACACTAAAAGAAACACCTGCGATAGCCTGGTCGATGTTTAGCCAGCGGCGGTAATTCTCTACAGGCTTTCCTTCAGGTAATTTAAACTTCATGGTCAAATTGCCTAAGGTTTGATAGGAAGCATTGTATGGTGCAGGGGAAGTAAAATGATCACGTGTTAACTGTTCAGCCAGTTTATAGTTTTGATTCCGTATCGTTCGCCTGATGGTATCCAGATACTGGTAAGCATCCTTGCGGTCTGCATCAGGCTGTGGATCACCAGACCATAGTGTAATTTCATTGAGTTGAAGCTTTTCATTTGACGGGTGGCCAAAAATCATGGCACCGAACTGACCGTTTCCAATAGGTAAAGCTTCTTCCCACACTTTGGCAGGTGAGGTATACCACAAGGTTTTATTGTTAAGTGGTAGGAGTGGTGCAGTGCTTTTGGTTTGGGCATAACCTAAGCCTACCTTAAATAGCATTGAAATGCTGAGGAGACCGGTCGTAAAGTTTAGTTTCATTCGAAAAGATTATAGGATACTGAAAATAAATGTCTTTAAGTTTATTGTTTAATGTATTAATCAGGTTGTTGATTATCGGTTGCCCGTAAACTGCCAGGAGTCAAAATAAAATAAATCATGTTTTCCTTTAAACACAAAATAAAGATCATGCGAACCGGTTAACGATTTAACTGGTGTTTTTATGCTTCTCCAAACATCACCCTCGCCTTTATAGTTAACATTCACTACTCCTAACAGCGGACCGTCTATGGCATCTCTTCGTACTTCGATCTGACCTCCGTAGAGTGCTGCTACTAAGACCTCCAAAGTATTTGCTCCCTTTGAAAAGTCTACGTTTCTTACTTTGATATAGTCTCCGTTGTGGATAGCGGTAAGTACCATTCCTGAAGGAATTTTTCCGCCGTTTGTGGCAGATTTAAGATTTCCCAGCGTTGATGCCACCGCTGTTTTAACGCCTTCGCTGTAAGCCATGGTAACTGCTTTCACATTTTGATAGGGATTGATCGTCCCGACACTTTTCAACTCTTCAGGTGTCCAGAACGGAAGCTTTTCAAGGGTACCATCTGCGCTGTACCTGAGTTCTTTAACCCGAACTGAACGGCGCTCGTAAGGCTGGCTCATCGTTTTCATTCTCAAGCTTTGGTCAAATCCGAATACGTAAGATTTTCCTTTGTAATCAATAATTCCCGGATGATTGCCGCCGGATCGCGGGTCTCCATCCATAATCATACCTGCGTATTTCCATGGACCTGTGGCGGTTTCGCCCATGGCATAACCTATACCTTCGGGGCAGCAGGTAGAGGCATAGGCCATATAATATCTCCCTTTCCGTTTCCATGCCCAGGGACCCTCCTGATAATGAAAAAAATCATGATTTGCTTTACCTTTTGCGAATGAAGGATCTTTGATGAGATCACCAGAGATCGAAATCATATCTTCATTAAGTTTAGCATACCAGAGATTAGGATTGCCCCAATATAAGTATGCCTGTCCGTCATCGTCAATCAAAATACTGGGGTCTATATCTTCCATCGAATTTTTGATCAGCGGCTTTCCAATAGGATCTCTGAATGGCCCGTATGGGCTGTCGGCTACCATTACACCAATACCAATGGCATTTGGCATGGAGCAATAGAGGTAAAATTTTCCATTTCTGGCTATGCATTGGCGGCCCATGCACCATCTTCTGAATTTGCCCATTTAAAATCCTTTACAGATGCTACAGCACCATGATCAGTCCAGTTAACCATATCTGTGGAGGTATACAGTAACCAGTCTTTCATTCTGAAGCCGAATGCCTGGTCGTCATCATGTCCGGTATACAAAAAAACGGTGTCTTTATATACCATAGGAGCAGGATCAGCCGTAAATTTAGTTTGCACAACAGGGGTTTGAGCTAATGCTATCCGGGTAAAGCAAAATATGGTTAATGCGATGCGTAAAAGTTTTAGTTTCATTTTGAGAAGATTGACTATTAATTACTTGGTTATACCTGTTTTGCAGACATTCAAATATAATCTGCTACTGATGTTATAAATTTATCTGAAACCGACATTTTTTATCACTATTCCGATATTAATCGTTTTTCCTCTGACTGGTGATGGTTTATCAAACTTTAGTAATTGCATTAAATCGATTTATCGAAGTCTTTCCAAGCTTTAATTCAAATTACAAGGTAAAAAGTCGGTTTTGTACAAAATAAAGTCTTATTTGTTTAGTTTTTTTTAGGTTAAGGTCACTTATTTTTGGAATAACAATTTATTTGTATGATATGAATAAATTGAAACACCAAATGAATTAAGCGAAGACATGATGAGTTATATGCATCGTTAGCCTTAGCTAAAAACTAACCAATATGAAAAGAAGAACATTAATTAAAGGGATGGCCCTGAGCCTGTCATCGCTTTACCTTTCAAAAAGTTACGCCAGACACCTGATGAACGCGCCTTATGCAGCTGGTCCGTTTCAACCTACCTGGGATTCCCTGTCTCAATACAAAACGCCTGAGTGGTTTCGCGATGCCAAATTTGGCATGTGGGCACATTGGGGGCCCCAGTGTCAGCCGGAATTCGGTGATTGGTATGCCCGAGAAATGTACATGGAAGGCGGACATAAATATAAATATCACTTAGAAAAATATGGTCATCCTTCTAAATTCGGTTTTAAAGACGTAATTAATGACTGGAAGGCTGATCAATGGGATCCGGAAGAATTGGTGGGGCTGTACAAAAAGGCTGGCGCCAAATATTTTATGGCCATGGCCAATCACCACGATAACCTGGATCTGTATGATAGTACACACCAGAAATGGAATTCTGTTCGCATGGGGCCTAAAAAGGATATTATCGGTGGCTGGGCGAAGGCCGCAAAAAATCATGACCTGCGCTTCGGTGTAAGTGTGCATGCGGCGCACGCCTGGAGCTGGATGGAGACCGCCCAGCGCGCTGATAAAAATGGCCCAATGGCCGGTATTCCTTACGATGGAAAATTAACAAAAGCTGATGGTAAAGGAACCTGGTGGGAAGGAGAAGACCCTCAGGAGCTATATGCACAAAATCATCCACTCAGTAAAAATAGTGAGGATAACGGGATGATCCACAGTCAATGGGCTTGGGTAAATGGTGTTTCCCTACCTTCTAAAGCCTATTGTGAAAAATTCTACAAACGCACTATTGAACTGTTGGATAAGTATGGGCCGGACGTCATCTACTTTGATGATACGATTTTACCTCTATATCCGGTTAGTGACGCCGGACTAAGGATTGCCGCACACATGTATAATGCCAGTATCAAAAAATATGGTAAACTGGAGGCGGTATTATTCGGGAAAGTGCTTGATGAACAACAGCGTAAGTGTATGGTGTGGGATATCGAGCGTGGGCAAACCAATGAAATTGCTAAAGAGCCTTTCCAGACAGACACTTGTATTGGTTCCTGGCATTATGACCGTCCGGTTTATGATAACAACTGGTATAAAGATCCCAAAACCGTTATTCATATGTTGTTGGATGTAGTCAGTAAAAATGGTAACCTGATGCTGAATATTCCAGTAAGGGGAAATGGAACCATTGACGAAAAAGAACGCGCCATAGTGGAAGGAATAACCGATTGGATGCAACGAAACAGCGAATGTATTTATAGTACGCGACCATGGAAAATCTTCGGAGAAGGACCGGCAATTGCAAACGCAAAGCCACTAAGTGTACAGGGCTTTAACGAGGGTAGTGTAAAATTTGGGGCAAAGGATTTCCGCTTCACCACCAAAGGGAAAGATTTGTTTGCAGCCATGCTTGACTGGCCTTCTGATAGAACAGCACTTATAGAGAGCCTCGCATCAAATAAAGTCAATAAAATACAAAAGGTAAGTTTATTGGGTTATCCCGGATCAATTGAATTTGAACAGACAGGAGAGGGATTAAAAATAAAACTTCCTGAACAGGCACCAGGCTCCATTGCCTATGTGTTTAAAATTTATGGCGCTATTGTCTAAATAGGATTGTACTCGTTAAATGAGTTGGTTATCTCTCCGCCCTGGAGTGAATCAGCACCTTTTCAGTGAGGTGCGCAATAACGTTCGCGTTTTAATGATGGAAAGTGCCAAAAATATCTGGGGGCCTTATGAAGGACCACGGTATGAAATGATAAGCGGTAAAAGAAAGCTTTGTAGTAACCAGGCGAATGAAAGTGCCTGTAACTTTGTCAATGCGAACGGTAAGGCATTGAATGTGATTTTCCGGGTATACAACGATGGTATTGCCTTCCGTTATGAATTTCCAAAATGGTCAGACCAACCGGTTCATATCGAAGATGAGTATACCACCTTTAATATTCCGGCACAGACAGATCGCTGGGTACAAGCCTACGATCCGGGTTATGAAGATTTTTACCCCTATAGCAATAACGGTAAAGGAGAAAAAAGCCAGGAGTGGTCTTACCCTGCCTTGTTTAAACATCAGGAAGCACCGGTGTGGTATCTCATTTCTGAAGCTGGAAACAGCGAATTTAATGCAGCTTCCAGATTGGTGAACAACAAAGATGTTAACCGGTACAAAATCAGCTACTCGGCAGGAAGGAAAAGCTTTCCGCAACAAGGTGATATCAGCACTTTACCCTGGAAATCACAATGGCATACCGTAATGATCGGAAGCCTGGCAACTGTGGTAGAATCTACCTTGATTACTGATGTGAGTGAGCCAAGTCGTATTGCACAAAAAGGCTGGATCAAACCAGGTGCGGTAGCCTGGATTTACTGGGCTTATAACCATGGATCCAAAGACTATCAAAAAGCGGTTGAATATACCAACCTCGTCAAAACCATGAGCTGGCCTTATGTGCTGATCGACTGGGAATGGGATGTAATGGGCAATGGCGGGAAACTGGAGGATGCCGTTCATTATGCCAAATCAAAAGGCATCAAACCCTTAATCTGGTACAATTCTGGTACAACTGACTGGTCAAAGGATACACCTGTAGACCGCATGAGGACCCGGGAAAGACGCATCAAAGAATTTGAATGGTTAAATAAAATAGGGGTGTACGGAATTAAGGTAGACTTTTTTGCCGGAGACCAGCAGGATATGATGAAGTTGTATCTTGAAATTTTGAAAGATGCCGCAGATCACCATTTGATGGTTAATTTTCATGGTGCAACGATCCCACGTGGCTGGTCTAGAACCTATCCGAATTTAATGAGCGTGGAAGCCGTTTTTGGTGCTGAATGGTATAATAATGGAGATGTAATGACCAATAAGGCAGCTGTACACAATACGACCTTGCCTTTTACCAGGAACGTAATTGGACCCATGGATTATACCCCGGTTACTTTTTCTAACAGTCAGCACCCGCATATTACTTCTTATGGACATGAATTAGCACTTTCCGTTGTCTTTGAATCGGCTTTACAGCACTTTGCAGATCGACCGGAAGCTTATTATGCGTTGCCTGATGCACCAAAAAACTTTTTGAAGGCTGTGCCTACCGCCTGGGATGAAACACGTTTATTGAGTGGCTTTCCGGGGAAATATGTGGTAATGGCGAGAAGACGTGGTGCCAAATGGTACATTGGAGGACTGAATGGGCAGGAAGACGCCAAAGTATTACAGTTCAATTTAGACTTTTTGAACAAAAAGCAAGCAAACATCAACATTATCCGGGATGGCGAAAATGACAAATCTTTTAAATCACAAAACCAGTTATGGCATAAAGAACAACCAGTTAAAATTAACTGTTTGCCACGTGGTGGTTTCGTTGCGGTGGTAGAATAAAATGTTTGACTACCATTGACAGAATCCCTAAAAAGTCGTCATTGCGAAGAGGAACGACGAAGCCTGCCTGTAACAAGGCAGGCAATCTAATTCGACAGGTGAAGATTGCTTCATGCCATCGCAATAGCTAACCCTTCAGTTCGCAATGACGATCTTAGAAGAGGTTTTATTCCTATTAATGCTACGGTCATTCATATTGATTTATACCATAAATCTATCAGGACGACATTTTCTTAGCATATAACCTAGACGGATCATTTAATCTGGTCAGTTCAATATCCTTGCAGGTTGTATCTTTGCGCCTGATTATCATTTATTCTTGACAACAAAATCGACGCGACTTCCATTTCAGATATATAAATGTGTTTGCCATTTGAAGATTTCCATTGTCTATAAGTATACTTTTGGCGAAATAATAGCTATACATGTTGGTTTTTGATGTTTTATAAGTTAATTTGCTTAAACTTTCCCTAAAGCTATGAATAGCTACGAGTCTTTTTCGGATGCCCAGCTAATTTCCCATATCAAAAATGGCGATCAAGGTGCATTTACGGAAATATACCGCAGGTTCTGGGATAAGGTATTTGCCGTAGCCTACCACCGTCTGGCTAACCAGGCCGAAGCTGAAGAAGTGGTACAGGAGGTGTTTTTAAGTCTCTGGAAAAGGCGTTCAAACCTGCAGATCAAATATAGCCTGCGTACTTATTTAAGTGCAGCAACCAAATACCAGGTGATTAATAAACAAAGCAGAGGATATTTTCATGAGGCCAAGAAAAAATCACTTGAGGAGATTGCAGAAAAGGGGATAGATACTACTGAACTATGGTTTTCTGAACGGGAACTCAGACAGGAATTAGACAAGCATATTAACGGGCTTCCGCTCAAATGCCGCCTGATTTTTAAGATGAGCAGGGAAGACTACAAATCAAATGCAGCAATCGCTGAGGAATTAAATGTATCTGAAAAAACAGTCGAAGCCCACATTACCAGGGCGCTCAAAATTTTAAAGGGTAAATTAGGGGCAGGACTGCCATTGATTTTGTATCTTCTTTCCAAATAAAATTTATTTTTAAATTAATATAGGGTTAGGCCTTGTTGATGTGACTATATGTTAAATCAGCAAACAATTGGATCAACGCGACAAAACCTACTCCATACCAGAAATTGCCTTTAAGTGGCAACAAGGAACTGCTACGCCAGAAGAAAAAGCCTTCTACGAGCAATGGTATGCTTCTTTTAATGATGAAGAACTCGATCTCCGGGAAACCAACTATACCGGATTTGATGAGTTGGAAAAAAGTCTTTATGCTAAAATAGATATCGGGATTAAAGAAGAAAAAGTGAAACCCTTAAAATCAAAACTTTTTCCGATCTGGTTTGCAAGTGCAGCAGCTATACTGGTGTTCGCTATTGGTTTTTTTGCCTACCAATCCGGTTGGTTTAACATGCTGATTTCTCCTGAAAAAACTAAAAGTGAGATTTTACCCGGAACCAATACGGCTATTCTGAAACTATCTAACGGAAAGATTTTGCAGTTAAGCAATAGTAAACCCGGCTTAAAAATCGATTCTGCTGATCTCGAATATATAGATGGAAGTGGAATAGCTTTAGATAAAACGAGTGCTGTAACCAAAGAGATGGAGATTAAAACCCCAAACGGAGGCACCTACCAGGTGGAACTGCCTGATGGTACAAAAGTTTGGCTTAACGCTTCCAGCAGCATTTCGCTGCCTGCAAATTTTTCATCAAACTTCGAACGGCGTTTAAAGTTACAGGGCGAGGCCTATTTTGAAGTGGCAAAAGTAAATACAGCTGTTAATGGCATTCAAAAAAGAAGGCCTTTTATTATTACGGTTAATAACAAATCTGTTGAGGTATTGGGTACTCACTTTAATGTAAGGGCTTACAATAATGAACCATCACTTAAAACCACCCTGCTAGAGGGCAGTGTAAAAGTGGTTGATGGTAACTCCGCTAAAAAAATAGTTCCCGGCGAGCAGGCAACAGCTGTTAATGGACTTATTAATATAAATAAAGTTGATGTGGATGATGTTATCGCCTGGAAAAACGGCAATTTTCAGTTTACAAATGTGGGGATAGAAAGGATTATGCAGGATATTGCCAGGTGGTATGATGTAGAAGTAGTTTATAACGGGCCGGTAACCAAAGAAAGCTTTGGAGGGGCCATCTCCAGAAATAAACCCTTAGAGGATGTACTTTCGTCGCTTGAAGAAACCGGCGGTGTACATTTCAAAATTGAAGGAAGGAGGGTAATCGTGATGCCATAAATTTACATAGCTACGTTTCCAGAAAGAACCGGAGGTGAGATGAAGCACCCCCGGCAGTAAATTTGGAGCGGTATAAATGAAGAATATATTCAACTAAACCAAACAACCAAACAAACCAGGATACCATTGCGCCCGCATGTGGTATTCCATTCAAATGTATGAAAAAATCCATTTCATTGTACGATGGGCCATGCGCCTGTCGAACTGGGCTGAATATGGGCTTTACAGCAAAGGTAGCCATACTTTTGTTTGCCATTTTTGCCTTTCAGTTAGGTAGCAGTAAAGCACAAACTGTTACCCTGTCAAAAAGTAATGCCAAAATTGTCGATGTTTTTAAAGAGATCAGAAAACAGACCGGATACGACTTCGTATATACTTCCAGTCATATCAGCGAAACGACACCGGTAACCATAAACGTAAAAAATGCTTCTCTGGAAAGTGCATTGGCAGCGTGTTTTAAAGACCAGCCGCTAAGTTATTCCATTAAGAATAAAACGATTATTATCAAATCGAAAACCGTTACTCAAGAAATGGGACCTCCCGCATCCAGGCCAGCGGGTAAATACCGTATGGTTACGGGTAGGGTAGCAGATACCGAAAATCGCTCCCTTCCGGGTGTAACTGTATTTTCAAAAGAATTAAATGTAAAAACAGCTACAGATAAAGAGGGAAGGTATAAAATTGATGTATCTGCGCAGGAACCCGCTACTCTAATCTTCTCATTTGTAGGTATGGAAAGCAAACAGGTTTCCGTTAGCAATCAATCTGTAATAGATGTAACGCTTTCCATGGCTGCTAAAGAAATGGAAGAAATGGTGGTTACCGGTTACCAAATACTTAAAAAAGCTGATGTAGTTGGCTCTGTAGCTACCGTTCAAGCTAAGGATTTAAACCTAAACGGGATCAATACGCTAGAACAGGCTTTGCAAGGTAAACTTGCAGGGGTAGTAGTAACCAATACCAGCGGTATGGTGGGCACTAAACAAAACGTGAGAGTAAGGGGGACGTCTACTTTGGTCGGTTCGCAGGAACCTATTTGGGTAGTAGATGGTATCATTCAGGAAGATCCGCTGCCCTTTAAAGCACAAGAGTTAAATACTGCAGGAAATATCAATTCTGATAATTTCGACTATTTGAGAACCTTTGTTGGTAACTCTATCCGATGGTTGAATCCAAACGATATTCAAGACATTACCGTATTAAAGGATGCCTCAGCCACAGCAATTTATGGTGTTAGGGCCGCGAATGGTGTTATTGTAATCACTACAAAAAAAGGACAGGTTGGTCCTCCATCTATTAACTACTCTACCAATTTCAGTATTACTGATAAGGTAACCTATGAGAAACTCAATCTGATGAACTCTAAAGAGCGTGTTGCCGTTTCAAGGGAAATTTTCGAAAGAGGTTTAACCTCACCGTTTGTGAATAACAACATTGGTTACGCAGGTGCTTTAAATGAATATCTTTACCTAAAAACCATTACGGAAGATGAGTTTAATACAAGGGTGGCAGCCATGGAAACGGCGAATACCAACTGGTTTGACATTTTGTTCCGGGCCCCGGTTAGTACCAATCATAACTTAGGTATTTCTGGCGGTAATTCTAATACCAGATACTATTCTTCATTTGGCTATAACACAAATAATGGTACAGCTATAGGTAACGACACTAAGGGCATTACTGGTAGCTTGGCCATGAGTTCTCAGGTCTTCAAAAATCTGTCGCTAAGTATCCGTTTGGCAGCGTCAAAAAATACCACCAATGGCTTTTACCAGGTAAGTCCTTATGATTATGCTACTAAAGTGAACAGAGCAATCGCAGCTTATAACCCTGATGGCGAATTGAGTTTTTACCGCAACTCATCCGGTTATATGTTCAATATCATCAATGAGATAAATGAAACCGGAAACGTTAACAATGTTTTAACTACCAACGGAAGTATGGATGTGAATTATCAAATTTCCAATAATTTTCGTTTCCAAACGCTTTTTAGCTACAATTCATCTGCCACCAATGGTTCAACATATGCCACTGAAAAAACAGAATATGTATCCAGGACATTAAGGTTTGCAGAATATGGTATTTCACCTTCAGATCCGGCCTACATTAATTCCAAATTGCCTGTAGGTGGAGAGTTTAACGAGGTAACCAGTACCAATAGAACTTTCGGCTGGCGTAACAACTTGTCATTTAACAAAACTTTCGGTCGAAAACATACGGTTGGAGCAATGTTTGGTATAGAAACCAACAGTACAAATTACGAAGGCTATCAAGCTACCGCTTATGGTTATCTACGTGATAGAGGAAAGTCATTCGCGACGCTGCCGTTAACGGTAACTTCTGCAAAAACAGTAAATTCTTTGTTAGTCTCTATTCCTCGTATCACTGATAGGAGGGTAAATACCATGGGCCTTTACCTAACTTCTTCATATTCTTATGCCAGCCGATATGTATTTAACTTTAGTGTAAGAAATGACAGATCTAACCGCTTCGGTCAATTCACCAATGAGAAATTTAATCCCGTTTGGGCTGGTGGTTTCCGTTGGAATATTGCTAACGAAAAATGGTTT
Organism: Pedobacter sp. BG31; assembly: GCF_042464845.1. NCBI lineage: Bacteria > Pseudomonadati > Bacteroidota > Sphingobacteriia > Sphingobacteriales > Sphingobacteriaceae > Pedobacter > Pedobacter sp. BG31. The sequence continues at coordinate 472,731 of NZ_JBHNZK010000002.1, forward strand.
GAAAGCAGTAACTGGTTAAATGGTTTAGCTTTACGCAGTTCTTTCGGTTACCAACGTAACATCGCAGCCAATATAAGTCCTGATTTAATCATCAAACTTCCTACAGGCCAGGCAGCTAATTCAACCGATGCCTTAACTGGAGAGTCACTACTTACCATAGGCAACTTACCTTACGGCGATTTAAGATGGGAACAAACAACCAGTTTAAACTTAGGATTAGATTGGAATCTATTTCAAAATAAAGTAAACGGATCAATAGAATATTATACGAAGAGAGGTAGAGATTTGATCACTACGCTACCGGTGCCTTTGGAATACGGCGTACCTAACATGTACGTAAATGGCGGTTCAATGAAAAATGAGGGCTATGAAGTGAGTGCTAATTTTGTACCGGTACGCACTAGAAACTTTACCTGGTCGGTAAGTTTAAATACATCTAAAAATCGTAACCTCGTTACCAAAACCGGTGCACAAGTGGTAAGCTGGCGTACAGCTGCTTCTGGTCAGCTCAACGTAGAAGGACAACCGGTTTCAGCATTTTATGCATTTAAATACACGGGTATTAATCCGGCTAATGGCGAGCCAACTTTTGATTTAAGTGTTGCACCAGGTGCTGATCCTAAAAGCCCTACGTCATTTATGCAATACATGGGTAAGCTTGATCCTGATTTTACCTCTGGTTTAGGAATGAATTTTAGGTACAAAATGTTAAGCTTCAGTAGTTCCTTTTATTTACAGGTAGGCGGAAAGAGATTTTTAGCGCCTTTGTACAATTACGCGTCTAACAATAGCGGATTGCCTACTGAATATGAAAATCTATCGAGACTAATATTAGATAGGTGGACGCCATCTAATACAGGTGCGTCAATTCCAGCCTTGCCTAATGGTAGCCTGCCTGGTGTTGCCTTACCAAATAACGATCAGACTTATAAAAACCTCTACATGTTCTACAACTATAGTACTGATAGGGTAGTTAGTGCGACCAGTTTTCGCTGTAATAACATCAACGTAAGTTATACTTTACCAGAATCGGTAGTTAAAAAAATAAAGTGTAAAAATGTGTCGTTGGGTGGGGGCGTATCTAATCCTTTTGTAATCAATAGTCATGATTTTAACGGAGTTGATCCAGAAGTGGCCTACGGCGGGCAACCGCGTACCAGAACCTATACTTTAAACCTAAACCTAAGCTTTTAAGTGATGAAAAAAATATTTTTATGCAGCCTGGTGCTGATCATGACACTCTCCATTTCCTGCAAAAAGTTTTTAGAGGAATATAGTCAGGAGGAGATGCGCCCAGGATCAACGGGTGATTTAACTTCACTGATGAACGGTGATGCTTATCCCAATGGCGTATCTATAGAGACTTTTGATGTACTAACGGATGACATCCAAAATAATCCCTTAATACAGGTAAACGGCGCACCTATACCTACTTATCTGGCGAGCTTGCAGGCAGGTACGCCTATGTTCACTTTTAATCCAACTATGTTTGATCAAAATAACACCATCAGTACATCTGCTAATGTATACGCCAGACTTTACACTAAAATTAAAGGATGTAATGTAATTATTGATTATTTGGATAATGTATCGGGTACGGCAAAGGATAAAAATGCCATTTTAGGCCAGTGCCTATTTTTAAGGGCTTACTACTATTTAAGATTGGTTACACTTTATGGTCAAATGTACAATGGTGCAGGTGTAAATCCTGAAACCGCATTGGGTGTACCATTGGTACTTAGTAGTCAGGTTAAAGATGGTGGTTTGCCTCGTAATTCACTCAAAGAAGTTTACGATCAGGTTGAAAAAGATTTACTACGGGCTGAGCCGCTACTGAGAGCTAACTTTACACCGACTAACGTTTTTAGAGTAAGTGCCGATTTATGTAATGCCTTGCTATCTCGTTTTTATCTATATAAAGGTAGGAACGAAGATATGGACAAAACCATCCAGTATGCTACCGCAACTTTGCAAAACAAATTTATCCTTACTTCTTTAGCTGGCTTTGTAGGAAGCAATAATGCAATTTCTCCAAATGGCATTTATAATGCAGCTAGTCCCGAAGTGCTCTGGATTTATTCGGGCTCTTATTCTGATATCAATACCGTTAACTTCGATAATAGGTCATTGCCTCCGTTTACCGTATCGGCAGATTTAAGTAACCAGTACGATAAAGGTACCGGAACTTCTAATTACGGCGATTTGCGTTATCAGTATTATTTCCAGTCGTTCACCACAGCTAGTGGCACTAAGTTTCCATATCGCACAGCAAAAAATACGTTAAACGCAACTTATGGCACTAAAGGATTTAGGGTGGCTGAATTATATCTTAACCGTGCCGAAGCCTATGCCCGTAGATTTCTTGTTAGCGGAAACACCGCCGATAGAACAGCTGCTCTGGCCGATTTGAACGCCTTAAGACAAAGTAGGTACGATACTAGAAATACAGTTTATACGCCTGTAAATATTACCGATGCACAAGCACTTTATACGTTCTGTAAAGAGGAACGTAGAAGAGAGTTGGCTTTGGAAGACTGCCACCGTTTTATTGATTTAAAAAGATGGGGTATGGGCGTTACTCACATTTATACCGGACCAGATAATGTAACCAGCACGTTTACGTTGCCACCAAATAGTCCGCTATTTGCTTTGCCGATCCCTTATGATGTAATGCTGGCCAACACCGGACTTATTCAAAATCCTAGATAAATTATTCTTATTAAACCTTTAAAATCATGAAAATTTATTCTAAACTCATCATACTATTAGCAGCTATGGCTATCATTAGTTCATGTGCTAAAAAGGAAGAAACACTTACCCCTTCCAATATCAATTTAACTTATAAGCTGCCACAGGGAAATAATGGCTTTGACCAAACTATTGTAAATTATTACAAAACTTACGGTAGCTATATGTTGTATCAATTTACAGAACGTGATGCTTACTGGACTCCAACAGGTTGGAAACGACCAGTTTTGAATGATGTCGCAGGAAATTGGTCGGGAATTGATGTGGCACCTGCTGAAACCAGTGCTGTTGAAGCTCAGGTTGAGCTCATTAATAAAAGCCTGTTTACACTTTATCCGGCGGCTTTCTTAAAAAAGTATTTGCCCGCAAAGTTATTGCTGTGCAATAAGGTAGATTCTATCTACACTACTGGAGTTTTTACACCAACGTATGTTACCACTAAAAACATCAAAAAGATTCCCGCATTTTATAGTTATGATAACATCTATATCAATTACGGAAATAGTACAGTTGCACAATTAACTGCGGCTGAGAAATTGGCTTTTTTAGCCAGATTAAATCAGGTGTTTTTCCAGAGCATTAATGAGAGAGGGATGATATTGCCATCTGTGGACTTTATGAACTCCGCTGATTACGCTTCAACCAACTCAACACAAGCGGTAGCGTACAGCAAAGGTTTAATTGCCAATTCTAACAATACCATCACACCAACTGCAGATTGGAATGCTTATGTGATGGCGATGGTTACACTTTCTGAAGCAGATCTTAATCGTTCTGTAGTTAATACTGACAAAAGTGCCGCAGGTATTTTAAACGTAACTAAAGACAGTAATGGTATCATTAAAAAACGCTATGCTATAGTTCGTAACTACTTTATTAACAATTTTCAGGTTGATCTTCAGGCTATCGGAAATAAAGCCAGAGGCTTGTAGAAATTGGTCAATTTATCTTTTCACTTAAGTATTGCCTGTAACACACAGCAGGCAATACTTTTTAACACTAATGAATGAAACTACTAAAAAAGTTGTTGTTGCTGGGCGGCCTTTGCTTAAGTACCAGTTTAATGGCACAAAAGGCGTCCCAATCGCCACCTGCTATCAGCACATTTATCAAGCAGAATGCAATATCCTACAAAGGTGTGTTCAACGTTTATCAGCAGGATGATAAGTATTACCTGGAGTTACAGGATTCGCTGTTAAACCGTGATATCCTGGCCATGATTGTCATCAACAAAGGTTCAGCGCAGGTCGCAAGAGATGCAAGAAAGCGTTTTGGCTTTGCCGGAGATGTGGTCCACGAAGCAGTTTTTAAATTCAACAGAAACAAAAAAGGTGCAATCAACATGGAACAGTCGCAGTTCTATAATGCGCCCAAAGCCAATAGCATTTTCTATAATGCCCTTACTCACAGGCCATCGCCAATTATCATGTCTTTTACACCGGTCGCCAAAGATGCAGGTGCGGTACTGATCGATATTACGCCGGCAATCAATGCAGATATGCCCATATTATCCCTAAGTGGCGCAAAAGAAGAATTAGGCCTGGGCGCTTATCAGGCTAATTTATCAAGGCTAACCGAAATTTCAGCCTACAAAAACAACATGGTGTTCCGTTCATTGCGCAATTATTCGCCCGGGGCGCTAGCCCAAAAGCCCAATTCAGGCGAAGCACCTGTTGAACCTCAGCAGCCACAGGAAAGCCAGAACGCTCCTCAAAATGGGCCAACAGCATGGGAAGTTGGTGCAAGCTGGTATTTGTTGCCGGCCATACCCATGCGACAGCGCTTTGCCGATAAAAGGGTCGGTTATTTTGCACGTGGATTGAATGATTATTCCAGCAATCCCCTTAAACTGGAGGAACGTGGCCTGGCCACCCGTTGGAAAATAGAGCCTAAACCACAGGATGTAGAAAAATACAAACGTGGCGAACTGGTTGAACCTGCACAACCCATTGTTTTTTATGTTGACAGGAATACGCCGGAGTATTTGCAGCCGTATTTTATCGCCGGAGTGGATGCCTGGCAAAAGGTTTTTGAGAAAATAGGGTTTAAAAATGCCATTGTGGCCAAAATGGCACCTACGGCAGCAGAAGATCCTGATTTCTCTATGGATAATATCAATTATTCTGTGATTTCTTACAAACCTTCCACCACTGCAAATGCTTATGGTCCCATGGTGATTGATCCGCGTTCTGGTCAGATTCTGAGTTCGCACGTCGCCGTTTTTCACAACATTACCGATTTAATGCAGCGCTGGTACTTCGTCATGTGTTCAGCAATGGATCAGAGAGGCCGTAAGCTGCCCCTGGCGAAAGATATTATGGGCCGGATGTTACAAACTGTAATTACACACGAAGTGGGGCATACCTTGGGCCTGCGTCACGATTTTGCAGGCAGCCACAGTTATAGCGTAGATAGTGTTCGTAAACGAGATTATGTAGCTAAAAATGGTTTTGGTGCTTCTATTATGGATTACCTCAGGTTTAACTATGTAGTGCAGCCTGAAGATGGTTTTACCCCGGAAGAACTTCATCCGAAAATCGGTGTATATGATGAGTTTGCGATTGAATGGGGATACAAATATTTTCCTGAACTGAACAATGCCTACAAAGAGGGTGAATTTTTGAAAAACTGGGTGACGGAGAAACGTAAAGATGTGCGGTTGTTTTATTTTTCTGAAGGCGATTTTTCCGACCCCCGCGTACAATCAGAAGATATGGGCAGCAATGCCATGCAAGCCGGTGCTTTAGGTATTAAAAACCTTAAATACATCATGAATAACATGGAAAACTGGCTGGAGAAAGATGACGATGAAAATTACAGCATGATGAGAAGGATGCATGCTTCCGTTGCAAGCCGTTATAATGAATATCTGGCACATGTAGTTAAAAATATAGGCGGTAGATATGGTGATCAGGCACTTAAGGCAGAAGACAAGCCCAATTTTGTTCCGGTAGGCCGTGCCACGCAAAAAGAGGCCATGGCCTTCATCAATACGTATTATTTTCAGGAACCGGTTTGGCTGTTTCCTAAAAATATAACCGATAAAACCAGGTTTGTATTTGCCGGTGAAGTACAAGCTGATTATGAAGCTTTTTTAGGAAAAGTTTTTTATAAATTTTCTGCCATCTCGAAGAACGAGCGCATTACAGGGCAAACCCCTTACACGCTTAACGAATTTTTTGATGACCTGTACCAGGGCATTTTTGGTGATGTAAATTCGGTAGCGCCTATTTCCGATTACCGCAGAATGCTTCAGCGGAATTACATTAACAAGCTTTTGGGTTCAATATATAATCCGGCAAGTTTTGGGAATAATGAAGCTATTTTAATGAAACTGCAACTGGAGAAGATTAAAAAAGCCTGTGATGCCGCTCAACAGCTCAAAACCGATTACCTGTCAAAAGATCATTTGAGAGCCATTTCAGAATTGATAAAGCAATGGCAGGAGAGCAAGCCCGCAAGCTAGTACAGCGTGAACATAAATAAACAGATGGAGCCGTCAATGATTTTTAAAAAAAATATTGATCATGATGGCTTAATCATCATTAAAAGCAGAACGATACGGATGAAAAAAATATTAACAATGGTGTTGCTGGCTTTAGCCATTACCTCTACAGTGGTAGCCCAGCAGCCAAAACAAAGTGCTTCTTTAAATTTCGAAAAGTTTATTAAAGATAAAAAACAGCTGGTAGGAGGTACATTTCCCGTTTACCAGGCTGATGAAAAATATTACCTGCAGATTGGGCCAAACCAATTGAATAAAGATATTCTGGTGGCAGGAGATATCCGTTTTGGTGCTTCTGCAATCTCTAAATCGTCAGGTATACTTAGGTTTGTGAAAGGCCCGGGCGAAAACCTGTATGTCACCAGAAATAATTATAGCGAACAGGCCGTTAACAACGCACCTATGTCACAATTATTGAGTGGCTCAACCCTTGAACCCATTAGCTTTACATTTAAAATAGAGGCTTCAGGTAAAGATACTGGTAGTGTGATTATCGATATCACCAGGCAACTAATCGAGGGCGGTGAACTTTTTTCTTTTAAGAACTACAATCTTATGGCCAACCCAGATCCAAGCAGATCGGGGGTAGAACAAGTTGAAGCAGTTAAAAACGGTGTTTTTTTTAATGTGGTCAGAACCCAGAATAATCCCGGACGTGATTATAATGGCAAAAGTATAGAGCAAGCTAATACCATGCAGTTCGGTTTGTTATTACAGCAGCTTTCTGAAGCGCAGATGCCCATCAAACTTGCTGATAAACGCATTGGTTTTGATACCCGCCAGTTTACTGATTTTGGGTTGGCTGGTTACGCAGCTAAAAAAAATACGGTAATTAAAAAGTGGAACTTACTGGTAAAACCAAAGGATGTTGCCAGCTACAAGGCGGGTAATCTGGTAGAGCCTCAGCAGCCTATTCTGGTTTATATCCATGCGTCAGTACCCCAGTTTTTTATCAACGCCGTTAAAGATGGTGTTATAGCCTGGAACAAGTGCTTTGAAAGTGCCGGATTTAAAAACGCAATCAAAGTTGTTTTACCCGAAAACGGTAAACCGGTAGCCATGGAAGAAGGTAGCGTATTGATGGCCTGGGCAGGGGTTTCTTCGAAAGCAGTGGTAGATCTGATAGAAGACCCCCGAACTGCCGAAATTAAAACTGCAAAGGTAACATTCAGCGATTTAATGATTGACGACCTGTTGCAAAAGTATTTTGTACAATGCGGGGCTTACGATCCGCGGATCCAAAAAGATGCAGCCTCGCCCGCAGTACGCCAGGATATCCTGAAGTTTAAAGTTGGCCAGGCCATGGCTGAAGTGCTGGGCATGCTTCCAAACTATGCGGCAAGTGCCGCTTATACCGTACAGCAACTCAGCGACCCCAAATTTGTAAGCCAACATGGATTTACCTCTTCAATTACCGATCAGTTAGAGTTTAACTATTTAATGTTACCTGCTTCAAAGACATTTGACAGCAAACTGTTTTTACCGCATATAGGCGCCTATGATCACCTGGCCATCAACTGGGCGTACCGTCAGTTTCAGGATGGCAACAATGGCGCCTCATTTTTAAAGGAAGGCAAAATAAACCCTGCGCTTTATTACTCGGCCGAAGACAAGAACAACCCTTATGCGCAGGCTAAAGATTTATCTTCGCAAAATATAGAAGCCGCGCAGATTGGAATCAATCGACTGAAAGCTTTCTACCCGAAACTGGAAGGTATTGCATCTAAAATGAATGATGATACCTGGGATACCTACATGTTGCTCGCCGCCAATTTTATCATGTCGTACGACCAGTATGCTACCAGTGTTTTGCCTAATATAGGTGGTAAACAGCGTTTTGCGGTGATGAAAGGTTATAACAGTATACCATCCGTTTATGTGTCAAAGGCAAGGCAACTGGCCACCTTCGAATTTCTATACCAAAATGTATTAAAACAAGTACCGGCATGGACCAGAAATGATAGGGCACAATCCATGGATGGCTCCAATACCGAAACACTGGTTTCAAAAACTTCAAACAAGATCGTTAATTACCTCACCACTGCCGATCTGCTCAGAAATCTTTTGGAAGCCGAAAATTCAGGAGAAAAAAATGTTTTTGGCACAAAAGATCTGTTTAATCAGGTAGATCATTATATCTTTTTAGATTTTAACCCAGATACAGCGTTAAGCACTTATCAGCGCAATATTCAGTATAACTATCTTAAAAACCTGCTGACTTTAATTTCAAAAAACAAAATCGATGCTGGTTTAAGTGATATCAGTATTGTTTTAAATGCTTACCGCACCTCATTAAATAAACACATTAACCAGGTAGCCAATACCCACAAAGACCCTTTAACAAAAGAGCATTTTCAATTAATGAAGATGTTAATGAATAACGAACCTAATGCCAGATAATATGAGAAGAATCGTTTTTGCAGTAACCATGCTTTTTTTAAGCCTGGCTGTAAGCGCCCAGAAAAAAGAAATCCATTTCGAAAAGCTAAGCCTGAAAGAAGCTTTGGCGAAGGCCAAAATTGAAAATAAATCTGTTTTTGTAGATTGTTTTACCACGTGGTGCATTCCCTGCAAGCAAATGGAGGCCAATGTATTTACACAGGATAGTGTTGCCGATTTTTACAATAAAAACTTTATCAACATCAAAGTGGATATGGAAAAAGGCGAGGGGCCATCGGTTAAAAAAATGTATACCATTGAAGCTTATCCCTCTTACCTGGTATTAGATGCCGACGGAAAAATCAGGAATAAGTTTGTAGGCGGTATGTCCGCGAAAGATTTCATCGCCAATGCCAGCAAAGGATTAACGGCAAATAATGATGAAGCCAACCTCAATACCCGTTATGAGCATGGCGATCGTACGCCCGGGTTAATGAGGGCTTACATCAGGCAAAAGATTAAGGTGATGGAAAAATCAAGGGCAAAGGAACTGAATAACGAGTTAATGGACAGTTTAACACCAGAGCAAAAAGCCAGCCCAGAAAATTGGTTTTTATTTGGCGAAAACCGCTATACCATGTACCTGTCTGATTTCTCAAGCCCTAACTTCGAATATCTGGCCGAACATTGGAAAGATTTTGTGGCAAAAAATACAAAGGATACAGTTGATAAAAAGCTTTCATCTGTATACAGACAAATTGCATCGTGGACCTTAAATGGTTTTTATGCAAAAGTAAAGCCTTTTAACAAGAAGGATTACGAACGTTACAAAACGCAAATCCGCAATACCGAAATGCCTGATAAAAAACAGTTGTTGGTGATGATGGATATTGCCATTGCAGCCGGAGAGAAAAACATTGAGGAAGTTACCGACTTGTTTTTGAAAAATTTAGGTTCTTTCTCTGAAGCCAACCGCCATATCTTATTTGACTATGTTACGTTTGCCAGAACTATCAAAGGTTATACATTTCCGAAGATAGCCGGGCTTTCAGATGAAATCACCAGAACTTCAGGTAATCCTTACCTGGTAAGTTTATTTAAGTCTATGAAAGAGAGATATGTGCAAAAAGCCAATTAGTTTAATTTTATTATGGTTGGTTTGCAGTGTAGCGGCTGTTGCACAGCAAGCCAATTATAAAGCTGCTCAAAAATTTGATGCGCCAAATTTAAGTAAGCTGATTGGTACCACAAAGGTGATTCCATTTTTTCTTAAAAACGGCAGGTATTTTTGGTTTATCGCTGATGAACCTATTTTAAATGGCAAACAACCGGATTGGTCAGGCGATTCTCTTGTTGCGCCCGCTAAAAAGAATACGCATTACATTGTAAATTTAGCTACAGGAAAAAAGCAGAGCTTATTTGATAAACCCGAAATACTGAGACAATTAAAAGTGCTCACCGGGCAAATGGTTGAAGAAAAGGACGTGATGTATTGGGCAAATTTTTCAGACGATGAGAAAAGTGTTATTATAAAATATGGCGCAAAAACTTACGACTATAACTACGAAACTAAAAAAATAACCTTAAAGGTTAACAAAGCACCATTAACAAAAACAGTCAGTTTTGGTGTCTCTGCAGATGGTAAGTGGACGCTTTACAGCAAAGCACATAATTTGTACATTGCTGCAACTGCCGACAAGAAAAATGAACGTCAGCTGAGTTTTGATGCTGAACCTTATTTCTCGTTTTGTGTTGATCAAAAAGGTACGTACACTACTGATAAAACTTATCCTTCTAATGCAAAATGGTTAGGTGCCAGATATTTTTATGCCTTAAGGGTAGATACGAGGAAAGTGGCTACGCTAGCTGTAGTCAGCTCGGCGATCACACCAAGACCAAGGGTATCAACCTATAAATATGAATTACCGGGCGATAAGGACGTAGCGCAGTATGAGCTTTATATCGGCAATGCCGAAAGCGGTTCTTTCAAAAAAGTAGACCTGAAACGCTGGCCAGATCAGCAATTGGAAGTAATCGAAGCTCAGGGAAATACAAAGGAAGTTTTCGTCATCAGACGTAAACGAAGCAGGGATGAAATGGAACTTTGTGCGGTAGACCTGGCTACGGGGAGTGTTCGTTCCATTATACAGGAAACCAGCAAACCCTTTATTAACGAAGATTTTTTCGATGTTTCATTTATAAAAGGAGGAAAGGAAATTATCTGGTGGAGCGACAGAACAGGTTGGGGCCAATACTACCGCTACAACAGTGAGGGCCATTTACTCAACCGTATTACCAAAGGCAATTTTACGGCCGGAAAAATCATGTCTGTCGATACCGTTAAAGGCGATATCTATCTCTATGGTTATGGTAAGGAGCGTAACATCAACCCCTACTATGCCATGTTATACAAGGTGGCTTTAAACGGTAAAAACGAGCAGTTGCTTACCCCTGAAAACGCCACCCATCAGGTTTATATCTCACCAGACCGAAAATATTTTGTAGATAACTATTCACGTATAAATCTGGCGCCGGTAACGGTGCTGCGTAAAATTGACGGCAAAACCATTTCCGAAGTATTAAGGCCAAATGTAAGTAATCTATATGCTTATGGTTGGAAAAATGCCGAACCCTTTACCGTAAAAGCCAAAGATGGCGTAACCGATTTGTATGGACTGATCTGGAAACCATTCGATTTTGATCCGGCTAAAAAATATCCTGTAATATCTCAGGTTTATCCGGGTCCTCAGATCGAAACCGTTTGGAACGATTTTACTGTGCTTGATAAATATAACAATGCCGCTCTGGCGCAAATAGGATTTATTGTGGTAGCAGTTGGGCATAGGGGAGGCTCGCCCATACGTAATGCCGAATATTACAAATATGGCTACGGAAACCTTCGTGATTACGCAATTGACGATGATAAATATGCCCTGGAGCAATTGGCCAAACAACATCCCTTTATGGATCTAGACAGAGTAGGAATCTTCGGCCATTCCGGAGGAGGTATGATGACTGTTGCTGCTATGGGCAAATATCCTGATTTTTATCAGGTAGGCGTAGCGTCATCGGGTAACCACGACAATAGAATTTATAACCGAACCTGGGGCGAAACTTATCAGGGACTGGAAAATAAAATGCCTTTAAATGAGGATTTAGCCAAAAAAATAAAGGGTCATTTAATGCTGGTAACCGGCGAGGTTGACGAAAATGTAAATCCGGCAAATACCTACAGAATGGTAGATGCGCTAATCAAAGCAGACAAAGATTTTGATTTAATGGTGCTGCCCGGACAGGATCATCACTATGAAGGCGCTGCGAAGCTTTATTTCGAGAAACGAATGAGGGCTTATTTCGCAAAATATTTTATTGAACAAAACATTTCTGCAGATAGAAAATAGATATAGCAATAGGTTGCTAATTTTTAGTTAATGATGAGCGGAGCTGGTTGGATAACCGCTCCGTTTTTTAGCTTAACATATAATTACTTGAGTTTGATAATTAATTCTTAGGTAATCGTCATGCTGAATTTATTTCACTGTTGTCCGGAGAAAATATTTTTTGCTTATAAAAAAGGGCAGCGATAAAAGCTACCCTTTGTGCTGTTATATTTGAGTTACCACACCTAAATACAACATGGGCAAAAATACATTTTTTACCG